>DALZZG010000124.1:306-2505 GCA_031987665.1 Stenotrophomonas sp. | reverse complement strand
CTTGACCAGCCATTCGGCTGTTGAAGAGCTCTTCTTTGCTTGTGCAAAGAAACGTAGCCCAAAGAGGTGCTTTTCAACAGCCGGATGGCTGGTCAAGCACACCCTGCCTACGCGACGCGAGTCCACTCCGCCAGCGGGATTTTTCGACACGACATCCCTGTCGTGGCGAAAAACGACGTGCATCCATGCACGTCGCCCTTCGGGTTCTTCCCACTGGCTCCGTCGCTGCGGAAGGGGCCCGGTAAGTCAAAGTCCAAAGCCAGGAGCAACTGCAACTGCAAAAGCTACCCCTCCCCAGCCCTCCCCTTGCCTTCGGCAAAGGGAGGGAGCGGAGCTGCGCTGGCAAAGGGAGCGGGCGGAACTGCGCTTGGCGACGCGGGACCAAAACTGCGCTTCACGCCTTTCGCAGACAAAACAAAAGCGGCGTTGCCGCGCTCCATCGACGTCAAGCCGTCAACAGAACACCGCAACGCCGCTCGGCTTTTCAGCCGGTGAAAGCCCTTACTCGGACTTCCACCACATCATGAAGGCATCCCACAGACGCTTGAAGAAGCCGCCTTCTTCCACCGCCTGCACCGCCACCAGCGGAGCCTCGGCAACCACCTTGCCATCCAACGATACCTTGACCGTACCAATCTGCTGGCCCGCGGTAATCGGCGCCACCAGCTGCTTGGGCACGTCCATCGACGGCTTCAGATCGTTGTAACGACCGCGCGGCACGCTCACCAGCATCGGCTGCGCAACACCCAGCTGCACCTCGTCTGCCGCACCCTTCCATACATGCTGGCTGGTCACCACCTTGCCCGGCTCATACAGACGGTGGGTTTCAAAGAAACGGAAGCCCCAGTTCAACAGTGCCAGGCTGTCATCGGCGCGCTGCTTTTCCGAAGCGCCGCCCATCAGCACCGCGATCAGACGCTGGTCACCACGCTGGGCCGAGCTCAGCAGGCAGTAGCCGGCGGCCGAGGTGTGGCCGGTCTTGATGCCGTCAACGCTCTGGTCGCGCCACAACAGCAGGTTGCGGTTGGGCTGGGTGATCTTGCCTACGGTGAATTCCTTGATCTTGTTGTAGGCGTAGGTCTCCGGGTAATCACGCACGAAGGCGCGGCCCAGCAGGGCCAGATCGTAGGCGCTGGACTGGTGGCCCTCGGCATTCAGGCCGTGCGCGTTGACGAAGTGCGAGTCCTTCATGCCGATCTTGGCGGCGTAGCTGTTCATCAGCGCCGCAAAGGCTTCCTGGCTGCCGGCGGCATGTTCGGCCAGGGCAATGGCCGCATCGTTGCCGGACTGGATGGCCATGCCCTTTTCCATGTCTTCCAGACGCGCCGTCTGGTTGACCGGAAAACCGCTGTAGCTGCCATCGGTGCCTGCGCCGCCTTCACGCCAGGCGCGCTCACTCATCATCACCTGGTCGTCCGGCTTGATCTTGCCGGTCTTCATCTCGGCAGCCAGCACGTAGGAGGTCATCACCTTGGTGATGCTGGCCGGCGGCACCGGCTGATGGATGTTCTCGCCAGCCAGCACCTGGCCGGTGGCATAGTCCATCAGCACCCAGGCGGCGGCGGTGGTCGGGACCGGTGCCGGCGGCGTAGCCACCTGGGCCGGGGCGGCCGCGGCGGCCGGTGCGGGAACCGGCGTCGGGGTCGGCGTCTGGGCGGATGCCAGGCCGACGGCGAGCGTCGTGGCCAGGGCGGCGGCGGCAAAACGGAATTTCATCGGAAAACGGTTCCTGATGGACGAGGAAAGAAAAGACAGGCAGGCATTGTAGGCCGCCGGCGGCATGCCGGCGGCGCTGGCATTGTTCAGTCGCGTACGACCTGGGGCATGCCAAAACCCAGACCCGCAATGCGGCCGGCAAGTTCCGTCGCACTGACATGGTCGCTGGCAGGCACGCGCAGCCGCCACAGGGTACGGCCACCGCTGACGATATCGCTGAGGTTGGCCCCGACGATACCCGCCGAGGCCAGTTGACCCAGCGCGCGGGCTGCATTTTCGCGGCTGGAGAAACTGGCCACCTGCAGCAGGATGGAACCCAGCGCGCGGCTGGCCGGGTCGACCGGGGTGCTGCTGGCCGCCGCAACGGGCGCCAAGGCGGCGGCATTGGCACGACCTGCAGCACCGGCCGGCGCTGCCACCACGGCGCTACGCGGTGCAGCCTGGCTTGCACTGCTGGCAACCACAGGCTCGGATGCCAGCGTC
>DALZZG010000124.1:0-296 GCA_031987665.1 Stenotrophomonas sp. | reverse complement strand
GGCCGGTACACGCAGGGGCCACAGGGTGCAGCCGCCACTGACGATGTCGCTCAGGCTGGCGCCGGCAATACCGGCCGATGCCAACTGGCCAAGTGCCTTGGCTGCATTGTCACGGCTGGAGAAACTGGCCACCTGCAGCAGGATGCCGCCCAGGGTACGGGCGGTGGATGCAGCTTGTGCATCCGGGTTGCTGGCAGCTGCAAGCGTCGTTGCCGGGCCTGCCGCCGCCATCGGCGACAGCCGGGCGGCGGCCACCGGAGCAGGCACCGCCGGACGGGACGCGGCCGCCGTTGTGG
>DALZZG010000123.1:0-2615 GCA_031987665.1 Stenotrophomonas sp. | reverse complement strand
ACCGGCACCCGCCACGTCGCCCGCTGCGGCGCCCAGCGCAGCCGCCCGCGCGTTGATCGAGCGCGTCGAGCGCGTGCGTGAAGCAGTGGGCCAGGCCTTCATCGGCCAGACCGATGTGCTCGACCAGATCCTCATCGCATTGCTGGCTGGTGGCCACGTGTTGATCGAAGGCGTCCCCGGGCTGGGCAAGACCCTGCTGGTGCGCGCCCTGGCACAGGCACTTGAGCTGGACTATGCGCGTGTGCAGTTCACCCCGGACCTGATGCCCAGCGACGTCAGCGGCCATGCGGTATACGACCCCAAGACCGAGAGCTTCAAGATCCGCCGCGGCCCGGTGTTCACCAACCTGCTGCTGGCCGACGAAATCAACCGCGCCCCGGCCAAGACCCAGTCGGCACTGCTGGAAGTGATGCAGGAAGGCCAGGTCACGATCGAAGGCAAAGGTTTCGCGCTGACCCCGCCATTCCTGACATTGGCTACGCAGAATCCGGTGGAACAGGAAGGCACCTATCCCTTGCCCGAAGCGCAGCTGGACCGCTTCCTGCTGAAGGTGTTGATCGACTACCCGCAGCAGGAAGACGAAAAGGCGATGGTGCAGTCCATCACCACCGGCCGCACTGCGAGTGATTTCAACCTGTCACAGGTGCCGCGTGTACTCAACGGCGCCGAGGTGGTGGAGCTGCAACAGGCGGTCGCTGCGATCACGGTGGACCCGCAGGTGATCGACTATGCCGTGCGCATCGTCGCTGCGACCCGCAAGTGGCCGGGTATCGCTCTGGGTGCCGGCCCGCGTGGCAGCATCGCCCTGGTCCGTGCGGCGCGTGCCCAGGCGGTATTGGCCGGCCGCGATTTCGTCACGCCCGACGATGTGCGTGAAATCGCCAAGCCTGCGTTGCGCCATCGCATTGCACTGGCACCGGAACTGCAGATCGAAGGGCAATCGGCCGACGATGCCCTGACCGCTCTGCTGGCCAAGGTGGAGGCACCGCGCAAGTGAGCCGCGTGGTCCGCTCCCAGGTGCATGTCGATTACGCGCTGGCACGCGCTGTGCCAGCCGCCGCCTGCCGGCCGTGCGCCGCACCAAGGGATCGGGCCGCGCCCATCACCGCCACCGCCACCGCCACCGACAAGCACGGGACGCAACGATGAGGCCATCGCCCTATCTGGTCGGGCTGTTGGTGCTGTGGGGCCTGCTGGGCATCCCGGTGGCGCTGCATTACCTGCCACACCTGCCATGGACCGTGACCGGGCTGGTCATTGCTGCGATTGCGCTGCTGGACATGGTGCTGCTGTGGCGCCGCCCCAGCCCGTTGGTGCGCCGTGAGCTGCCCGATGCATTGGCCTTGGGCGTGGAACGCGAAACCTGGCTGCAGCTGGATGCCTTCAAGCCGCAACGGGTTGAGGTTTTCGATCTGCTGCCCGATGGCTGGAAGGCCCAGGGCCTGCCCCGCCGCCTGAAACTGGGCAAGGCCAGCGAAAGCCGCTTCAGCTATAGCTTCACCCCGGATAATCGCGGCACGTTCGTGTTCGAGGGCGTACACCTGCGCCTGCAGTCACCGCTATGGCTGTGGCGCCAGCGACGCCTGGCAGGCACACCGCAAACCGTGCGCGTGTATCCCAACTTCGTACCGTTGACCCGGCTGGCACTGCTCAGCGCCGAGATGGCATCGCGGCTGGTCGGCGCCCACCTGAAGCGGCGGCGCGGTGAAGGCACCGATTTCCACCAGATGCGCGAATACCGCGTGGGTGACAGCCTGCGCCAGATCGACTGGAAGGCCACATCGCGCGCGCGCAAGTTGATCTCCCGCGAATACCAGGACGAGAAGAACCAGCAACTGGTGATGATGATCGACACCGGCCGCCGCATGATGGCGGCCGAAGGCGGACTGTCGCACTTCGACCACGTGCTCAATGCCGCGCTGGTGGTGTCCTATCTGGCGCTGCGCCAGGGTGACGGCGTGGGCCTGCACGCCAGCGGTGGCGACCACCGCTGGGTGGCACCCAAGCGCAGCCTGTCCGCCATCGACACCTTGCTGCGGGCCAGCTACGACCTGCAAGCAAGACCTGTAGCCACCGACTACCTTGCAGCCGCCACCGATCTGTCACTGCGGCAGTCACGACGCAGCCTGGTGATGCTGATCACCAACGTCCGCGACGAAGACATCGAAGACCTGCTGGCCGCGGTACGCCTGCTGCAGAAGCGCCACCTGGTCTGCGTGGCCAGCCTGCGCGAACGCGAACTGGACGACGTGGCCACACGCGATGTCGAGACCTTGCCCGATGCATTGCAAGCCGGCGCCATCGCCCGCTACCTGCAACAACGCAGCGACGCACACGACGCCCTGCGCAGCCATCGCGTAATGGTGCTGGACGTAACCGCCGAGGAACTGCCGGCAGCCCTGGTCGAGCGCTACCTCGCGGTGAAGCGCGACGGCTTGCTGTAAGCCGAATCACCAGCACCCGCGGCAAACCGGTAGTGCCGAGCCATGCTCGGCGGAGGCTTCTCCGGTAATGCCAACCTGTAGTGCCGAGCCACGCTCGGCAGAGGCTTCACCGGCAATGCCCGAAAAGCTGCCCTCACCCCAACCCCTCTCCCGCACGCGGGAGAGGGGCTC
>DALZZG010000122.1:0-2708 GCA_031987665.1 Stenotrophomonas sp. | reverse complement strand
ATGTGCAGTGCTGGCGCGCGCGCGCCGGTGCCATCCTCACCGGCGCGGCGACGGGGCTGGCCGACGACCCGCAACTGACCGCACGTCCCACCGAAGGCGAGTTCCTGCCGCCGCTGCGCGTGGTGCTGGATGCGCGGCTGCGCACGCTGGACTGCCGCCGCGTGCGCGAAGGCGATGCGCCGACGCTGTACCTGCATGCGCCGACCAGCACGCCGCCAACACTCGATGGCGCTGACTTCGCTGCGGTGCTGCTGGGGGAGGATGGCCGCTTCGACCTGCAGGCTGTTATGACGCTGCTCGCCGAGCGCGGCATCAATGAGGTGCATGTCGAAGCAGGCCCGACGCTGTGTGGTGCGCTGCTCAGCGCCGGTCTGGTCGATGAGCTGCTGCTGTACGTCGCGCCGCTGCTGATGGGCGACGACGCGCGCCCGCTGCTGGCAGGGCTGGGCATCGCGCACATGGCGCAGGCACGGCGATTGAACGTGGCCGACGCACGCATGCTGGGCGACGACCTGCGGCTGCTGCTTCGGGTGGTGTGAGCCGCGTGGTCCGCCTCGTCCAGACGAGCATCAGCACAACAGAAACGGCGCAACGAAAACGGGAGCCTTTCGGCTCCCGTTTCTGTCTGGTCCGTTACCGCTGGATCAGAAGCTGGCGCGCACGCCCAGCGAGTACTGAGCGACGTCGTCCAGCAGCTGCACTTCGCCCACCAGACCCCAGGTCTTGTTGAACTTGACCTGGCCGCCCAGCATGCCGACGAACTCGGTGTCCAGGTCGCTGCCATCGATCACGCCAGCCTTGACCCAGGCTTCGGTGCGCGGCGACGGGGTGCCACGGACGCCCAGCGTGGCGCGGCCGGCGTTGGTGTGGCTCTTGTAGGTGCCGTTGTAGGCCGGCCAACCGGTGATCTTCTCTTCGGCGTTCAGGCGCAGCCAAGCGATGTCGGTGGTGAAGTCCACGTGGTCGCTCAGGTTCATGTGGTAGCCGATGCCCAGCTCGCCCTGGCCCAGTTCGTACTTGGCACGGGCGGCGCCGGCCAGGTTGTAGCTCTTGGAGACCAGCGAGTAGCCGCCGAACACATGGACCTGCTCGGCAATGGCGAAGGAGCCACGCAGGTAGCCGCCGTTGGCGTGCGGGTCGTTCAGGAAGTCGTCGTTGACGCGGACCTGGGTGGCGCCGCCTTCAACGTAGGTGTAGCTCAGGTCCGCCGCGGAGGCGGCAACGGGGGTGGCAGCCAGCAGGGCAGCCAGAATCAGGGTCTTGCGCATCGGGTTCTCTCTCTCAGAAGTCGATATCCGTTTCGGCCGGCCCCTTGCGGGCCGGTGCCGCAACCTCATGTCACGGCGCGCGCATTGTAATGAAAGTTTCGTATTAAGCCAGCTGTATGGAGCCACTGTTACAATGGGCGGGCCGGTTCGCCGGCAACCACAAACGTCTTCAGGGCGGGGTGCGATTCCCCACCGGCGGTAGGTGCCTTCGGGCACGAGCCCGCGAGCGCCCCGGCCCACGGCCGGGGGTCAGCAGATCCGGTCAGATGCCGGAGCCGACGGTCATAGTCCGGATGAAAGAAGACGGCGCCACGGGCCTATGCGGGCGCGTGCGCCTTGCCTTGCGGCGTTTTTCGCTCACTCCTGCGGAGAACGTTAGTGTTTACCGGAATCATCGAAGGCGTCGGCCGTCTGGCCGCACGCGAACCCATCGGCGGCGACGTCCGCTTTACCTTCAACGTGGGCAACCTGCCGTTCGAGCAGGTGCAGATGGGCGAGAGCATCGCCGTCAACGGCGTCTGCCTGACCGTCATCGCATTCGATGGCGGCAGCTTCCAGGCCGATGCATCCACCGAAACTCTGGACCTCACCACGCTCGGCACACTGGCCGAAGGCGCGGTGGTCAACCTCGAGCGCGCCATGCGCCCCACCGACCGCCTGGGCGGCCATCTGGTCAGCGGCCACGTCGATGGCGTGGGGCAGGTGCTGTCCATCCATGAGGATGCACGCGCGCTGCGCTGGCGCTTCGCCGCGCCCAAGGCGCTGCTGCGCTACATCGCCAAGAAGGGCTCGATCTGCGTGGACGGCGTCAGCCTCACCGTCAACGAAGCTGATGATGAAGGCTTCGAGGTGGCGCTGATTCCGCACACCGTCGCCAATACCGCGTTCGCCGCCACCGGCGTGAGCAGTGCGGTGAATCTTGAAATCGATCTGGTCGCCCGCTATGTCGAGCGCCTGCTGGGCCAAGGAGCCGCGCAATGAGTTTCGCACCCGTTCCCGAACTGCTGGAAGAAATCCGCGCTGGCCGCATGGTCGTCATCGTCGATGACGAGGACCGCGAGAACGAAGGCGACCTGATCATGGCGGCCGAGCTGGTCAAGCCGTCGGACATCAACTTCATGGTCACCCACGCGCGTGGCCTGGTGTGCCTGTCGGTGACCCGCGAGCGCACCGCGCAGCTGGGGCTGATGCCGATGGTCCAGCACAACACCGCGCAGTTCCACACCAACTTCACCGTCAGCATCGAGGCGGCCGAAGGCGTGACCACCGGCATCTCCGCCTATGACCGCGCCCACACCATCCGCACCGCGATCAAGCCCGACGCCAAGCCGGCCGACCTGACCCAGCCGGGCCACATCTTCCCGCTCACCGCCCAGCCGGGCGGCGTGCTGACCCGTGCCGGCCACACCGAGGCGGCCAGCGACCTGCCGCGCATGGCCG
>DALZZG010000121.1:0-2771 GCA_031987665.1 Stenotrophomonas sp. | reverse complement strand
GCGAACGACTCGCCTCACTCGCGCCCCGCTCGCAGGCCGCCATGGCGCGCCAGCAGCAGCGTGACGCCCTGCGCCTGAGGGGCATCGCACGCTCGCTGGAAGCGGTGAGCCCGCTGGCCACCGTGGCGCGCGGCTACGCCATCCTCACCCGCGCCGATGACGGCAGCTTGGTGCGCAGCAGCCAGCAGGTGCAGCAGGGCGACCAGCTGCAGGCACGGCTGGCCGAAGGCCAGCTGCAGCTGCGGGTGGAATCAATACCCGACAAGGGCGGCAGCGCGCCCTGATCCAGCCCCTTGAAACCAGTCCCATGAAAAACGCCGGCCACTAGGCCGGCGTTTTTTGATCTGTCGCCATGCGCCCGGCTTACTGCCGCTGCGCGCCACCCTCGGTGCAGAAGCGCTGCCGGTACTCCATCGCCTTTGGCATCAGCGCCTGCAGGTTCTGGATGCGGGTGCCGGGGTTCGGGTGCGTGGAGGAGAACTCCGGCGGCGCCTGACCACCACTAGCTTGGCTCATGCGCTGCCACAGCGGAATGGCCTCCTCCGGGTTGAAGCAGGCAGCCGCCGCCAGCATCAGTCCCACTTCATCGGCCTGCGTTTCATGGCTGCGCGCATACGGCAGCAGATAGCCGTAGCCCATGGCCGACATCATCATCTGCTGCTGTTGCGGATCCAGCCCGCCCGCGGCACCGGCCATCTGGCCGATCTGGGTCAGCTTCTGCTGGGCCATGCGCTGGGCACCGTGGCGCAGCAGCGCGTGGGCGATTTCATGGCCCATCACCACGGCCACAGCGTCGGCGTTCTGCGCCACCGGAATCAACCCGGTATAGACCGCCATCTTGCCGCCCGGCAGGCAGAACGCATTGGCCTCGTCGGACTGGATGACATTCACTTCCCAGTCGAAATCACGCGCGAAGTGCTGCGGCTGCATGCCGTGTTCCTGCGCCAGCGAGGTCTCCACCACGTCCACCTTGGAGATCAGCCGCTGGGCGATGCCACGCACCTGCTGGGCAATCTGCGAATTGGGGTCCACCGGGCGCTCCTGCGACAGGATCTCCTGGTAGGCCTGCAGGCCTAGCGCCTTTTCCTCCTCGGCGTCGAGCGCGCTGTCGATCAGCACCTTCTCGCCGGTATACGGGTCCACGGAGCGGTTGCTGAAGTAGTAGCAGCCGCCATAGACGGCAAAACCCAGCAGGATGATCCAGCGGATGTTGCCGAACATTCCGCCACCGCGGCGGCGTTGCCCGCCCGTATTCTGGTTGCCGAAAGGATCTTGTCGCATGGTGGGTTTCCGTCTGGTCCAAAGTGGCCGGGGCCGATGGTAACGCGCCCGGGTGCATGAGCAAGATCAAATACCGCGCACCAGCCGGAAGCCGATGCGGGCCGAGGTCACGTCCGAGTCCTGCGACTGCCGCCAGGCCGCGCGGGTCTGCTCCGGCGCATTGGCCCAGTTGCCGCCACGGATCACCCGTTGCCGGCAGCCGGGGTTGTACCAGGCCGCGCCATCCGCAGGCGCGCGGCGGTAGCTGGAATGCCAGCAGTCGGCCACCCATTCGCTCACGTTGCCACCCATGTCGTGCAGGCCCCACGGGTTGGCACGGAACATGGCCACCGGTGCGGTGCCCCAGAAGCCATCGCCATAGCCGATGAAGGCGTTGTTCCAGTGGCGGCCACTAGGCGAGACATCCAGGCTGCCGGTGAAATTGCCCGTGTTGTCCGGCGGAATGGTCGCCCTGCCCCACGGGTAGCGCCCCTGCCTGCCGGCACGCAGCGCGTACTCGAATTCGGACTCGGTCGGCAGGCGGTAGTAGCGGCCGGTCTGCTCGGTCAGCCACGCTGCGTATGCCTCTGCATCACGCACGCTCACATGCATCACAGGGCTGTTCGGCGCCGCCTTGACGCCGTTGTAGTCCGACTGCCAATCCACGCCACTGCGGCGGATGAAGTTGCCGCTGCGCTCGTCGTACACCACCGAGTGGCCACGCCGGGTGGCGCGTGGACGGGCGTTGGCGGCTTCCACGAAACGGCGGAAATCACCCACCGTCACCTCGGTGATGCTCATCGCGAAACCGCGGTCGAAGCGCACCGGATGCTGCGGCCGCTCGGCGTCGCTGGCGCCCACCTCCTCCTGCGTCGCACCCATCTGGAACTGGCCATGCGGTACGACGATCATCTGCGGACCGCGGGTGCCGTCCTTCAGCGCATCACTGAACACCTGTCCCGGTCGGAAGCTGCCGTAGTGGGTGACCAGTTCAATGCGGTCACGCAGCACGGTGACGGTACGGTCACCCGGCAGGGCGATGCGCTCGGCCCGTTCCAGTTTGGCGCGTGCATCCTTCAGCCCCTTGGAGGACGCCAGATCGCGCAGGCCACTCACGCGCAGGGCATCGAGCTGTGCGCTGCGCATGTTCTCCACCCGCACCCGCGCGTCCAGCAGGGTCGGGCTTTCGCCGCGGATGGTGCCGGCCTTGCCCAGCCAGCGCTGGGCCGCAGGGAAATCGGAATTTACCGTGGCGGCCTGCTCGGCGCGGCGTATCAGTCCGCTTTCCACGGCGGCCAGCCCCTGACGGGCGCGGCCATTGTCCGGGTCGGTCGCCAGTGCCTCGCGGAACGCCGCCTGTGCCCCGCCGCCGTCCTCGCCCAACTGGTCCACACGCAGCGCCTGTTCACCTGCACGGTTCAGGGCCAGCACCCGCCGTGCGGTAGCGATACGCTCCTGCAGCGCCAGCTCGGCCTTGCCCTGCGGCGCCAACGCCACGGCCACGCCGGTCA
>DALZZG010000120.1:0-2989 GCA_031987665.1 Stenotrophomonas sp. | reverse complement strand
GGCTGCGCCCGCAGCGTCGCCCGCGAGGTCAGCGCCGCCCCGCTGGCCCGCCAGCTGCTGCGCCGCTTCGTGCGGCATGTGCGGCATGGCACGCGGCACTGAGGGGGCGCAGGTTTCAGTGCTCATTGTGGGAAAGCGGGAAACCGCTTACCCCTCCCCAACCCTCCCCTTTGCTGCGCAAAAGGGAGGGGGCGGACTGCGTTGACGTGGGGTGAGCCAGGAAAGCCGCTCTGGCCCCCTCCCTTTGCCGCAGGCAAGGGGAGGGCTGGGGAGGGGTGCCTTTGCACGCTCACTCGATCCGCTCCCTCCCTTTTGCGCAGCAAAGGGGAAGGCTGGGGAGGGGTGCCTTTGCACCACCCGCTCTCTCCCCCACCCGTTACCTGTGCCTCATAAAACCTTCCCGCGTTTCAGGCGATAATCCGCCTGCGCCGGCACCTCGGCCGGCGCTCCCCCTGTTTCGGAACTGCAATGAGCGAGATTCGCAAGGTACCGGCCTCCGCCGGTGCGGAATGGCTGCTGACCGGTTTTGGCCTGCTCAAGCGCGCACCCATGGCGCTGGGCCTGCTCGGCATCCTGTGGGGTGTCGGCACCTCGCTGGTGCTGTCCCTGTCCCTGCTGGTACCCGCGCTGGGCACCGTCGTGCAGCTGTTGCTGCTGCTGGCCGGCCCGCTGTTCATGGGTGGCCTGCTGTGGGCGGTGCGCGAAGTGGACCAGGGCCGCACGGCGCGTCCGTCGCACCTGCTGCAGGGCGTGCAGGAAGGCCGTGCGCCACACCTGCTGGTCGCCCTGCTGCCGCAGCTGGTGGCTGCCCTGCTGCTGGGCACGCTGCTGCTGGTGCTGGTCGGCACCGATGGCCTGCAGCGCCTGTCCGAAGTGATGCTCAAGCTCAACGAGATCAGCCAGTCCGGCGTGCAGCCGGAGCCGGCGCAGATCGAATCGCTGGTGGCCACGCTGCCGGCGGGCCGCATCCTGCTGTGGCTGCTGCTGTTGCTGGCCACCTTCGCCGCGCTGACGCTGGCGCTGTTCGTGATGCCGCCGCAGGTGATGTTCCAGCGCAGCACCGGCATGCACGCGCTGCGCGAGAGCCTGCGTGCAAGCCTGCACAACCTGCCGGCCATGCTGGTGTTCTTCGTGCTGGCCTTCATCGCCATCTTCGCGATCTACTTCGCGGTGATGATCGTGGCCATGATCGTCGGCCTGGTCGCCGGCCAGACCGCCGCCCTGGCCATCGCCCAGCTGCTGCTGATGGCGGTGCTGATGCCGGTGTTCGCCGGTTCGGTCTATGCCGCGTGGAAGCAGATGCTGGCGCCGGCCAACGCGGGCACCACGCCGCCGCCGATCACGGGCCACGTCTTCGAGGCATAAGCCGACGCGGTACGCAGACAAACAAAAAGGCAGGAGCGCGATGCTCCTGCCTTTTTCATTTCATCGGGTCATTCCTGGCTGATGCGGCCGCGCTTGATGCGGTACATGGCTTGGTCGGCGGCGTGCAGCAGCGCGTCCACCTCGGTGCCGTCGGCGGGATAGGCCGCCACGCCGATGCTGGCGGCGATGTCCAGATTGATCTGCTCGCCGTCGCGGCGCTGGTAGCACATGGGCTGCTGCAGCTTGCCCATCACCCGCTCCAGCAGGCGGTGCGCATCGGCGATGTCGTCCAGCTCCTCCAGCACCAGCGCGAATTCGTCGCCACCCAGACGGGCGACGGTGTCGTTCTCGCGCAGGCTGCCGCGCAGGCGCTCGGCCAGCTCCACCAGCAGCGCGTCACCGGCGCCGTGGCCCCAGGTGTCGTTGACTTCCTTGAAGTGGTCCACGTCCACGTAGACCAGCGCGAACTTGCCGCTGTTGCGCTCGGCACGGCGCTGCGCGCTCTCCAGGCGGTCCATGAACAGCACGCGGTTGGGCAGGCCGGTGAGCATGTCGTGCATGGCCAGGTGGCGCATTTCCTGCTCCATCTGCTTGCGCTGCTCCACCTCGATCTCCAGCTGGCGGTTGCGCTCGGACAGTTCGCCCAGTGCGTCACGCAGCGCCATGCGGTGCCGGTACAGCTCCAGGAACACCTGCACCTTGGACATCAGGATGGTGGCTTCCAGCGGCTTGGCCATGTAGTCCACCGCGCCGAAGCCATAGCCCTTCAGGCGATGCACGTCATCGGCATAGGTGGCGGTGACGAAGATGATCGGGGTCTGCCGCGTGCTTTCTTCCTGAGACAGGATCTCCGCCACCTCGAAGCCGTTGATGTCGGGCATGTAGACATCCAGCAGCACCAGCGCGAACTCATCGTCCAGCGTCGCCTTCAGCGCATCGTTGCCCGACGCGGCCTCGACCACGTCCACATCGAGTTTGGCCAGCACGCGGCGGATCACCAGCAGGTTGGCAGGATTGTCGTCCACCGCCAGGATCTTCGGGCGCTGAGTAACGAGCGGCTTGCTCACTGACATAGGGTTTCCAGCAATTTGGGAATTTCCGGGAGCGGCAGGCAGTGGTCCGCCCCCGCCAGTTCCAACGCCGCCTCGGGCATGGTCGCTGCCTGTGCCGTCCGCGGGTCCTGCACCACCACGGTGCCGCCGCAGCCGCGCACCCGCGCGCAGCCTTCGGCCCCATCGGAATTGGCGCCGGTCAGCAGTACCGCGACCACCCGTTCACGCCAGTATTCGGCGGCCGACTCGAACAGCACGTCGATCGAGGGCCGGGAAAATGCCACCCGTGGATCAACGCTCAGCGCAAAATGGCCATTACGTTCCACCAGCAGATGATAGCCGGAGGGCGCCACGTATACCTGCCCGGGCTCCGGCAGCAGGCGTTCCTCGGCCTCGCGCACGGTCAGGCCGCTGCGGCTGGCCAGCAGCTCGCAGAACATGCGCATGTCCTCCGAACCGCTGTGGCAGACCACCACCATCGGCACCGGCAGCGGGCCTGACAGGCCGCCGAGCAGCACATGCAGCGCGGCCAGGCCGCCTGCCGAGCAGCCGACCACCACGGCCTGCGGCGC
>DALZZG010000119.1:0-3201 GCA_031987665.1 Stenotrophomonas sp. | reverse complement strand
AGCACCGCGGCCAGCACCTTGGCGGCCAGCACCCGCGTCTGCACGCCGGGCTGGCGTGCGGCGCCCTTGTCACGCGGCGCGGTTGGCGCGTCCACCATCGTGTCAGCCCTCGATGCGCAGATCGCGGCGTGCGTTGAGGTAGTCGGCGGCGGTGATCGCCTTGCCGCCCTCACGCTGCACCACGCGCAGGCGCAGCGCGCCCTGCCCGCAGGCGATGTCGATACCGTCGCGGCTCGCGCCGATCACCGTGCCCGGCGCCTTGCCGGCAGTACCGTCGATGGCCACCGCGCCATGGATGCGCACGCGCTCACCGGCCAGCGTCGCCTCGGCGACCGGCCACGGATTGAAGGCGCGTACCTTGCGCGCCAGCGCGGCGGCGTCCTGGTTCCAGTCCAGGCGGGCCTCGGCCTTGTCCAGCTTGTGAGCGTAGGTGACGCCGGCTTCCGGCTGTGGCTGGGCGATCGGCTTCAGACCGGCGCGCAGCAGGCCCAGGCCATCGGACAGCACCTGCGCACCCATCTGCGCCAGACGGTCGTGCAGCTGGCCGCCGGTATCGGTATCACTGATCGGGGTGCGCTGGGACAGCAGCACCGGACCCGTGTCCAGCCCGGCTTCCATCTGCATCAGGCACACGCCGGTCTCGGCGTCACCGGCCTCGATCGCGCGCTGGATCGGCGCGGCGCCGCGCCAGCGCGGCAGCAGCGAGGCGTGGACGTTCCAGCAGCCGTGGGTGGGAATGGCCAGCACCGCCTTCGGCAGGATCAGGCCATAGGCCACCACGATCATCAGGTCAGGCTGCAGCGCGCGCAGCTGCTCCTGCGCCTCGGCGGTCTTCAGCGTCTCCGGCTGGAACACCGGGATGCCGCGGGCGATGGCATCCAGCTTCACCGGCGAGGGCATCAGCCCACGGCCACGGCCGGCCGGGCGGTCAGGCTGGGTGTAGACCGCCACCACTTCGTGATGGCGCGCGGCCGCGCCCAAGGAGGCAACGGCGAACTCCGGGGTACCGGCGAAGACGATTTTCATGGAGGCAGGGAACCGGGAAGGGGGAAACAGGGACGGCCTGATGGCCGAGACGGAACCGCCGCGCAGGCGGCTCCTCTCATGCGCGTGGGGTGCAGGAAAACGATTGGGAAACGGGCCGGAACCGGCGGCAACTCAGCTCTGACATCGCCTCATTCCCGGCTCCCACTCCCCCGTTTCCCCGCCCTCAGGCAACGTGCTTGCGCTGTTTGGCCAGCTTCTTGCGCACCATCTCGCGCTTGAGCGGCGACAGGTAGTCGATGAACAGCTTGCCGTCCAGGTGATCCATCTCGTGCTGCACGCAGGTGGCCAGCAGGCCGTCGGCAGACAGCTCCTGGGCCTTGCCGTCACGGTCCAGGTACTGCACCACGATGGCGTCCGCGCGGGTCACGTCGGCATAGATGCCGGGCACCGACAGGCAGCCTTCCTGGTACACGCGGCCACCGGCGCTGGCGCTGGCGATATGCGGGTTGATGAACACCATCGGCGCATTCCGCTCCTCGCTGACGTCGATGACCATGAAGCGCTTGTGCACGTCCACCTGGCTGGCGGCCAGGCCGATGCCGGGGGCTTCGTACATGGTCTGGAACATGTCGTCGAGCAGCTGCTGGAAGGCCGGCGTGGTCACTTCATCAGCCTCGACAAGGGCCGCCTTGGTGCGCAGCCGCGGATCCGGGAACTCAAGAATGGGCAGGAGGGCCATGGGGATACCTGTAGGAAAGCGCCGCGGTAAACCGGGCAGATGTGTCAATTCTAACGCTTGTGCTTGCCCACTGCCCCCGTTTCTGCAATATAGTGCGCCAACCTGTTGGGGAATCAGGCAGATCGCAATCATGCTGAAACAAATACGTACGGTCGCCGCCGTCGCGTTGCTGACCGTCACGACCTATGCCGTGGGCGTAGAACTGAACGGTTCTCACCCGGACACCTATGTGGTGAAGAAGGGCGACACGCTGTGGGACATCTCGGGGCGCTTCCTTCAGAAGCCGTGGCTCTGGCCGGAAATCTGGCAGGCCAATCCGCAGGTCAAGAACCCGCACCTCATCTATCCGGGTGACGTGCTGAGCCTGGCCTACCTGGACCGCGTCACCGCGCAGCCGGGCCCGCGCCAGGACGCGCCGATCAACGCCATTCCGCTGGCGGACGTCGAACCGTTCCTGAAGAACCTGAACATCGTGGACAGCTTCAAGGAGCTGCCCTACGTGGTCGGGCTGGAAGACAGCCGCCTGCGCGCCAGCGCCGGCCAGCAGGCCTATGTGATGGGTCTGGAAGGCGTCCAGCCGGGCCAGCGCTACATGGTGGTGCGCCCGACCGTGCGCTACGGCCAGCCCAAGCACAGCGATGACCTGGACCAGCGCGGCAACGTGCTGCCGGGCAGCGGCAACCTGTGGAAGGACTACGCCGTGACCAGCGACCGTACCGAGTTCCTCGGCTACGAGCTGGCCCAGGTGAACATCGGCACGCTGACCCAGATCGGTGCCGCCGGCAAGCAGGCCTCGACCCTGCGCCTGGAGGACAGCGGCCGCGAAGTGCGCGCCGGTGACCGCCTGGTGCCGGTGCAGGCCCAGCCGTACGACCTGCAGTTCATCCCGCACGCCCCGGCAACCGCCCCGGCACCGGGCCACCTGCGCGTACTGGCCGTGGCCGACACGCTCACCTCCGGTGGCCCGCGCGATGTGATCGCCATTTCCGGCGGCGCGCGCGACGGCATCAACAACGGCACCGTGTTCTCGATCTGGCGCAATGGCCGCCACGTCAACGACAAGGTCATCGGCACGGAGACCTCGCGCGCGGATGACGCCCTGTATGCCAGCGGCAGCCGCGTGTCGATGCCGGACGAGTACGCCGCGCACGCGATGGTGTTCCGTACCTTCGACAAGGTCAGCTATGCACTGATCATGGAAGGCACCAAGCCGGCCCGCGTGGGCTACGAGCTCAAGCACCCGGACGCGCAGTAAGCGCGCCCAAACCTGACGTGAAACGACGACGGCGCCTGAGGGCGCCGCTGTTGTTTCCGGCGCAGGCTGGGCCAATGGATGGCGCCCTCTGCCCGCACGAAAGCCCCGCACACCTCAGTGCCGACCCGCAGGCGCTGCTGTCGCTGGTGCTGGCCGGCGGCGCGTTGGCACCGCTGCGGCGACTGCTGGACCGATCCGGCGGGGCAGCCGATGCCCTGGC
>DALZZG010000118.1:0-3307 GCA_031987665.1 Stenotrophomonas sp. | reverse complement strand
TCAACGGCGCGGTCGTGGCAAGGCACAGCGTGGTCACCAGGTCATCGGCATTGCCGTGCGCCAGCCGCGCCAGCAGGTCGGCGGTGGCCGGGGCCACGACGACGCGGTCGGCCCAGCGTGCCAGTTCGATATGGCCCATGGCCTGCTCGGCGGCGCTGTCCCACAGGGTGGTGCGGGTCGGGTGGCCCGACAGGGCCTGGAAGCTCAGCGGGGTGACGAACTGCTGCGCACCGGCGGTCATCGCCACCTGCACCACGGCGCCGGCATCGCGCAGCCGGCGCACCAGTTCCAGCGCCTTGTAGGCGGCAATGCCGCCCCCCACGCACAGCAGCAGCTTCTGTCCTTCCAGCGGCCGCGAGGGCGCCGAGCTACCTGGGGAAACACTGGTCACGAGCGGAGTTCCTAGCTGCACAAGAGCAATTAGCTTAACCGAAGGGTTTGTCGTGGCCGATGCACGCAGACGGCATCAGCGCCAAACCTGTTGTCATGCCTATCCGTGACTGGCCCTCGGCCGAACGCCCACGCGAAAAACTGCTGGCCCGTGGTGCCGGCGCGCTCTCCGATGCCGAACTGCTTGCCATTTTCCTTGGCTCCGGCCTGGCCGGCCGCGATGCGGTGCAGACCGCGCGCGAACTGCTGCAGTCGCATGGCCCATTGCGCGCCCTGCTTGACCGCGACGCCCGGGCGCTGGCACGGCTGCCGGGGTTGGGCCCTGCGCGCGCCTGCTGCCTGAACGCCGCGCTGGAACTGGGCCAGCGCCATCTGGCCACCGCACTGGCGCGCGGCGAGGCCATGACCGACCCCAGCGCCGCCGGCCGCTACTTCGCCCAGCGCCTGCGCCACCGCCCGCAGGAGGTGTTCGCCGCCCTGTTTCTGGATACCCGCCACCGGGCACTGGCCTTCGAGGAAATGTTCAGCGGCACCATCAACTGCGCCGAGGTCCACCCGCGGGAGCTGGTCCGGCAGGCCCTGGTGCACAACGCCGCCGCGGTGATCGTCGGCCACAACCATCCGTCCGGCGATCCGGAGCCGTCGGGGGCCGACCGGGCCATCACCCAGCGCCTGAAACAGGCACTGGCACTGGTGGACATCCGCCTGCTGGACCATTTCGTGGTGGGCGACGGCCCCCCAGTGTCACTGGCGGCGCGCGGCTGGGTCTGAACCGCAGCTGCCCCGCTGCCCCGGTTTTGACAATCCTGACCCGTCCCTGCGCGGGGGCGGGGGCGGTTGCAGCGCCGGTCAGGTAAAATGGGCAGTTCCGCGCTTCAAGCAGATAGTCACGTGAAACCCCAACTCCGCGCCCTCATCGGCCAAGGCATCGAAGCCTTGCGCGCCAACGGCACCCTGCCTGCCGACACCCTGCCGCCGGATTTCGTGGTCGAACGACCCAAGACCCGCGAACACGGTGATTTCGCCACCAACGCCGCCATGCTGCTGGCCAAGGCAGCGCGCAGCAACCCGCGCGCACTGGCCCAGGCACTGGTGGAAGCCCTGCCGGCCAGCGACGACATCGCAAGCGTCGAGATCGCCGGCCCGGGCTTCATCAACTTCAAGCTGGCGCCGGTGGCGTTCCAGCGCGAAGTGGTGAGCGTGATCAAGGAAGCCGAAGACTACGGCCGCAACCTGAGCGGCAATGGCCGCAGCGTCGGCGTGGAATACGTGTCGGCCAACCCGACCGGCCCGCTGCATGTGGGCCATGGCCGCGCCGGTGCCATCGGCGACTGCATCGCCCGCGTGCTGGAAGCCAACGGCTGGAACGCCAAGCGCGAGTTCTACTACAACGACGCCGGCGTACAGATCGAAAACCTGGCCAAGTCGGTGCAGGCGCGTGCGCGCGGCTTCAAGCCGGGCGACGAACAGTGGCCCACCGAGGCCTACAACGGCGAATACATCGGCGACGTGGCCAAGGCCTACCTGCTGGGCCAGACCGTTGACCTGGAAGGCAGCCAGATCGTCGGCGCCAAGGATGCCGAGAACCTGGAAGAAATCCGCCGCTTCGCGGTGGCCTACCTGCGCAACGAGCAGAACCTGGACCTGGCCGCATTCGGCGTGGATTTCGATATCTACTTCCTGGAAAGCTCGCTGTACAAGGACGGCAAGGTTGCCGAGACCGTGCAGCAGCTGGTCAGCTCCGGCCACACCTACGAGGAAGGCGGCGCGCTGTGGCTGCGCTCCACCGACTTTGGTGACGACAAGGACCGCGTGATGCGCAAGTCCGACGGCACCTTCACCTACTTCCTGCCGGACGTGGCCTACCACCTGAGCAAGTGGCAGCGCGGTTACGAACGCGCCATCACCGAACTCGGTGCCGACCACCACGGCTCGCTGGCACGCGTGCGCGCCGGCCTGCAGGCGCTGGACGTGGGCATTCCCAAGGGCTGGCCGGAATACGTGCTGCACCAGATGGTGACGGTGATGCGCGGCGGCGAGGAAGTGAAGCTGTCCAAGCGTGCCGGCAGCTACCTGACCCTGCGCGACCTGATCGACGAAGTGGGTGCCGATGCGGTGCGCTGGTTCCTGATCGCGCGCAAGCCGGATTCGCAGCTGACCTTCGACATCGACCTGGCCCGCCAGCAGAGCAGCGACAACCCGGTGTTCTACGTGCAGTACGCGCATGCCCGCGTCTGCTCGCTGCTGCGCCAGGCGCAGGAGAAGGGCCTGGACTACAAGCAGGCCGACGGCCTGGCTGCGCTGTCCGTGCTCGACGATGCGCTGTCGCTGGAACTGATGAACGAAATCTCGCGTTACCCGGAAGTGGTGGAAGCCGCCGGTGCCGCACTGGAACCGCACCAGGTCGCGCAGTACCTGCGTGAATTGGCGCATGCTTTCCACACGTGGTATCACGGGACGCCGGTGCTGGTTGAAGACGCCGCCTCGCGCAACGCCAGGCTCGCCCTGGCCTGCGCCGCGCGCCAGATTCTGGCAAATGGTCTGAGCATCCTGGGCGTCAGCGCCCCGGAAAAGATGTAAGTCAAGGAGACGCAGTAAACATGGCAGCACGACGCGGCAAGAGCCAGGCACGGCGCAACAGCAACGCCAACGGCACACCCGGCTGGGTGTGGCTGGTTGCCGGCGTGGCGATCGCGGCCGTGGTGTTCCTGGCAGCGCCCAATCTGTTCAAAAAGGACGGCGACGGCTTCCTGCGGGTAGGCCCGCAGCCCAACCCGGACGCACAGCCGGCACCCGTGGCCGACGCCGACATCGACGCGGGCGTGGAATCGCCGCGCCCGGCCGCACAGGCAGGCGCCAAGCCCGACGACAAGCAGGCTACCCAGTACGAGTTCTACAACCTGCTGCCGGCCACGGA
>DALZZG010000117.1:0-3341 GCA_031987665.1 Stenotrophomonas sp. | reverse complement strand
CGGTTTTCCTGCGCCGCGTATGGTCGCTGGACCCGAGCCGCCGCGACCTGTCCACACCGCGCCAGGCCTTTGCCGATTTCAACATCGTCACCGAGCGCTACCCGAACAGCCGCTACGCCGCCGACGCGCGCCAGCGCATGATCGAGCTGCGCGATGTGTTCGCCCAGCACGAACTGGACAACGCCCTGTACTACGCCCGTCGCGGTGCCTGGGTCTCGGCTGCCGGCCGTGCCAACTACCTGCTGGAAACCTACCCGCAGAGCGCCTTCCAGTACGACGCCGTGGCGGTGCTGGGCGAGGCCTACACCCATACGGGCAACAAGACGCTCGCCGACGACGCCCGCCGCGTGCTGCAGCTGAACCAGCCCGACCACCCGTGGCTGACCGGCGACTGGCCGAAGTACCCGTGGATGATCCGCAAGCTCAACCCGTTCGCGGGCGAGCGCTCGGTGGCCACCGGCCAGAGCAACGCAAAGATGGGCCGCAAGTAAGCGCCATCGCCACGCATGAAACAGCAAAGGGGCCTTCGGGCCCCTTTGCTTTGATTGGTTCTGTGATGACGTAGCAGCTGGGCCTGCGCCCATCTCCCACGGGAGACCTGAGCTGAGAGCCCCTCTCCCGCACGCGGGAGAGGGGTTGGGGTGAGGGCGCGCGATCAGCCCATGTACCCGTTGGTGATCGGATACCGCCGCTCGCGCCCGAACGCACGCCGCGACACCTTCGGCCCCGGCGCGGCCTGATGCCGCTTCCACTCGCTGATCCGCACCAGCTTCAGCACCCGCTCCACCACCTCCGGCGCGTAGCCCGCGGCGATGATGTCCTCGCGCGACTGCTCCTGGTCGATATAGCGGTACAGGATGCCGTCCAGCACGTCGTAGGCCGGCAGCGAATCCTGATCGGTCTGGTTGTCGCGCAGCTCGGCCGATGGCGGGCGTGAGATCACCGCTGGCGGGATCACCGGCGCGCCACCCACGGTGTTGCGCCACTTCGACAGGCCGTACACCTCGGTCTTGTACAGGTCCTTCAGCGGCGCGTAGCCACCGCACATGTCGCCGTAGATGGTGGCGTACCCCACCGCGTATTCGCTCTTGTTGCCGGTGGTCAGCAGCAGGCCGCCGAACTTGTTGGACAGCGCCATCAGGATCACGCCACGGCTGCGCGACTGCAGGTTCTCCTCGGTGACATCGGCCTCCTGCCCCTCGAACATGGCCGACAGCGACTGCATCAGGCCCTGGAAGGCGGGTTCGATCGGAATCGTCTCCAGCTTCACGCCCAGCGCCCTGCACTGCTCCACGGCCAGATCGTTGGACAGGTCGGCGGTATAGCGCGACGGCAGGCTCACCGCGGTCACGTTGTCCGCGCCCAGCGCATCCACCGCCAGCGCCAGCACCAGCGCCGAATCGATGCCGCCGGACAACCCCAGCCACACCTTCTCGAAGCGGTTCTTGCGGCAGTAGTCCTGGATGCCACGGGTCACCGCGCGCCAGGCCAGCGCATCCATGCTCTCGTCGCCATCGTCGATCCAGCGCAGCGGCATGAAGCTGCGGGCCTCCACGTTGTACTCGACGACCAGCATCTCCTCGGAGAACGCCACCGCCGCCGGATGCACCGTGCCATCGCCGTCAGCCACCACCGAGGCGCCATCGAACACCACCGCATCCTGCCCGCCCACCATGTTGAGGTAGGCCAGGCCAACACCGCTGGCGGCACCGCGCTCGGCCAGCAGGGCATCGCGCTGGGCATGCTTGCCCCGCTCATAGGGCGAGGCATTGGGCACCAGCACCAGTTCGGCACCCGCGGCGACGGTGCCGGCAAGCGGCTCCGGATACCAGAGGTCCTCACAGATCACCACGCCCACCTGCACGCCGTTGAGCTCGAACACGCAGTTGCCGCCGTCCGGGTCCACGTCGAAATAGCGGCGCTCATCGAACACGGCGTAATTGGGCAGTTCGCGCTTGCGATAGGTAGCTTCGACCTTGCCATCGCGCAGCACGCTGGCCGCGTTGTAGACCACCGCGCCCGCGCTCTGCGGCCAGCCCACCACGGCAACGATGCCGGTGGTCTCAGCGGCGATGCGCGCGATGGCCAGCTCGCAATCGCGCAGGAAGGCCGGCCGCAGCAGCAGGTCCTCCGGCGGATAGCCACTGATGGCCAGCTCCGGGAACACCACCACGTCAGCGCCATACTCGTCGCGCGCCTCCTGCAGCAGTTGGACGATGCGGCCGGTGTTGCCGGCCACGTCGCCCACCGGGAAATCAAACTGGGCCAGCGCGATGCGTAGCGATTGGGACATATCAACAACCTTCTGCTTGGCCCCGCAGCCTGCGGGGGCTTGGTTCGGGCGACAGCGCGCGGGCAATGGTTTCGCAGACCGCAGCGCTGTCCTTCAGGGCCTCATTATTCCAGAAGCGCAGCACGCGGTAGCCCTGGGCTGCAAGGAAGGCATCACGGGCCGCCTGATGGGGGTCACCCGCATGCTGGCCGCCGTCCAGCTCAACCACAAGCCTATGTCCCAGGCAGACGAAATCCACGATATACGGACCAACCGGGTGCTGGCGCCGGAACTTGCACCCCATCAGGCGGCGGTCACGGAGCGGATACCACATCTTCCGCTCTGTAACCGTCATCCGGCCACGCAACGCACGGGCACTGTTGGTCTTGCTTTGCTTTCGCATCACATCGTCGTCCGCAGGGGAAAGTCTGGACGATCGAAGGAGCAGGTTTGCGGGTAAACAGGAGAATCCCTTCCAGGCTCATGGGAAAGCGCCGGGAGCTGCCCTCACCCCTACCCCTCTCCCGCAGGCGGGAGAGGGGATGGATCTGCGCTCGTGTCAGGCCATGCCTCTGTTCGGCCAATCGCTCGCAGCAACACGTCATCTCAAGCTCCGGCTTCGGCTTTCCCCTCTCCCGCCTGCGGGAGAGGGGCAGGGGTGAGGGCGCTCTTGGCTCTGGCCCTGCTTCTGCTTCGACCTTCACCACCCCAAAACAAGAAAGGCCACCCGAAGGTGGCCTTCCCCATCACGCTACACCCCGGTCTTACTTGACCAGCGCAGCGATCGCGGCACCCAGGTCGCCCGGCGAACGGACGGTCTTGACGCCAGCGGCTTCCATCGCCGCGAACTTGCCTTCAGCCGTGCCCTTGCCGCCGGAAGCGATGGCGCCAGCGTGGCCCATGCGCTTGCCGGCCGGGGCCGAGGCGCCGGCGATGAAGCCGACGACCGGCTTCTTGACGTGGTTCTTGATGTACTCGGCACCGGCTTCCTCGGCGTCGCCGCCGATTTCGCCCACCATGATGATGCCTTCGGTCTGCGGGTCTTCGTTGAACAGCTTCAGGCAGTCAA
>DALZZG010000116.1:412-3448 GCA_031987665.1 Stenotrophomonas sp. | reverse complement strand
TGTGCGCTGATCGGGCGACGCGCCTGTGCAGCGTCGATGTCGGCCTGCAGCGCTTCCACCGAGCCATAGCGTTGCGCTGGTTGCTTGGCCAGTGCCTTCTGCGCGATGGCATCCAGATCGTCGAGCAGCGCCTTGCTGCCGCTGGCGGCCACGGCGGGCAGCAGGTGCTCGCCTGCCGGTGGCGGTTGCCGTTCGCGGATCTGGGTGAGCATCGCGCCCAGCGACAGGCCCATGAGCGGCAGCGGCGCGCGCCCGCACAGCAGGAAGTACAGCAGGCCGCCGAGCGCGTAGATGTCAGAACGCACGCTGGCGCTGTTGTCGGCGACCAGTTCCGGCGCGGCGAATTCCGGTGTCAGCGCCACCTGCGTGACACTGGTGGCATCGGCGTCCTCGCTGGCAAGCATGCGCGCGATGCCGAAATCCAGCAGGTGCGCGTTGCCCTGCCCGTCCACCAGGATGTTGCCAGGCTTGATGTCGCGATGGATCACCAGCTGCTCGTGCGCGTAGGCCACGGCGGCAGCCACCTGCCCGAACAGCGCCAGCCGTTGCGACAGCGTGGGTGCGTGCTGGGTCAGCCAGACATCCAGCGTGCTGCCTTCGATATGGTCGGTGACCAGATAGGGATGCCCGTCGGCCAACGTGCCCGCGTCCAGCAGGCGCACGATGCCGGGATGCTGCAGCCCGGCCAGCACGCGCCGCTCCGATTCCAGATTGCGGGCAAGCGCGGGGCGGTCATCGCGGATGAACTTGATCGCGACCTGACGGGTGAACAGGCCGTCGGCGCGTTCGCCCAGCCACACTTCGCCCATGCCGCCGCGGCCGATCATGCGCAGCGCGCGCCAGTTGCCGATCACTTCACCGGCATGGCCGATGGGCGTGGCGTCGTCCTTCAGTGCGAGGTAATCGGCCGAGCGCTCGATGCCGTTGAGCCAGCCACGCAGGGCGGCGGCGTCTTCCTCGCTGTCCTGCGCGACGTGGGTGATGAACTCATCGCGCGCGGCCTGCGGCAGGTCGAGCAGTTGGTCGAGCAGCGCCTCGCGGCGCAGCCAGTCGTCAGCATGCGCGCCCATCATGCATCCGGATGCAGTTGGTCATAGAGCCAGCCCCGCGCCTTGAGCCAGTCACGGCGCACGGTGCTGCGGTCGATATCGAGCACCGCGCCGGTTTCTTCCTCGCTGAGGCCGGCGAAGTAGCGCAGCTGCACCACGCGCGCCAACCGCGGGCGCATTTTCTCCAGCCGCTCCAGCGCGTCGTTCAGTTCCAGCAGGTGGCTGGCCTCGGCCTCGGCCACATCCTCCGCCTCGGCGAGCGCGACGCTGCCCAGGGTTTCATGGCGCGCACCGGCACCGCGCTTGAGCGCCACCCGGTCACGCGCATGGTTGATGACGATGTTGCGCATCGCGCGCGCAGCGATGGCCAGGAAATGATTGCGGTCGATGTGCTCGAACAGTTCCGGCGAGGCAGCGAACTTCAGGTAGGCCTCGTTGATCAGCGCGGTGGTGCGCAGGGTCTCGCCCACCGCGCCACGGCGACGCCGGTAGCGGGCGATCTGGCGCAGTTCGCCCTGCATTTCGGCCATCAGCGCCGACAGGTCCACCTCGCGCCCGTCGATCAGGCGTTCAAGGCGGCGGCCGATCTCGACCTCGTAGCCAGCCTCATCCCCGCTTTCCATGTACTGCTCCATGCACCGCTTGCGTCCAGCTGCCAGTAGGCCCGAGCTTAGGCCAAGCGGCATGACCCCTGTGTGGAAGCAGCCGTTACACTGAGCGGACACTTTCGTCCGCTCACCATCGGAACGGGCCGCATTCGCATCTGCGACAATCACCGTCATGAATGTAAGAGAGGTACGGCTGGTGTTCTGCACCTGCCCCGACACCGCCAGCGCCCAGTCACTGGCTGAATTGCTGGTCCAGCGGCAGTTGGCGGCCTGTGTGAACTTGTTGCCTCCGATACAGTCTGTTTACCGCTGGCAGGGACAGATCGAGCGGGCCGAGGAGGTCCAGCTGCTGATCAAGACCTGCGCCGACCGGCTGGAGGCCCTGAGTGCCGCCATCGTCGCGCACCACCCCTATGAAGTGCCGGAGATCATCGCGGTCTCCCCCAGCGCCGGCCTGCCGGCGTATCTGGATTGGATCCGGGCGCAGACCCGGGAGGAAAGTTGAGTTGATGATGCTGTTGCGACGTTTTATTGCCCTTTGCCTGCTCTCCCTGTTCGCCCTGCCCGCGCTGGCGGTCAGTGAAAAGGACCTGCTGCCGGTAGATGAGGCCTTCGCCCTGCAGGTCACCGCCACCAGCCGCGACCGCATCGAGCTGCGCTGGGACATCGCCCCCGGCTACTACCTCTACCGCCACCGCACCAGCGTCAAGGCGGGCCCGGGCTTCAGCGCCGGCAGCCTGCAGCTGCCCAAGGGCGAGGCCAAGCACGACGAATTCTTCGGCGACGTGGAGACCTACCACCGCCAACTGCGCGCCACCCTGCCCGGCACCGCCGAGGCCGGCGCGGACAGCGTCACGCTGGAAGTCCGCTACCAAGGCTGCGCGGACGCAGGCGTCTGCTACCCGCCGCAGAAGCGCAACATCGAAGTGCGCCTGCCGGCCGCCAACGGCGGCGAAAGTGCTGCCACCGAACCGGCCGCGCCTCTGTTCAACCCGCTTGCCGCCGCCAATGGCAGCACCAGCGGCCTGAACCTGCCGGGCACCACCGCCGCCCAGAACCTGCCGCTGCCGGCAGACAAGGCCTTCGGTTTCGAGGCCATCGTGGACAACGGCAACCGCCTGCTGCTGCGTTTCTCGCCGGCACCGGGCTACTACCTGTACCGCGACCGCACCTCGCTGGCGCTGGAAGGCGCCAACGGCATCCGCACCGGCCGCCCCGAGTGGCCCACCGGCACCTCGCACCGCGACGAGCACTTCGGCAACGTGGTGGTGTATTTCGACCAGGTGGACGTACCGCTGCCGCTGCGCCGCGAGCGCGCCGAGGCGGCGCCGGCCACGCTGGTGGTCACCTTCCAGGGCTGCCAGACCGACGGTATCTGC
>DALZZG010000116.1:0-293 GCA_031987665.1 Stenotrophomonas sp. | reverse complement strand
GGGTGAAGCTGCAGCTGCCGGCCGGCCGCGTGTCCGCGCGCGAGGAAGCCACCATCGCGCCGCTGGTGATTCCACCGCTGCCCAGCGGCAAGAAGGACGATGCCCCGGTGCTGCCTGCCGTGGACCCGACCAACGCTGCCGCACCGCAACCGCTGGTGGTCCGCCAGGACCCGGGCGCGCCGAATCTGGCCGAAGCCGCTCCTGATGCCTCCGCCGACAACGCCGAGCGCAGCCAGCCGCCGGAGACCAGCGGCAGCGAAGGCAACGGCTCGCTGCTATGGGCGCTGCTGCTG
>DALZZG010000115.1:0-3492 GCA_031987665.1 Stenotrophomonas sp. | reverse complement strand
GGCCTGGCGCAGTGGCGTGGCGAGGATCTGTGGCTGCAGGGGCTGGTGGGCGGCGTGGCCGATGGCCGCAGCGTGCGCGCCGAAGCACAGGGCCCCGGTAGTGATCCGGAAGCGCTGGGCCGCGACGTGGCGCGACAGCTGCTGGCGGGCGGTGCGGCCGAGCTGCTGCGCTGAGCCGCATCTGTAACCTTAATCCGATAGATAACCCGTAGCGCCGAGCCATGCTCGGCGTTGGCTTTCGCGGCAAAGCGTCAGCGGAGCATGGCTCCGCACTACGCGGGTCTCGTTGCGGGCAAAAAAATGGCCGGTGCGCTGCCGGCATTCGCCTGCAGCACCCGGCCATCGAACGGGGCTCCGTTTCCAGTGCCCAGCCGTGAACTTATTTGAAGCTGTAGACCACGTTCATGGTGGTCAGGGTGTCGGTCTTGCGCTTGTCTTCGGCCACGTCGCTGTTATGACGCGCCTGCCAGCCGGCCTTCAGCGCGAAATGCTTGTTCATGCTCACCGCCACGCCAAAATCATTCTGCGCGAAGGTGTTGTACGAACCCGATTCCACCAGCAGCGTGTTCACCAGCTCGGTGTTGTCGGTGATGGCGTACTTCAGGTCGAACAGGCCACGACCGATCAGGCCGGTGCGGTCCTCGTCGGTGTCGCTGTTATGGGTGCGGCGCACACCGGGGCCGATCTGCGAATCCAGGGTGAGGCGTTCGCCGTCGATCCAGCGCGAGCCGTAACCGAGACCGAAGCTGCTCTGGCGGTCGTAGGTGGCGAAATCATCGATTTCATGGCGCACGGTGGCCGTGATCTGGCGGTGTTCGCCCAGCTGCAGCGCGCTGCCCGCACTGCCGCTGAAGCGATTGGCGGTGGTCTGGCGGTTGCGGCTGGTGCTGCCGTCGTCGGCGGTTTCGGTGTACTCGGCGCTCGAGCGCAGGCCGAACAGATCCATGCTGTGGACCCAGTCGTTGTCGGTGTAGCGCAGGCGCAGGCGGCCGTTGAAGCTTTCGGTGCTGCTGTTGCCGCGCGCCGAGGCGAAGCCCAGCTCACCACCGCTGCCGCTCCACGGCGAGGTCATGGCAGCCAGGTCGGAGGCGTCGTCCGCCCAGGCCAACGGGGCGCACAGCATCAGCGGCAGGAACAGGGAAACGCGCAGGGACATCGGCAAATCTCCGGATGCGAATGTGGGGAAAATGGGTTGAAAACGCTTTCATGATACCGGAAGGCCCGTGCTGGCTGGCTTTCCGGGCACCCGCCCTTCATTTGCCGTTAGGCAGCAAAAGCAACATCGCCGCCCCCATTGCGGTTCAGACTCGGACATAATCGGCGCATGGACCGCTATGAACGCATCAATGCGCTGCATCGCCTGCTCAAGTCCGCCCGCTACCCGATCACGGTAGTCCGGCTGCAGGAAGAGCTGGCCTGTTCCCGGGCGACGGTCTACCGTGACCTGGCCTTTCTGCGCGATGCGCTGATGGCGCCGGTGGAAGGGGATGGCGAGGCGGGTTTCCGCTACCAGAGCGGGGAAAGCGACCGTTTCGAGCTGCCCGGCCTGTGGCTGAGCTCGGAGGAACTGCACGCCCTGCTGGCCTCGCAGCACCTGCTGTCGCGTACCGGTGGCGGGGTGCTGTCCTCGGTGCTGGCGCCGCTGCAGCAGCGCATCGAGGGCCTGCTGGCCGCCCAGGCCGGTGCCTCGTCGTGGCCGGTGGAGCGGGTGCGGGTGATTCCGCACCGCGGCCGCAAACTGGACGAGGCCAGCTTCCGCACCGTCGCTTCGGGCGTGCTGGAGCGCAAGCAGTTGTCCTTTGAATACCGCGCGCGTTCCACCGACGAGGCCACCCGCCGCACGGTGTCGCCGCAGCGCATCACCCATTACCGCGACAACTGGTATCTGGACGCCTGGGATCATACCCGCGAGGCGGTGCGCAGTTTCGCGGTGGACCGCATTCATCAGGCACGTCTGCTGGACCAGCCGGCGCGTGACGTGCCGGATGAGGAGCTGAACGAGCAGCTGGCGGCCAGCTACGGCATTTTCTCGGGCGCACCCAAGGGCTGGGCGACCATCGTTTTCAGCGCCAAGGCCGCACGCTGGGTGGCCGATGAGCATTGGCATTCCAAGCAGCAGGGGCGGTTCCTGCCGGATGGGCGCTATGAGCTGAAGGTGCCGTACAGCGTCTCGCGCGAGCTGCTGATGGACGTGCTGCACTACGGCTCGGATGCGGAGATCGTCGAGCCGCAGTCGCTGCGTGAGCAGGCCAAGGCGCTGCTTTCGCTGGCGTTGAGTAATTACGACTGAGTGTCGTGTGGCTGCGCTTGTTCTGATGCGCAGCGGGGAAGCCTCAGAAGCACCCCTCCTCCCCTACGCTTCGCGTAAGGGAGGAGGGGAAAAGCAGCTTCCTGCTTGGCTACATCTTCGCGCGTTGGCTTGGTCACGCGCTGGTTGCGCATGGGCAGCGCCAAGACCCCTCCATGCTTTCGTGCAGGGAGGAGGTAAGGCCGGTGGCCTTACTTCTTGTTGGGGACTTCAAAGCCCAGCTTGCCGACCTGCTCGGGGTGCTGCGGCACGCGCTTGAGCTTGTCGGTGTTGACGTCGTACCTGCTGCGCAGGCGCTGGGCCAGTTCGCGGTACAGGGCGGTGTCCATGTCCGGCTGGCGGGCGAAGATCCAGGCCATCTCGCGGCCCGGGTAGCCGATCAGGGCCCATGAGTAATCCGGGGCGACTTCCAGGATGCGCGAACGGGTGGGCACCACGCGGTAGAACCAGGTGCGCCAGCGGCGGTTGCCACTGTCATCGTCGGCGCGCGCGCGCAGGCTGATTTCCTCCAGCGGTTCGCCGAAACCCTCGCGGTACTGGTAGCGGATGGCCACCTTGTCCTCGTCGTGCAGGGTGTAGGTGTTGACGCTGGCCACATGGCCGCGTTCGATGAAATTCGGCACGCGGCCGATCACATACCAGGTGCCCATGAACCGCTGCAGGTCGATGGGGCCTTCAGCGATGCCTTCCGACGAGGTCTTTGCGGGTGTCGCATCCTGCGCCAGGGCAGGGGCCGCCGGCAGGGCGATGCTCAACAACAGGGCGGACAGAAGCAACGGGATCGATCGCATCAGGGAACGGGGCATCAGATTGGATGGCATCGGCATGTTCGGTGGGAGCGGGGAGCACGTCAATGATAGGTCGCAGCCTGTGAGATGCCGTGCAGGGAGCATGCATCCCAACACATCCATGTTGCCGGAGAACGTCATGACCAAGCGCACCGTAGTTGCCCGCTCCCACGCTGCCAGCACGCCTGACCCGCAGGTGCTGCGCTGCGTCAAACAAGTGGCGCTGGCCGGGCTGGCGCTGGTGCTGGTGTGGCCGGCGGCCCGTGGGTACAGCGCATGGATCGGCTGGTTGCCGCTCTGGCTTGTCGGAATGCCGCTGACGGCCTGGTGGGCGTTGTACCGCTTCCGCCTGCCCGCCGCGTGGCGCAACCGCAGCCGGGCGACTGCCACGCCGCG
>DALZZG010000114.1:0-3558 GCA_031987665.1 Stenotrophomonas sp. | reverse complement strand
CGCAGTGCGCTGTTCACGGCGCGCGCGGCGGCTGTCGCCGGCCATCAGGTTCTCGCTGCCGGGCGTCAGCCCGCGCACTTCCACCCGCCCGGTGCCGCGCTGGGTGATGCCCAGGCGCACGGCGGCGGCATAACTGAGGTCGATCACGCGGCCATCGTGGAACGGACCACGGTCGTTGACGCGCACGATCACCGACTCGCCGTTGTCCAGGTTGGTGACCCGCGCGAAGCTCGGCAGCGGCAGCGTCTTGTGCGCGGCGGTGAAGGCGTACATGTCGTACACCTCGCGGTTGGAGGTCAGGCGGCCATGGAACTTCTGGCCGTAGTACGACGCGGTGCCCTGCTCCACGTAGTCGCTGACGTTGTTCATCACCTGGTACTGCTTGCCGAGCACCGTGTACGGCGACTTGTTGCCGACGCTCGAACGCGGCTCGCTGGTCACCAGCGGCTCGGGAATGCAGGCCACGTTGGGAATGTAGGTCGGCGTGCTGTCCTTGACGCCCGGCTTGTAAAGGCCACCGGCGGTGTAGTTGCCGCGCGTGGACAGGTCTTCCTGCGCCTTGGCGTAGGGCGAACCTTCCGGACACTCGGCGCGGCTGCCGCCCTGCCCCTGCACCACGCTTCCGGCACCGGGGCGCGCACTGCTGGCGGCAGCGCTGCCGCTACCGTGGCCGGCCTTCTTCGGGGCGCTGCTGCAGGCAGCCAGCCCGAGCACGATGACAACAGGGACCAGCCACTTGATGTTCATGCCGGTGGAAGCTCCTTGCCGGCGATGGCCTGGGACAGCTGGAACACGGCCATCGCGTACATCTTGGAGATGTTGTAACGGGTGATCGCGTAGTAGTTCTGGAAGCCCAGCCAATACTGCTTGCCGGTGCTGCCCTCGAGCGTCACGGGAGTGGCCCGCGCGTTGACCGCCTGCACCGGCGTCACCGGCTGGTAGCCGCGTGCGGCCAGATCGGTAAGCGTGTGGGTCGGCGTCCAGTCGGTCGGGTTGAACTCCTCGCGCCCGGCCTGCAGCGTGGCCGGCACCGCGACGGTGCCACCGCGCACCCAGCCACCCTTCTTCACGAAGTAGTTGGCGATGGACGAGAACACGTCGTCATAGCTGGTGAACAGATCGCGGCGGCCATCGCCGTTGCCGTCCACGGCGAAATCCAGATAGCTGGACGGCATGAACTGGCCCATGCCCATCGCACCGGCATAGCTGCCCTTGAGGGTGGTGATGTCCAGCTTCTCGAGCTTGGCCAGGTCGAACAGCTTGGCCAGTTCGTCGCGGAAGAACAGCTCGCGCCGCACTTCGCGCTCCAGCTTGGCCGGGTCGCCGCTGCGCGGGTACTTGAAGGACAGCGTGTACAGCGCATCCAGCACGCGGTGGTTGCCAGTGTTGCGGCCGTAGCTGGTTTCCACGCCGATGATGGCCACGATCACTTCCGCCGGCACGCCGGTGCGCTCCTGCACCCGCATCAGCTCGTCGCGGTGCTGGGCAAGGAAGGCACGGCCACCGTCGATGCGGGCCTGGGTGATGAACATGGGACGGTATTCGTTCCACGGCTTCACCCGCTCGGCCGGGCGCGACATGGCGGCAATGATCGGCTCGCGGATCTGCGCCTGCGCCAGCGTGGCTTCGATATAGGCCGGGTCGATGCCGTACTTGGCCGCGGTGTCGCGCACGAAGTTGGCGCGGGCGGTCTCGAACGGAACCGGCGTGAGATCCACCGGTGCGAGATCCGGCTTGCTTTCCGGCGTGGCTTCGGCCGGGCCGGCGGTACCGGGCGCAGCAGGCTGGACAGGCTTTTCAGCCGGTACCGGCGCGGGTGAGGGTGCAGGCGGGCGGGTCGCGCAGGCGACCAGGCCGAAGGTGAGACAGCAAATCAGAGCGCGTCGAATCATCGGCTGAGATTAGCAGGTCAAAGATGAATTTCCATCTATAAGACCATGAATCCCAAGAGGATTGAACCCCTGAAGCAAGGGAATCACCGCCCTGCCCCTTTCCGGCAATGACTGAATGGGCTGGCGTTGCCCGGCACACGCGCCCGGAACGCGGCAGGAAAAAGGACGCCGGTCATCTCCCCATCCCGCGAAGATGACCGGCATCCGGATTGGCGTGAGGGAACCGGGCCGTCATCTCCCCATGTCGGCCCGCCGACTACCAATCGTGCGCCACGGCGCCGTGCTGCCAGTGACGCTGACAATTGTGAAGCGCCGTTAAGGATTTATGTTTGATCTCGATCAAGGCTTGAGAAACGCGTCTTACGAGTCCGCGTCAGCCATGCACGGGCCGATGCGCCCGCACCGCCATCACCAGCCCGAAGCCTGCCAGCAGCGACACCGCCGAGGTGCCGCCATAGCTGATCAACGGCATCGGTACGCCCACCACCGGCAGCAGGCCGGAGATCATGCCGCCGTTGACCAGGATGTAGACGAACAGCGCCAGCCCGGTGGCACCGGCCACCAGCCGCGAGAAGGTGTCGCGCGAATCCACCGCGATCCACAGGCAACGGCCGATCACGAACAGGTACAGCGCCAGCACGATGGCCACGCCGATCCAACCGTACTCCTCGCTCAATACCGAGAAGGCGAAGTCGGTGGTCTGCTCGGGAATGAAATTCAGATGCGACTGCGAGCCCAGGCCCCAGCCCTTGCCGGTGAGCCCACCCGAACCGATGGCGATCTTGGACTGGATGATGTTCCAGCCCGCGCCCAGCGGGTCGCTCTCCGGGTCCAGGAACATCATGATGCGGTCCTTCTGGTAGGGCCGCAGGAACCACATCCACGCCACCGGCGCGGCAGCGGCGACACCACCCACGCCGACGCCTACCCACCACCACGGCAGCCCGGCCAGCAGCAGCACGAAGGCACCGCTGGCGGCGATCAGCACGGCGGTGCCGAAATCGGGCTGCAGCATCACCAGACCGGTGGGCACGCCGATGATCACCGCGGCCACCAGCACCACCGGGATGCGCGGCGGCAACGGCATGCGGTTGAGATACCAGGCCACCATCATCGGCATGCTGACCTTCAGCAGCTCGGCGGGCTGCAGGTAGAACAGCCCCAGGTTCAACCACTGCCGCCCGTACTTGCCGGTGCCCAGCACGAACACCGCCAGCAGCGGCAGCATCGAGATCGCGTAGATCAACGGCGTCCACGCGCGGATGCGCAGAATCGGCACGCGCGAGATGGCCCACATGGCCACCAGACCCACGGCGAAGCGCACACCCTGCGCCATCACCAGACCGCTGCCGCCGGCGCTGTCCAGCACCGACAGGCCGATGGCCATCAGCGCGCTCAAGGCGATCAGCAACGGCCAGTCCAAGCCGCGGGTCAGCCGCTGGCCCATCTCCAATGCCCAGCGCAGGAAGTCCCTCATCGGCGTGGCTCCTGGGTGCGGGGCGTGGGCGGCACGGCGGTGGCCTCGGGTGCAGCGGGCTGTTCCGGCGACGGCTGCGGTGCGGGCGTGCCGATCATCACGGGCAGCTCGGGCAAGGCCAGCATCGCGTGCTCGGCGCGCGCCTGTGCGCTGGGGTATTCGGTGTCGAAGGTCGCGGTACCAATCACC
>DALZZG010000113.1:0-3559 GCA_031987665.1 Stenotrophomonas sp. | reverse complement strand
CTGGCCGCGCTGGCCGTGCTGCTGCTGGTGGGCCGCAAGCGCCTGAAGCTGCCGGCGGTGCTGCGCCGTGGGGGCGAGCCAGTGGAAGAGAACACGATCACCCTGAGCGAGGCGCTGGCGCAGGAGCCACTGCCCGTGCCCGCTTCGGCGGCCGCGCGGGGCGACGGCGATGCACCGGCCCAGCCGGAGCCGGGTGCTGAAGCAGTGGTGCCGGGCATCTTCCGCGCCTATGACATCCGTGGCGTGGTCGGCACTGAACTCAATGCCAATGTCGCCACGCTGATCGGCCAGGCCATCGGCAGCGAAATGCAGGCCCAGGGCCTGCGCGAGGTCGTGGTGGGCCGCGATGGCCGCCTGTCCGGCCCGGAGCTGAGCGATGCGCTGATCGAAGGCCTGCGCCGCGCCGGCTGCGATGTCACCGACATCGGCCTGGCACCGACGCCGGTCGTGTACTTCGCCAGCTACCACCTGCGCGCAGGCAGCTGCGTGGCGGTGACCGGCAGCCACAATCCGCCGGACTACAACGGCTTCAAGATCGTCATTGGTGGCGAAACGCTGTCCGGTAACGCCATCACCGGCCTGTACCAGCGCATCCAGGAAGGCCGCCTGCAGCGCGCCGATACGCCGGGCACGTTGCAGCAGCGCGAGGTCACCAACGATTACGTGCAGCGCATCGCCGACGACGTGCAGCTGGACCGCCCGCTCAAGGTGGTGGCCGATGCCGGCAATGGCGTGGCCGGTGCCGTGGCGCCGCAGCTGCTGGAGGCCATCGGTGCCGATGTGATTCCGCTGTACTGCGATGTGGACGGCACCTTCCCCAACCACCACCCGGACCCGAGCGATCCGCACAACCTCGAAGATCTGGTGCAGACGGTCAAGCGTTTCGACGCCGACCTGGGCATCGCGTTCGACGGTGATGGCGACCGCCTTGGCGTGGTGACCAAGGAAGGCAAGGTGATCTTCGCCGACCGCCTGCTGATGCTGTTCGCCGCCGATGTGCTGATGCGCAACCCCGGCGCGATGGTGCTGTACGACGTGAAGTGCACCGGCAAGCTGTCGGACTACATCCTGCGCAACGGCGGCAGCCCGATGATGTGGAAGACCGGGCACTCGCTGATGAAGGCCAAGATGCGCGAGACCGACGCGGAGCTGGCCGGCGAGATGAGCGGGCACTTCTTCTTCAAGGAGCGCTGGTACGGATTCGACGACGGCCTGTATTCGGCGGCGCGCCTGCTGGAGATTCTGGCCCAGCGCGAGGAGGGGCCGTCCGAGGTGCTGGCCGAGCTGCCCGACGCCCTGTCCACGCCGGAACTGAAGGTGGCCGTGGCCGAAGGCACGCAGCACGCGCTGGTGGCGCTGTTCGCCACCGCCGCGCAGGCGGAGGAGTCGCCGTTCGCCGAAGCGCGCCTGTCCACCATCGACGGCCTGCGTGCCGACTTCAGGGATGGCTGGGGCCTGGTGCGCGCGTCCAACACCACACCGGTGCTGGTGCTGCGGTTTGAAGGCAACGACGAAGCCGCGCTGGAGCGGATCAAGGCTGTATTCCGCGACCAGCTGCGTCAGGTGCTGCCGGTGGGAACCGAACTGGGTTTCTGAGCGGCGGCAGTGCGTGATTGATCAGACCCGCCCGCGCGCTGCGTGGGCGGGTTTTTGTTTGTTCCGAGGAGAAAAGCACCCCTCCCCAACCCTCCCCTTTGCTTCGCAAAAGGGAGGGAGCAAAGGCGCTTTTCCAGTGATCTGAACGCTCGCATGACCACCCCCTCCCTTTCGCAACGCGAAGGGGAGGGCCGGGGAGGGGTGCTTGCACGCAGCCCTCAAGCCGCCCCGAAACGCAGACCCACACCCGGCTCAGTAAACAGATAGCGCGATTCCAGCGCCGAATCGCCCAGCTTGTGACGCAGGCGGCCCACCAGGATGCGCAGGTAATGGGTGTCGTGCCGATGCGTCGGCCCCCAGATTTCCTGCAGTATCTGCGGCTGCGTCACCACGCGCCCGGCATTGCGCAGCAGCAGCGCCAGCAGCGCGTACTCCTTGCGGGTGAGCGCTACCGCCTCGCCATCCACGCGCACGTCGCGGCGCGCCAGATCGATATGCAGATGGCCGTCGTCGAACACCGGCACCTGGCCCTCGCTGTCGGTGCTGCGGCTGCGCAGCAGGGCGCGTACGCGCGCCATCAGCTCCTGCGTGCCGAAGGGTTTGGTCACGTAGTCGTTGGCGCCGTTGTCCAGGGCGCGCACCTTCTCCGCCTCGCTGGCACGCACGCTGAGCATGATCACCGGCACCTGGCTCCACTGCCGCAGCTCGGCCAGCACGTCGTGGCCCTCCATGTCCGGCAGGCCGATATCCAGCACCACCAGGTCGGCACCCTCGTTGGTCAGGCGCAGCAGACCCTCGCCCCCGCTGGCTGCCTGGCTGACGGCGTAACCCTGCGCACGCAGGGAGATATCCAGGAAGCGGCGTATCTGAACTTCATCGTCGATCACCAGCACTCGGGCCGGTGGTATGGCAGGCGTATCAGCCATGATCGTCACAAAGCTCCGGTTGGGGCTGCAACAGCGGCAGGGTCATCCGCACCATCGTACCGCGCCCGTCGCGCCCTGGCAGGGCCTCGACCTCGCCCCCGTGGGCTCCGATCATGCCCTGGCAGATTGTCAGCCCCAACCCCGTGCCCTGCCGACCACGGTCACCGCGCTCGACGCTGTAGAACATGTCGAAGATGCGCGCGCGCTCGGCGTCGGGAATGCCGGGCCCTTCGTCGATCACCTCGATGCGCAGCTCACGCTCGCTCTGGCGTGCGCGCACCTCCACCGGGACGCCGGGTGGCGAGAACTTGGCCGCGTTCTCCATCACGTTGAAGACCGCCTGTTCGATCAACGCCGGATGCACCCAGATCGGCGGCATGCTGGCGGGGATATCGAGCTTCAACGTCACCTGTGGCTGATAACGCTGAAGGCGACGCGCGGCCGAGCCGATCAGCTCGTCCACGCCTATCCAGTCGCGGCTGAGCTTGAGGCCGTCGTGGCCGAGGCGGGTCATGTCCAGCAGGTTCTGGATGTAGCGGTCCAGCCGCTCGCCTTCGACCACGATGGTGTCCAGCAGGGCCCGGCGGTCGGCTTCATCCATCGCCGCGGCGTAGCTGGAAAGGCTTTCTGCGGCGCCGATCATCACCGCCAGTGGCGAGCGCAGGTCGTGCGATACCGAGGACAGCAGCGCCGAGCGCAGGCGTTCGGTTTCGTTGTGCAGATGGGCGGTTTCCAGCTCGGTCACCAGCTGCGTGCGCAGCGCAGCCTGGGCGATGTCATCAGCCATGGCTTCGGCAAGCTGGCGCTGCTCCGGTGCCAGCCGTGTGTGCTCGCGGCCAAGGCGCATGCCGGCCACGCCGATGGCATGGCCTTCGCCATCCAGCAGCGGCAGGAACCACCATTCGGCACCGGCCAGCGTGTCGGTGAAGCGCCCCGCAGGCTGGCCATGGCGCAGGGCCCAATCGGCGGCAGCCAGATCGGTGTCGCCCGGCGCGGCGCTGCCGCTGGTGCTGGTGTCCTGCGCGATGCGCACCCAT
>DALZZG010000112.1:0-3591 GCA_031987665.1 Stenotrophomonas sp. | reverse complement strand
CCGGCGGCGCGGGCATCGGCGCGACCGGCTGCATCGGCACCGCCTGCGGCACCGCGGCGGTCTGGATGCCACCGCGCCGGCGCGAAATCTCGCTGACCATGCGCGCGTAGGCCTCCTCGTAGGCTTCCTTGATCACCTTGCCCATCTCGGTGTTTTCCCAGCTGCCGGCATGCACCCGCGCACTGCCCTGCACGTTGGACGCCGCCACCGCCGCCGACCACGCCTTGTCGGTGATCCTGGCCTCGCCGGTGACACTGACCACCTGTTCGGACGTGCGCACGTTCACCAGCGTCAGCACCACCTCGGCGGTCTGCTTCTGCGTGGACAATCTGCCGGACACACCCAACGTGGCCACATTGAGCATCGAGCCCATCAACCCGCGCTTGCGCCCATCGGTGGAGGCACTGCCACCGATGTTGCTGCCGCCGGCATTCTCGTTCTGGGTGATGATGTCCGGAATCAACACGAAATCCGCACCGCGCATCTGCCCGGCACCGATGTTCTGGTCTGCCTGAAGATGTCCGGCCATGGCCAGTTGCCGTTCTTCCTGCGCCGCGGCAAGGCCGACGCCGCGATCAAGCACGGTGAAGCACTTGGAGTCGTTCACCAGCACGCGCAGCACGCGCGTCGGCGCCGGCAGGCCATAGCTTGCCCATGCGCCCATGCCGTCGTCAGGCTCGACGATGCGCAGCGAGCCCACATTGTCGGAGCACTTGCTGGAAAACCCCGGCAGGCTGATGAAGGCATGGCTCGGCAGGCTTGCCGTAGTGGAAACAACAGCCAGCAGACCGGCCGCCCAGAAAGCGGGCCGATGGATTGAGTACTTCATGTTTTTCCCCCTGTAACGCTTCCGTGCAGGTAGCGCTGTCTCTCGTGTTTCGACGGCGGCCTTGCCTTGGCAATCAGCTCGGTGATCAGCGAAGTCGCACTGCCACCGTCAACGTGAATGGGCGAGCCTACCCATTACCTGATCCGTCTTGCAAGCGTCCATGAGGACAAGGTGCGCCCGGGTCTGCGCGCCAGTGCGTCAAAACACGCATGCACGCAATCGAAGCGATCACAACGATCTGTCCGACCGGTGGCGATATGGTGCAGCGCCACACGCCGCTAAGCTGCGCGCCTTCCAGATCGCGAAAGGATTGCAGAGGGTGTGATGAAACGTGGAACAGGACTGCCGCTGATGCTGCTGTTGGCCGGCGGCATGCAGATGGCGCCGGCAATGGCCGCCGAACAATGCGCCGACAGCGCGCGCAGCGCGCATCCGCCCACCGTCAATCTGCGTGTGGACAACGACATCTTCGGTGGCGCGCACCAGGACCAAGGCTATACCAACGGCGCGATGTTCACGCTGGTCTCGCCCAACCTGCAGGACTACACCGAAGACCCCTGTCTGCCGCGTCTGGCGCGCTGGATGAACCGTCATCTGCAGCCGCTGCATCCGCAGGAATTCAAGCAGCAGAACATGATCTTCAACTTCGGCCAGGCGCTGTACACGCCCACCGACGGCAGCCGCAGTGATCTCATCGACGATGATCGTCCGTATGCGGCGGCGCTGCTGGTGAACTTCGGTTACAACGCGCGCAGCGACGACCACCTGCGCACCACGCAGCTCGCACTGGGCATGATCGGCCCCGCCGCACAGGGCCGGCAGGTGCAGGATGCGGTGCATCGCATGCTGGGCGACGCGCAGTTCCGTGGCTGGGACAACCAGCTGCACAACGAGCCGGTGTTCAAGCTGCTGCACGAGCGCATGCAGCGCTGGCCTTCCAGCAACGCGCAGGGCTGGGGCTGGGATGCGATCAGCCACTGGGGCGGTGCCGTGGGCAATCTCGCCACCTACGCCAACGCCGGCGGCGAAGTGCGTTTCGGCTGGAAGCTGCCTGACGACTTCGGCAGTTCACCCACGCGCCCTGCGGGTGAGAACACCGCGCCGACGCGCCGGGGACGCGATGATGGCTGGGCGTGGCATCTGTTCGCCGCCAGTGATGCGCGCTGGGTCGTGCGCGACATCACGCTGGACGGCAACACGTTCCGCAGCAGTCACCGTGTGGACAAACGACCGTTCGTCGGCGACATCGGCTACGGCGTGGCGGTGATGCATGGCCGCTGGAAGTTCGCGCTCGCGCGCTATCACCGCACGCGCGAGTTTGAAGGCCAGCAGCAGACGCCGGTGTTCGGCAGCTTCACGGTGAGTCGCACGTTGTAAGGGGGGCGTTGAGGAGCTTACCCCTCCCCGGCTCTCCCCTCCGCCTGCGGCGCAAGGGAGGGGGAAAGCTCTCCCCGCCTTCGGCGATGGGAGAGCACTTTGTCATGCCCAAAACAAAAGCGGCGTTGCTGCATTCCATCACTCCCTGCGGGGGATGAAACGCGGCAACGCCGCTTGGCCATCAGCCCGGTGGAAGGCTTATTCGCTCTTCCACCACATCATGAAGGCGTCCCACAGGCGCTTGAAGAAACCGCCCTCTTCCACGGCCTGCACGGCGACCAGCGGGGCTTCGGCGATCACCTTGCCGTCCAGCGTCACCTTGACGGTGCCGATGGCCTGGCCTGCGGTGATCGGTGCGACCAGCTGCTTCGGCACGTCCATGCTCGGCTTCAGTTCGTTGTAACGGCCACGCGGCACGCTCACCAGCATCGGCTGCGCCACACCCAGCTGCACTTCGTCCGCCTTGCCCTTCCACACATGCTGGCTGGTTACGACCTTGCCCGGCTCATACAGGCGGTGGGTCTCGAAGAAACGGAAGCCCCAGTTCAACAGCGCCAGGCTGTCGTCGGCGCGCTGCTTCTCCGAAGCACCGCCCATGACCACCGCGATCAGACGCTGGTCGCCACGCTGGGCCGAGCTCAGCAGGCAGTAGCCGGCCGCCGAGGTGTGGCCGGTCTTGATGCCGTCCACGCTCGCGTCGCGCCACAGCAGCAGGTTGCGGTTGGGCTGGGTGATGTTGCCTACGGTGAATTCCTTGATCTTGTTGTAGGCGTAGGTTTCCGGGTAATCACGCACGAACGCGCGGCCCAGCAGCGCCAGATCGTAGGCGCTGGACACATGGCCTTCGGCGTTGAGGCCGTGGGCGTTCACGAAGTGCGAATCCTTCATGCCCAGCTTGGCCGCGTAGCTGTTCATCAGCGAGGCGAATGCCTCCTGGCTGCCAGCGGCGTGCTCGGCCAGTGCGATGGCGGCGTCGTTGCCCGACTGGATCGCCATGCCCTTTTCCATGTCTTCCAGACGTGCGGTCTGGTTGACCGGGAAGCCGCTGTAGCTGCCATCGGTGCCTGCACCGCCTTCGCGCCAGGCGCGCTCGCTCATCATCACCTGGTCGTCAGGCTTGAGCTTGCCGTTCTTGGTTTCGGCGGCCAGCACGTAGGAGGTCATCACCTTGGTGATGCTCGCCGGCGGCACCGGGGTGTGGACGTTCTCGCCCGCCAGCACCTGGCCGGTGGCGTAATCCATCAGCACCCACGCGGTGGACGTGGTCGGGACCGGTGCCGGCGGCGTCGCCACCTGGGCCGGGGCGGCCGCAGCGGCAGGCGCCGGGGTCGGCGTGGGGGTGGGCGTCTGGGCGGATGCCAGACCAACGACAAGCGTCGTGGCCA
>DALZZG010000111.1:0-3672 GCA_031987665.1 Stenotrophomonas sp. | reverse complement strand
CGAGGCAGCTACCGGACGCGCAGGTTGCGCTGCAAGCGGCGGCGTCGCGGCAGGCGGCAGTTTCTCCACCAGTTGATCCATGCGGCTTGGCGCCACGGGCGCGCTGGAGCGAACAGCAGCGGTCGGCGCTGACACAGCGGCCACCGTGGCTGCCCGCGCACGCGCATTGGCACGTTCGCCACGGCCACGGCTGCCGCCCGAGGCCAGCATATTTTCACTGCCCGGGCTGAGCCCGCGCACTTCCACCCGGCCGGTGCCACGCTGGGTGATGCCCAGGCGCACTGCGGCCGCGTAGCTGAGGTCGATCACCCGGCCGTCATGGAACGGGCCACGGTCGTTGACGCGGACGATGATCGACTCGCCGTTGTCCAGATTGGTCACGCGCGCAAAGCTCGGCAACGGCAGCGTCTTGTGCGCGGCAGTGAAGGCGTACATGTCGTACACCTCGCGGTTGGAGGTGAGGCGGCCGTGGAATTTCTGGCCGTAATACGACGCCGTGCCCTGCTCTACATAATCATCAACCCGGTCCATCACCCGGTATTGCTTGCCCAGCACCACATAGGGCGACCTGTTGCCGACCGCCGAACGTGGCTCATTGGTCACCAACGGTTCGGGGATGCAACGCACGTTGGGGATGTACGTGGGGGTGCTGTCATTGACCCCAGGCTTGTACAAGCCGCCGGCCGTGTAGTGGCCGCGCGTGGACAGATCTTCCTGCGCCCGGGCGTAGGGCGAGCCGCCTTCCGGGCAATCGCCGCGTGCCGTGCCCGTCGTGGGCGCTGGCACCACCCTGCCTGCCTGGCTGCCGCCACCGCTCGCGGCGGGTGCGGATTTCTTCGGTGCACTGCTACAGGCGGCCAGCCCGAGCACCATCATCGCAGGGACCAGCCACTTGATATTCATGCCGGGGGAAGCTCCTTGCCGGCGATGGCCTGGGACAGCTGGAACACGGCCATCGCGTACATTTTGGAGATGTTGTAGCGGGTGATCGCGTAGTAGTTCTGGAAGCCCAGCCAATACTGTTTGCCGTCACTGCCTTCCAGGGTCACCGGGGTGGCCTTGGCGTTGAGCGCCTGCACCGGGGTCACCGGTTGATAACCACGTGCTGCCAGTTCGGTCACCGTCAGGCTCGGGGTCCAGTCGGTGGGATTGAACTCCTCGAAGCCGGCCTGCAACCTTGCCGGCACCGCGACGGTACCGCCACGCACCCAACCGCCCTTCTTCACGAAGTAATTGGCAATCGACGAAAACACATCGTCATAGCTGTTGAACAGGTCGCGGCGGCCATCGCCATTGCCGTCAACGGCGTAATCCAGATAGCTCGATGGCATGAACTGGCCCATGCCCATCGCGCCGGCATAGCTGCCCTTGAGCGTGGTGATGTCCAGCTTCTCCAACTTGCCCAGTTCGAACAGCTTGGCCAGTTCGTCGCGGAAGAACAGCTCGCGTCGGACTTCGCGCTCCAGCTTGGCCGGGTCGCCACTGCGCGGATACTTGAAGGCCAGGGTGTACAGCGCATCCAGCACGCGGTGGTTGCCGGCATTACGGCCGTAGCTTGTTTCCACGCCGATGATCGACACGATCACTTCGGCGGGCACGCCGGTGCGTTCCTGCACGCGCGTCAACTCATCGCGATGCTCGGCCAGGAAGGCGCGACCACCGTCGATACGTGCCTGGGTGATGAACATCGGCCGGTACTCGTTCCACGGCTTCACCCGCTCAGCCGGGCGCGACATGGCAGCGATGATCGGATCACGGATCTGTGCCTGCGCCAGCGTCGCTTCGATCTGTGCCGGGGCAATGCCGTAACGGGCAGCGGTGTCGCGGACAAAATTGGCGCGCGCGGTCTCGAATGGCACCGGGGTCAGGTCCACCGGCGGCAGGTCCACCTTGGCCTCAGGCACCGCTTCTGCGGGGCCGGTGGTGGGTGCAGTGCCAGGCTTGACCGGGGTTTCGGCCGGTGCGACAGGCGATACGGGGGACTTCGGCTGGGTTGCGCAGGCAACCATGCCGAGGGTGAGACAACAAACCAGGGCGCGTCTAATCATCGGGCGAGATTAGCAGGTCAAAGATGAATTTCCCGCAATAACACCATGAATCACAAGAAGATTGAAGCGAAAAATACACTCCGGCCGTGAGCTGATCCCGGCACCCTCTTCGATTCTGCAAATGAATACGGCCAGCGCCGGTGGCGTCCAGTGGCTGCAGCACCACTGAAGGCGAAGTGGAGCGCCGGCCATCCTCCCATCCCGCGAAGATGACCGGCACCCGGATCAGCCCCGGGGATTGGACTGGCATCTCCCCACGCCAGTCCACCGAATGCCAACCTGCCGGTCCCCCCGTGAGAGGCCGGCTGTCACGGCGCGGTGGCTGCCAGTGACGGGCACAGTGTGAACGACTTGTGAAACTCTGTGTTTGATCTGGATCAAGACTCGGACTATTGACCGGCGCTTATCCGCCATGCACCGGCCGGTGCGCGCGCACTGCCATCACCAGGCCAAAGCCGGCCAGCAGGGACACCGCCGAGGTGCCGCCGTAGCTGATCAGCGGCATCGGCACACCCACCACCGGCAGCAGGCCGGAAATCATGCCGCCGTTGACCAGGATGTAGACGAAGAATGCCAACCCGGTGGCGCCGGCCAGCAGCCGCGAGTAGGTGTCGCGCGAGTCCACCGCAATCCACAGGCAGCGGCCGATCACGAACAGGTACAACGCCAGCACCACGGCCACGCCGACCCAGCCGTATTCCTCGCTGAGTACCGAGAAGGCGAAGTCGGTGGTCTGTTCGGGGATGAAGTTCAAATGGGACTGCGAACCCAGCCCCCAACCCTTGCCGGTGAAGCCACCGGAACCGATGGCGATTTTCGACTGGATGATGTTCCAGCCCGCGCCCAGCGCATCGCTCTCCGGGTCCAGGAACATCATGATGCGGTCCTTCTGATAAGGCCGCAGCAGCCAGAACCAGGCCACTGGTGCGGCGGCGGCAACACCGCCCACGCCCACGCCCACCCACCACCACGGCAGGCCAGCCAGCAGCAGCACGAAGGCACCGCTGGCGGCAATCAGCACGCCGGTACCGAAGTCCGGCTGCAGCATCACCAGGCCGGTCGGTACACCGATGATCACTGCCGCCACCAGCACCACCGGGATGCGCGGCGGCAAGGGCATGCGGTTGAGATACCAGGCCACCATCATTGGCAGGCTCACCTTCAACAGCTCGGCCGGCTGCAGGTAGAACAAGCCCAGGTTCAACCATTGCCGGCCGTACTTGCCGGTGCCCAGCACGAACACCGCCAACAACGGCAGCATCGAGATCGCATAGATCATCGGCGTCCAGGCGCGTATGCGCAGGATCGACACCCGCGCGATCGCCCACATCGCTACCAGACCAACGGCAAAACGCGCGCCCTGCGCCATCACCAGGCCACTGCCACCGGCACTGTCCAGCACCGACAGACCAATGCCCATCAGCACCAGCAGCGCGCACAGCAACGGCCAGTCCAGGCCGCGGGTCAGCCGCTGGCCCATCTCCAAGGCCCAGCGCAGGAAGTCCCTCATCGACGTGCCTCCGTTGGCGTTGCTGCCGGTGCGGCCGGACGGACCGTTGCCGGAGCAGCACCGGGCTGCGCTTCGGGCGCAGGCTGCGGCGGCGCCCCGGGCTGCGGCGCCGGC
>DALZZG010000110.1:0-3812 GCA_031987665.1 Stenotrophomonas sp. | reverse complement strand
GCAGGTCCTTGAACTTGTTGTCCAATGCCAGGGTGACGATGGAGTCGTATTTAACCGGGTCGAGCTGAATGTCAGCCACTTGGCCGATGGTCACACCGCCGACCTTCACTGGTGCCTGCGCACGCAGCTGGCCGATCTGGGTGAAACGGGCCTTGAGCACATAGTCACCGCCGCCCATGCCGAAGCGCTGGTTGGTCGAGGCCACGGCCAGTACCAGCAGCGAGGCGAGGGCCAGCAGCAGGAAGGCGCCAACGGAAAATTCGAGTCTGGGTCCACGGATGGCCATGTTGTTATCTCACTCCTGATCCAGCAGATGCTTCGTAACAGTCGAAGCGGATTGTTCGTTTGGTCCCCGCGCCAGGGTGTGCGGGCGTTTGCGAGGAACAGGCATCACTGGAACAGCAATGCCGACAGCACGAAATTGAACATCAGCACCAGCAACGAGGCGTTCACCACCGCGCGGGTGGTGGCCACCGAGGTGCCTTCGATGGTCGGTTCGGCGTGGAAGCCGACATAGGCCGCCACCAGTGCCGCTGTACCGCCGAAGATCGCCGACTTGAGCAGGGCCACGGCGAAGTCGTCCCAGAAATCGACGCTGCCGCGCAACCCCGACCAGAACGTGCCGTTGTCCTGGCCCAGTACATGCACGGCTTCGAAGTAGCCGCCCGCGATGGCCAGCGAACAGAAGATGCCGGTCAGCAATGGCACGGTCAGCACCGCCGCCCAGAAGCGCGGCGCAACCGCCTTGGCGACCGGGTCGATGGCCATCAGTTCCAGCGCCTTGATCTGGTCGGTGGCACGCATCAGCCCCAGTTCGGCGGCGATCGAGCTGCCGGCGCGGCCAATGAACAGCAGCGCGGTCAGCACCGGTGCCAGTTCGCGGTACAGCGACAGGCCGAGCAGGGTGGACAGCGCATCGGAGGCACCAAAAGTGGTGAGCGTGCGGTAGCCCTGCAGGGTCAGCACCAGGCCAACGAAGGCACCACCAACGGCAATGATCGGCAGTGAACGCGCGCCGATCTTGTAGATCTCGCGGGTCAGCTCGGCCAGGAAGTCGCGGGTCGGCAGGGAACCGCGCAGCACCGTCAGCGAGAACAGGCCGGCACGACCCAGCGAGCGGATGGAGGAGGTGAAGGGCATCAGCTGGCGTCCCTTGAGGTACTGAAGGTGCTGGACGACATGCCCTTCTCCCGTTTACGGGAGAAGGTGCCCGAAGCGGACACCGCGTGCATCTTCAGCATCACGCGTTCTCCAATCCGTAATTGCGCGTGGGCGCATCAAACGGGATCGGGCCGTCCGGCTCGCCATGCAGGAACTGCCGCACCAGCGGGTCGGTAGTGGCCTGAAGCTCGTCCGGCGTACCGGAGAACACGATGCCGCCATTGGCGATCACCACGGCCTGATCGCAGATCGGCAGGGTTTCATGCACATGGTGGCTGACGATGATGCTGGTCAGGCCCAGGCTGTCGTTCAAACGCTGGATCAGGCTCATGATCACACCCGAGGCGATCGGGTCCAGCCCGGTCAGCGGCTCGTCGTAGATCATCAACGGCGGGTCCAGCGCCAAGGCGCGGGCCAGCGCCACACGCCGCGCCATGCCGCCGGACAGCTCACGCGGCCAGGCATCGGCAGCGGCCAGCAGGCCCACCGCATGCAGCTTCATCTGTACCAGGCGCCGCAGCACTGGCTCGGGCAGCCTGGTATGTGCCCGCAGCGGCAGCGCCACGTTGTCGGCCACGCTCAGGTCGGTCAGCAGGCCGTTGCCCTGCAGCAGCACGCCGACGTTCTTGCGCATCTCCAGCAGCTCACGGTTGCCGTGCGGGATATCCCGACCAAACAACTGCACGGTGCCGGAGACCGGCCGCAACTCACCGGTCAGTGCTGCCAACATGGTCGACTTGCCACTGCCCGACGGGCCCAGCACGGCGGTGATGCTGCCTTGCGGTACCTGCAGCGAAACATCGCGCAGAATGGTGCGTCCGCCGCGATCGATTCGCACGTTGGACAACTGCACCAAGGGAGTCCGAGCTGAGGGCATGATGGCCTTTAACGGAAAACCAACGTTCTAGGATTGCCAGCACCGCCTGAACATAAGCGTACTGGACCGTGCAGTATTGTCGCATTGCCAGCGTCCAACGCCATGCATACCTTGCGACTCTGACAGCAACAGTGTGTGCACGGGGTGGGAGAGTAAGGCGGCGGCAAATGTGCGCAACGCATTCATGTCTCGCCGCTTGCGATGCCACTGCGGCAAGATGGCGCGATGAGCAATGCCCCCGATTTCCGCCTGTACCACTCCAATGCCCTGGACGTGTTGGCCCAGCTGTTGGCCCACGCGCTGCGTGAGCCGGCGCCCGGCCAGCCCTTGTTGGCCGCCGATATCGTGCTGATCCCGCAGGTGGCGATGCGGCGCTGGCTGCAGTCCACCCTGGCGGCCGAGTACGGGGTGTCGGCCAACCTGGAATTCCTGACTCCCGGTGAGTTCGTCGCCAAGGCGCTGAAGGCCAATGTGCCCGGCGAGCGCGATGACCTGGGCGCCACCGGCCTGCACTGGCGGCTGTATGGGGCGTTGACCGACAGCACCGTGATGCAGAAGCCGGCGATGGCCGGGCTGCGCGCCTACTTGGACCGCGATGATCCGCTGCGGCCCTGGGCGCTGGCGGCCGAGTTGGGTGGGGTGTTCGAGAAGTACCAGGCCTGGCGCCGTGATTGGCTGCTGCGCTGGGAGGACGGTGCCGAGCCGGACGACCCGCAGGCCATCCTGTGGCGGCATATCGCCGGTGGCCAGAATTACCGCGCGCGCCGCATCAACGACTATCTGGCCCGCTTCGAAGGCGAGCACCAGCCCTTGCCGCAGGGCCTGCCGCAGCGGTTGTTCGCCTTCGCCACGCTCAATGTCTCGCCGGACGTGCTGCGGGTGATCGCCACCCAGGCGCGGGTCGGCACGCTGCACTTCTATATGCCGACGCCGACCCGCTCGTACTGGGGCGACCTGCAGACCTTGAAGGAAAAACTGCGCAGCGGGCTGGCCGAGCCGTTCGGCATCGAGGCCGGCGAAAACCCGTTGCTGCAGGCCTGGGGCGAGGCTGGCCGCGACTTCATGGCGGTGCTGGGCGATTACGAAGTGGTCCACCCCAGCGGCGAAATCGCCGCCTATGTCGATCCGGAAAGCATCCCGGTGCCCGGCCTGGATGCAGGTGGCCTTGGCGACAGCCTGCTGCATCGCCTGCAGGCCGACCTGTTCCATCGCCGCGCGCTGCCCTCGCCACCGCTGCTCGAAGCCTTGCGGCTGGACGACCCCAGCATCCAGATCCACGCCTGCCACACCCGCCTGCGCGAGATGCAGGTGCTGCACGAGCAACTGCGCGCGCTGCTGGAAGACCCGCGCTTCGATCCGCCGCTGCAGCCACGCGAAATCGCCGTGCTGGCGCCGGATATCGATCCCTATGTGCCCTACCTGGAATCGGTGTTCGGCGGCCGTGGCGGCAACGATGCGCATATTCCGTGGGCGCTGGCCGATGCCAGCCCGCTGCAGGGCGAACCGCTGGCCGAGGTCTTCGTGCAGCTGTTGGGGCTGCCGGTCTCGCGCTTTGGCCTCAATGAAATCCTCGACCTGCTGGCCAGCGCACCACTGGCGACCGCCTCTGGCCTGGATGCGGCGGCCTTCGAACGCCTGCACGCCTGGTTGCAGGCGGCCGGCGCGCGTTGGGGGCTGGACGCCAGGCACCGCCAGCAGCATCAGGCGCCGGCCGACGATGCCTACACCTGGCAGTTCGCGCTGGACCGGCTGCTGCTCGGCCACGCCAGCGGCA
>DALZZG010000109.1:0-3922 GCA_031987665.1 Stenotrophomonas sp. | reverse complement strand
CAGGCGAATGAACGCCGGGCCCAGGACGGGCGCCCGTTGGGAAGCTTTCGCCATGGGTCCTGACAGAAAAACCGACATTTTACATGGCGACGGGGTCGCGACCGGGACAGGCCTGTTAAGACACCTGAAGGGAGGCGGGGCCAGGTAGTGGGACGCCAGCTCTTGTTGCGAATGGTTATTGTTATTATCCTCTTGCACATCAGCCGCTGCGAAAGCAGTCAGCCAACACTCCCGATCTTCGTAGGCTGACACCCGTGTCATTCCCCCATCGTTCCACGCGCCGTCCGGCGCTGCTGTCCGTGGCCGTTGCCATGGCCCTGTTCCCTCTTGCCGCCCTGGCCAACGGCGCCGACGTGGGCGATGCGCCCGCCGCGCAGACGCTGGATGCCGTGCAGGTCAATGCGTACCGCACCACCACCCACGCTTCCGGCGCGACCAAGACCGACACCGCCGTGGCCGAGACGCCCAAGTCGATCTCCGTCATCGCCCGTGAGGAGCTGGATGCGCGCGGCGTCACCAACCTCAACGAGGCCGTGCGCTATGTGGCCGGTGTCGCGCTGGAAAGCGGTGGCATCGACAACCGCGTGGACGACTTCCGCCTGCGCGGCTTCGACGCGGGCAGCTGGTCCAACAACGTCACCATCGACGGCATGCGCGCGCCGCAGGGCAGCCAGTGGAACCGCACCATGGTGGACAGCTGGAACCTGGAGCGTGTGGAAGTGCTCAAGGGGCCTTCGGCGGTGATGTACGGCCAGGTGGCTCCGGGCGGCCTGGTCAACCAGGTCAGCAAGACGCCGACCCCGGACCAGGAGCAGGTGCTGCGGCTGGGCATCACCGGCCATGGCCAGTACAGCAGTGCGTTCGACGTGGGCGCCGGCACCGATGACAGCCGCCACCTGCTGCGTCTGGTGGGCCTGTACCGCGCGGGTGACACCCAGATCGAGCACACCGAGGAGAAGCACTGGTTCCTCGCGCCGAGCTATACCTTCCAGCTGGCCGAGCGCACCCGCCTGACCCTGCTGGGCCTGTACCAGAAGGACGACGGTGGTTCGACCTACCAGTTCCTACCGATGGACGGCACGCTGGTGGCCACGCCTTACGGGCGAATGAAGAACAGCACCTTCATCGGTGAGCCGGGCTGGAACACCTATGACCGCACCATCTGGACGGCGGGCTGGCTGTTCGAGCATGCGTTCAACGACAACTGGACGCTGAGCCAGAGCGCGCGCCATACCGATGTGCAGTCGCTGTTCCGCACCGTGGTCACCAACGGTGGCCTCAATGCCGATGGCCGCACGCAGAAGCGCCGCGCCACCTGGGGCGAAGGTGACTCGCAGGGCGAGACCGTCGATACGCATCTGATCGGCAAGCTTCTCACCGGCGCGGCCGAGCACACCGTGCTGCTGGGCGTGGATTGGCAGAAGGCCGACTGGAGCGGCGCGCGTGGCGCGATGCGCAACCCGGCGGACATCGACATCTTCAACCCGGTCTACAGCAACTACGTGCCGGTCACCACGAGCATCAGCTACTCCGGCGGCATCAACCGGCAGACCGGCGTGTACCTGCAGGACCAGATCGCGCTGGACAAGTGGCGCTTCACCCTGGGTGGCCGCTACGACTGGACCAAGGACGACACCTGGACGCAGAGCTACACCGTGGCCGGTGACCGCTATGGCCAGCGCATGCCCACCCGCGTGGAGAACGAGGCCTTCACCGGCAACGCGGGCCTGCTGTACGTGGCCGACAACGGTCTGACCCCGTACCTGAGTTATGCCGAATCGTTCCAGCCCTCGGGCACCAACATCAACATGAGCTACACGCAGACGCCGTTCGATCCGGTGACCGGCAAGCAGTGGGAGGCCGGGCTGAAGTACCAGCCGGCTGCGTTCGACGGCCTGCTCACTCTGTCGGCCTATGACCTGCGCCAGCAGAACATCCTCACCAACGACCCAAACCCGACCCACAACATCTGTGGCAGCACCGGCACCAGCATCTGCCAGCTGCAGGATGGCGAAGGCCGCGTGCGCGGCGTCGAGCTGGAAGGGCGCGTGACGCCGCTGGAAGGCTTCAGCGTGATCGGCGCGGCCAGCCGCATGGATTCGGAAGTCACCCGCAGCAACAACGGCTATGCCGGCAAGCAGCTGGCGATGGTGCCGGACTGGACCGCCGCACTCTGGGGCGACTACACCTTCCAGGCAGGCGTGCTGCAGGGGCTGAGCCTGGCGCTCGGCGTGCGTTACAACGGCGAAAGCTATGGCGACAGCGCCAACCTGTATCGCGTTCCTTCCTACACGCTGTGGGATGCGGCGCTGCGTTATGACGCCGGCCAGCACGGCGCGGTGGGTACGCAGTTGGCGCTCAACGTGAGCAACCTGTCCGACAAGCGCTTCGTGTCCACCTGCAGCGGTGTGTCCTCGTGCTTCTTCGGCACCGGACGCACCGTCAACGCCACCGCGCGTTTCAGCTGGTGACCGCTGGCCTGCCGGTTCGTGCCGGCAGGCCGCCTTCCATGCACGCATCGTTACCGGGCCTGATCGCATGAATCCCATTTCCGCATCTCTGGGCATTTCCACATGAGCGTGTTCTTCGCCCTCGTGGCGGTGCTGACCGGCATCGCGTCGGCGCTGTTGTTCTACCTCGCTTCACCCCAGCAGCAGCTGCGTGCCGGAGGCGCATGGCCGAGGCGGCGGCCGTGGCTGCCGGCCACGTTGCTCGCACTGCTTTCGCTGGTGGCGATGTGGCAGGTATTGGCGCCGCTGGAAACGGTGTTCGCCTGGAGCATCCTGCTGATGCTGGTGTGGTCGGTGCTGCCGTTCCTGGGGGCATGGCGTGCAGGCCGCAGGGCCGCACGCGCGGCGTCGGGGAACGCCGCGTGAGCGCGGCCAGGCAACGGCTGCAGAGCGGCCACTGGCTGGGCAAGACGCTGGCGGCCGTGGTGCTGGGCTACACCTTGTCGATGGCGCTGAGCGGGGTGATCGCGCTGCTGACACCCGGCGGCCTGGATGGCGAAGGCAAGGTGCAGTTCAACATGTGGATGATCGCGCCGCTGTGGGCGGGCGTGCTCGGCTTCGTGCATCTGTTCCGCGACAGCCGCCGTGCATGGCTGTGGCTGGGGGTGGCCAACGTGGTTGCGTTCGGTCTGCTGTGGGCGTTGAAAGGCTGGATGGAGTGACCCGCACATGAAGATCAGCAGCGACATCATCAAGGTCTACAAGGATGTGCATATCTGGATCGGCATCGTCTGCGGGCTGATGCTGTTCATCGCTTTCTACGCCGGTGCCATCACCATGTTCGAGAAGCCACTCGAACGCTGGGCGACACCACCATCGACGCTGTCCGCGCCACCGCCCCTGGGTGAAGCCGATGCGCTGCTGGCCGCCGTGCTGGCCAGGCACCCGGAAGCGGCCGCGCGCTATTCGATCATCGTCACGCCCACGGCGGACAGGCCTGCGCGGGTGATCTGGGCCGAGCGTGGCAAGGGGCCGCGCCAGTTCGTGGAGTACGGTGCCAGCTTCGCCGCCGATGGCAGCCTGCAGACCGAGAGGCTGCCCAAGGCGAAGGTGGCCGAACTGGTTGACCGCATGCACCAGATGGTTGGCCTGCCGCTTCCCGACGCCATCGCCCGCAACATCATGGGCGCGGTGGCGCTCGCCTATGCGGTGGCATTGCTGTCCGGCCTGATCGTGCTGCTGCCGACGCTGACCAAGGACATGTTCGCCCTGCGCATCGGCAAGAACATCAAGCGCATGTGGCTGGACGCACACAATGCGCTCGGCCTGTTCAGCCTGCCGTTCCATCTGGTCATCGCACTGACCAGCGTGGGCTTCGCGTTGCACACGCCGTTCTATGCCACGCAGGCCAAACTGCTGTACGGCGGCGAGATCAACTGGGGCGACCATGCGCCGCCGCCCACCGGCAGCGC
>DALZZG010000108.1:0-4093 GCA_031987665.1 Stenotrophomonas sp. | reverse complement strand
TGGCCAACCCGATCCCGGAAGACATGCTGGTGCCGTGGTCCGAGGCGATGGAGGCACTGGAGCCGTGGATCCAGGAACGCGCGGCACAGGCCGGTGCGCAGTTCATCCACGGCACCGGCTTCTCCGAGCGTGACGCGGTGCTGGAGTTCCCCGAATTCGGCGCGCGCGAGGCGGTGCACTGCACGGCGACCATCCTGCCGATTCCGTCAGGTGTGTACCTGGCCTTCCGCGAGAACATCCGCCTGCGCCCGCGCATCCAGATCGCCTACGAATCGCCGGTCAAGGATCTGGTGCAGGACCCGGACACGCTGGAAGTATTCGGCGTGATCGCCGAGCAGAACGGCCAGCGCATCGCCATCCGTGCCAACAAGGGCGTGGTGATGGCGACCGGCGGCTTCGAGGCCAACCTGGACATGCAGCGCAACTACTTTGGCCTGGCCAATCCGGCGCCGCTGGGTACGCCGCACAACACCGGCGACGGCATCAAGATCCTGCAGAAGGCCGGCGCCGACCTGTGGCACATGCGCAACCAGGGTCAGTCCGGTGGCATCTGGCCGGGCTTCAAGCCGGAGGGCTTCGTCAACGGCTTCCTGCGCAACTTCTTCTGGCAGAGCTTCAGCTGGATCGAGGTGGATGCCAACACCGAGCGCTTCTACAACGAGACCGCCGAGCTGCAACTCACCCATTACAAGGAAAAGAAGCACGGCCACTGGGTGGACACACCGCACTACCGTGCGCAGCCGGTGCACATGATCTTCGACGCCATCACCTGCCAGTACAACAAGCTGGTGGTGGAAGTGATGAGCTGGAATCCGGTGGTGCGCGGCTACCAGTGGTCCGACGACAACTCCGTGGAAGTGGAGAAGGGCTGGATCCAGAAGGCCGACACCCTCGAAGAGCTGGCGGTGAAGATCAACCGTGACCCGGCCAAACTGCGCGCGGCGGTGGACCGCTACAACGCCGCCTGCGACGCGAAGCAGGACGCAGACTTCGGCCGCAACCCGGACACGCTGTTCCCGATCGCGCAGGGGCCGTTCTACGGCATGCGCATCGATCCGGTGATCGTCTGCACCGGTGGTGGTGCACGCCGCAACATCAAATCCGAAGTGCTGGACCACGACGGCAAGGCCATCCCGCGCCTGTACGAAGCCGGCGAGATGGGCTCGATGTTCTCGGACCTGTACCAGAACGGCTCGTACCTGACCGAAGCGATGATCTCCGGCCGCGCCGCGGGCCGCGAAATCGTCGGCCTGACGAACTGGGAGGGCTGAGCATGAAGGTCGCCACCCCTGCGATGAAGCTGGACGTCCGCATCAACGACGTGAAGGCCGAAGATGGCCTGCTGGTGATGGACGGTGTGGCCGGCATGCTGCCGTGCAAGACCAGCCTGACCCCGGCCGAGTTCCGCCAGATGATGAAGCTGGCCCTGCGCCCGAGCGTGCTGGCGTTGTTGTTCAGGAGGTGAGGGTGGGTGGGTCATTGCGACCGCCCAAGCAGAAGCACCCCTCCCCAACCCGTCCGGCCCTCCGGGCGTTCATCAGGCCGCGCGCCAATGGCGCGCAAGCGGCCCTCTTCACCCCCTTCGCTTCGCGAAAGGGAGGGGGCAGAGTCATCGGCTCCGGCTCCGGCTTCGGTCGCGTGGTGCGGTTGCGTGGTGGCGGTAATCGCTCGCCACGCTGCCTAAGCCCCTCTCCCGCTTGCGGGAGAGGGGTTGGGGTGAGGGTAGCTGTTGGCGTGCGCTGGAAGCCAGCAGCCAAAACTGCTCTTCGCTGTAGCCACTCAGCCCGCAAGTATCCATCGGCCGATGCACAAGCGGCACTCTTGACCCCTCCGCTGCGCGAAAGGGAAAGCGTCAGTCCCTCAACGCCGATTACGCGAAAGCACCATCGAATACGCGAAGCGGCCAGGCGGGTGCAGGCTGATGGCCATCAGCAGCAGGCGGCCGTTGGCGTCACGGTAGCGGCGCTGCACGCGCATCGCCGGCTCGCCCTTCTTGAGGTCCAGCAGTTTGGCGTCTTCCGGCTCGAACGAGGAGGCGTCGAACACCTGCTCCACGCGTGACAGCTTGGCCGGATCCAGGAAGCGCGCGATGGTGCGTGCGGCACCGGTCACGTCCAGCAGCTTGTCGGCGGGCACGCCGGTGCGTATCGGTATCAGCATCTCGGTGACGGCGATGGGCTCGCGGCTGTCTTCCTCGAGGCGCAGGCAGTGCAGGCGCAGGTATTCCTTGCCTTCGTTGATTTCCAGCCGCTGCGCCATCGCCGCGTCGGCGGGGTGACGGGTGGCCTGCAGCACTTTCAGGCGCGTGGTGTTGCCGTACTGCAGCAGTAGGTCAACCGTGTCGATCTCATGCTCGTAACGCATCGCCGCGCTCTGCGCGATCACCCGCGTGCCCGCGCCGGGGCGGCGCTGCACCAGACCGGCGGTGATCAGCTGCGCCAGCGCCGCGCGCGCGGTATGGCGACTGACCTCGAAACGCTCACACAGCTCCAGCTCGGTGGGCAGCAACGTACCGACCGCGTATTCCCCTTTCTCGATTGCCGCCTGCAACAGATCGCCGAGCTCGGCATAGCGGGGTTTGCTGCGTCGCGTACCAGTCATGTGTACAGATCCTTGTTCAAAGTCTCCGCGAAAGTTCCTGCCATTGGCTTTCCAGGGTTTCGCGGTGTTCGGGAGCGGCAATTGCGATCAGGGCACGTGCCCTGCCGTGTACATCGAGGTGGCGCAGGTCGGCGATGCCATGTTCGCTGACGATGCAGTCGGCATCCACGCGCGCCAGGCTCACTGGCCCCGCGGGGAGTATCGGGACGATCCTGCTCGCGCCCTTCGGCGTGCTGGCAGGCAACGCAATGATGCCGCGACCACCGGCCGATTGGCGAGCGCCCTGCAGGAAGTCTGGCAGTCCGCCGACGCCGCTGAGCTGACTTCCGGCAAGAAATTCACCGTTCACCTGCCCAAGCAAATCCACCGATAACGCACTGTTGATGGCGGTAAGTCGCGGGATTGCGCCAAGAACGGCGTGATCGTGAGTATGTCCGACATCGCGGAACGTGATGCTCCGTGACGAAATGTCGTATAGCGCTTGCGTTCCGAGGGCGACGCCTGCGGTGACCGCTGCCGGCGCGGCCGAGAGTGCACCGGTTTCCAGCAGGCCAAGCAGGCCATCGGAGACCATGCCGCTGTGGATGCGCAGGTTGCGGTGTCCCTGCACCGCGCGCAGAACCGCTGATTGCAGGCGTCCCAAGCCCAGTTGCAGGGTGGCGCCGTCTTCGACCAGTGTCGCCACCCGGGCGGCGACGGCGTCCATCGAGGTGTCCACCGGTGGGTCGGGGATTTCCAGCAGCGGCATGTCACATTCGATCGATGCCGTGATGCGTGCCAGCGGAATTGACGGACCGCGCGTGCGCGGCATCCGCGGGTTGATATGGGCCAGGATCCGCGCGGCGCGCGGCCATGCCGCGGGCGTGAAGTCACAGGCCAGGCCGAGCGAGCAGTTGCCGTCATCGTCCGGCGGCGCCACCTGCACCAGCACCGTGTCGAAGGCCACCACCTCGCGCAGCCAGCGCCAGGTGGCGGTGTAGGTCATCGGCAGGTAATCCACGCGCCCGTCCAGCCATGACCCGCGCAGCTCGCTGCTGAGGAAGATGGTGCGCTGGCGCGTCTGCGGGTGCAGGCCGGCGAAGTCGAAGGTGTTGACCGTGGGAATGTGCACGCCGGTGAAACGCAGGCCGGCGCACCGTTCTGGTTGCTGCCGCAGCCACGACTCGAACAGCAGCGAGTGCCCGGCGCAGCCCGGCGCGAAGACCTCCCGGCCCTGGGCAAGGTGGTTGAAGAAGGTGGTGGCGTCCAACGGTCGTGGCATGGGCGGTGATTGCAGGTTCTGGAAGACGGATCATATGATATGTCCGGACAAAGTCGGTTATGCTCTTTTCACGCAGTGCCCCCGCGTCCCGCCCGCCTGCAACGAGACCACGCCCCGCGATGACCACGCCTGCAGCCACCCTCAGCGAACAGCTCGCCCAGCGCCTGCAGCAGCCGGTGGATGCGGCGGCCCGGCAGCGCGCCGCGCTGCTGCTGGTGGATTGGCTGGGCT
>DALZZG010000107.1:0-4188 GCA_031987665.1 Stenotrophomonas sp. | reverse complement strand
CACCCGCGACGCCGCCGCCGCAGCACGCGACGCGGCGCGTGCGCGTGTGGCCGATGCAGGCCAGCAGACCGGCTACACCACCATCCGCGCGCCGTATGCGGGCATCGTCAGCAGCCGTGACGTGGAGCCGGGTGAGAGCGTGGGCAGCGGGCAGCCGTTGATGACGGTATTCGCGCCGGACGCGCTGCGCATCGAAGTCAGCGTGCCGCAATCCGACGCGGAGGCCATCCGCGGCAATCCGCAGGCGCAGGTGCAGTTCGATGATGGACGCCGCGCGGAGGCCGAGTCGGTGACGGTGTTCCCCGCCGCCGACAGTGGAAGCCATGCGGTGAAGGTGCGTGTGCAGTTGAGCGCGATGGGTCCGTCACCGCGCCCCGGCGTGACCGCGAAGGTGCGCTTCCCGGCTACCAAGGGCGGTGCCTATCCGCGGGTGCCGGCGACGGCACTGCAGCAGCGCGGTGAGGTCAGCGCGGTGTATGTGGTGGACGAAGGGCGCGTGTCGCTGCGTCAGGTCAGGCTGGGCGAGCGCCGCGATGGCAACGTCGATGTGATTGCCGGGCTCAAGCCGGGAGAGCAGGTGGCGACCGATCCGGTCGCGGCGATGCAGGCCTTGATCACAGCACGCGAGGGGCGTTGAAATGAGCACGCAGGACAACCCCCGGCTGGGCATTTCCGGCCGCCTCGCCCGCACCTTCCAGTCGAATCCGCTGACGCCGATTCTCGCGTTGCTGGGCCTGTTGCTCGGGCTGGTCGCGGTGATGATCAGCCCGCGCGAGGAAGAGCCGCAGATCGACGTAACCATGGCCAACGTCATCGTTCCGTTCGCTGGTGCCACGGCGCGCCAGGTCGAACAGATGGTGACCTACCCGCTGGAGCAGAAGCTGGCTGAGATCGAGCAGGTCAAGCACACCTATTCGATCAGCCGCCCCGGCATGGCGGTGCTGACGGTGGAGTTCGAGGTGGGCGTGCAACGGCAGCCTGCGCTGGTGCGGCTGTACGACAAGGTGTTCTCCAACCAAGACTGGATGCCGCAGAACCTTGGCGTGGGCCAGCCCATCATCAAGCCCAAGGGCATCGATGACGTGCCGGTGATGGCGCTGACGCTGTGGACCGACGATGCGCAGCGCAGCGCACGCGAGCTGGCCGAAGTGGCGCACACGCTGGAGACCGAACTCAAGCATGTTCCTGGCACCCGCGACATCTACAGCATCGGCGCGCCCGAGCGCGCAGTGATGGTGACGCTGGACCCGACGCGGCTGGCCAGTCACGGCCTGAGCGTGAATGACCTTTCCGGCGCGCTGCAATCGGCCAATCTGGCGCGGCAGGCCGGCGAGCGTGTTGGCGCGGAAGGCGTGGTTCAGGTCAGCTCGGGGCGGTTCCTCGCGGACCAGACCGATGTTGCCGCACTGGTGCTGGGCGTGGACGGCGGGCAACCGGTGCGCCTGTCCGATGTGGCGACCATCAGCGATGCCGCTGACCTGCCGTCCAGCTATGTCTGGCATGGCGCGCCCGCCGGGCGCGACGGCCCGCGTACCGGCGTGGCGCCTGCCGTCACCCTGGCCATCGCCAAGCAGCCCGGCAGCAACGCCGCCGACATCACCCGCGCCGTGCAGGAGAAGCTGCAGGCGCTGCGCGCGCAGGTCATTCCGGAGGGTGTAGAGGTCGCGGTCACCCGCGACTACGGCGCCACGGCCAGCGACAAGGCGCAGACCCTGATCAAGAAGCTGGTATTCGCCACCGGCCTGGTGGTACTGCTGGTGCTGTTCGCGCTGGGCCGGCGTGAGGCCATCGTGATCGGCTCGGCGGTGGTGCTCACGCTGGCTGTCACCCTGTTCGCATCGTGGGCGATGGGCTTCACGCTCAACCGTGTGTCGCTGTTCGCGCTGATCTTTTCCATCGGCATCCTGGTCGATGATGCCATCGTGGTGGTGGAGAACATCCACCGGCACATGGCACAGGGCGGGAAGACCCTGCGCGAGGCCATACCGCCGGCGGTGGACGAAGTCGGTGGCCCGACCATCCTCGCCACCTTCACTGTCATCGCTGCCCTGATGCCGATGGCCTTCGTCAGCGGGCTGATGGGGCCATACATGCGGCCGATTCCGATCAACGCATCGGTGGGCATGCTGCTGTCGCTGCTGATCGCCTTGATTGTCACGCCATGGCTGTCGCTGAAGCTGCTCCGTCGCCATGCAGCTGATGCGAAGGAAGAAGGCGAGGGCGGGCATGGCCATGCCGAAGGCAGCATGGCCGCACGTCTGCACCGAGTGTTCGAGCGGCTGATGATGCCGTTCCTTGCGACCGATGGCGGTGCGCGCAGGCGGCGCATGCTGTTCGCGTCGATGGTGGTGCTGGTCGGGCTGGCTGCCAGCCTTGCGGTGTTCAAGCTGGTGGTGCTGAAGATGCTGCCGTTCGACAACAAGTCCGAGCTGCAGATCGTGGTGGACATGCCGGAGGGCCGCACGCTGGAAGACACCAATGCACTGCTGAGCGAACTCGCCGGTGTGCTCGACACCGTGCCGGAAGTGCAGCACTACCAGGGCTATGCCGGCACCGCCGCGCCCATCAATTTCAACGGGCTGGTGCGCCAGTATTACCTGCGCGCGGGCGCGAACGTGGGCGATCTGCAGGTGAATCTGGTGGATCGGCATGACCGCACACGCAAGAGCCACCACATCGCGGTGGCGTTGCGGCCGCTGGTGAGCGAGATCGGTCGCCGTCATTCGGCGTCGGTGAAGGTGGTGGAAGTGCCGCCTGGTCCGCCGGTGCTGTCGCCCATCGTGGCCGAGCTGTATGGGCCGGAATATCGGCGCCTGCGTGGCATTGGCCGCGCCTTGGAACAGCGCTTCCTCGCGACGGAGGGCATTGTCGATGTGGACAGCAGCGTGGAGGCCGGCGCGATGCGCGAGGTGTTGGCGGTGGATCGTGTGCGCGCCGCACGGCTGGGTGTTTCGCAGGCCGATGTCGCCACCACCATCGCGGCAGGGCTTTCCGGTGCTGACGCCAGCTATGTGATCGATGGCAGCTCCAAGTACCCGCGCCCGATCCGCCTGCGCCTGCCGGCCGCGGACCAGGCCACGCTCGATGGCGTGCTGGCGCTGCGCGTGCGTGGTGGCAACGGCCAGCTTGTGCCATTGTCGGAGCTGGTCGATGTGCGCCGCACGCAGTGGGATGGGGCGATCCATCACAAGGATCTGCTGCCGGTGGTCTATGTGATGGGCGATGAAAGCGGCACGGTGGACAGCCCGCTGTACGGCATGTTCGATCTGGTCGGGCAGCTGAGTGATGTGGCCATCGACGGGCAGAAACTGTCGCAGTTCTTCATACGCCAGCCACCGGATACCAGCAGCTTCGGCGTGAAGTGGGATGGCGAGTGGCAGATCACCTACGAGACCTTCCGCGACATGGGCATCGCCTACGTAGCAGGCATGGTGCTGATCTATCTGCTGGTCGTGGCGTACTTCCGCAACTACGGCGTGCCGCTGATCATCATGGCGCCGATTCCGCTGACCGTGATCGGCGTGATGCCGGGCCACGCATTGCTGGGCGCGCAGTTCACCGCCACCAGCATGATCGGCATGATCGCGCTGGCCGGCATCATCGTGCGCAACTCGATCCTGCTGGTGGATTTCATCAACCACCTGATCGAGCGTGGCCATACAGCCGAACAGGCAGTGGTGGATGCCTGTGCGGTACGCGCGCAACCCATTGCATTGACCGCGCTGGCGGCGATGGGCGGTGCGCTGTTCATCCTGGATGATCCGATCTTCAACGGTCTGGCGATTGCGTTGATCTTCGGCATCCTGGTTTCCACCGTGTTGACGCTGGTGGTGATTCCGTTGCTGTACTACGGCCTGCTCAGGCACCGAGCAGAGAGGGCTGCGAAAGGTTCAGCCTGAGTGGCGTGATTGGCCGTGATGGTCTGGTTGCCGGTACGGGGACCGGCAACCAGACCACTTGTTTTCGGCAACCACGCACCACGGTCCCGTAGCCCCGTAGCCCGGGTAAGCAACGCGCACCCGGGGCTTTCCGTGTTCGAGCGGAGTGGTCCATTCGATTGATTGCCACGTGTTTCCCGGGTGCGCGTTGCTTACCCGGGCTACGGGGTTCGGGCTTACTCCAGGTGCTTCGCCGGGTCGCTCAGTTCCAGCTCGCGCAGTACCACGCTGGCCTGGGTGCGGTTGCGCA
>DALZZG010000106.1:0-4207 GCA_031987665.1 Stenotrophomonas sp. | reverse complement strand
CCTCGCCCATCGCCACCAGACCCTGCTTGAGGTCTTCGTCGAAGAAGAACTTGGCGTCGGAGAAACGCGGACGGATCACGCGCTCGTAGCCCTTGGCCACTTCGGCCACATCCGTGGATTCAATGTTGGCGATGCCGATGAACTTCTCGGTCAGCTTGCCGGCCTGGTCCAGCACCGGGAAGAACTTCTGGTTGACCTCCATGGTTTCGATCAGCGCTTCCTGCGGCACCGCCAGGAATTCACGCTCGAAACTGCACAGCACCGCCGACGGCCATTCGACCAGGTTCACCACCTGCTCCAGGTTGTCGTCGGTGATGCGTGCCAGACCACCACCGGAATCGGCGGCGGCATCGGCACCTTCCACGATGCGCGCGCGTCGCGCGTCGGGGTCCACCAGCACATAGGCGGCGTTCAACGAGGACACGTAGTCGCTGGCATTGCTCAGCCACACCTGCTTGTCGGCCATGAACCGGTGGCCACGGCTGAAGCGGTCCGAGTGCAGGCCCAGCAGCTCGGCCGGCACCACGTCGTTGCCGTGCAGCAGCACCAGCCAGTGCACCGGGCGGGCGAAGGCGTAGTCGTGATTGCCCCAGCGCATCGGCTTGGGAATGGGCATGGCGGCGATGGCCTCGCGCAGGATCTCCGGCAGCAGCGCGGCAGTCTGCGCGCCCGGGGTGACCGAACGCAGCACGAAGCGCTCGCCCTTGGCGTCGGTGGTGCGCTCCAGCGCGGTCCACTCCACGCCGGCCTTGGCTGCGAAGCCCTGCAGGGCCTTGGTCGGCTCGCCGTTGGCGTCCAGCGCGATGTTCAGGTACGGGCCGAACACTTCGCCATGCTGTTCCGGCTGTTCGGTTTCCACGCCCGGCAACAGCACCGCCAGACGACGCGGGGTGGACAGCGGCTTGGCATCGCCACGCTCGAAAGCGATGCCGCGCTTGGCCAACCCGTCGATCACACCATCAAAAAATGCCTGCGCCAGGCCCGGCAGCGCCTTGACCGGCAGCTCCTCCACGCCCAGTTCGATCAGCAGCGGCTGCATGCTCATGCCTGCACCTCCTTGGCTGCGACCGCTTCGAGGCGCTTGGCCTCGTACAGCTTGGCCACCGCCTGGGCCAGCGCGCGCACGCGCAGGATGTAGCGCTGGCGCTCGGTCACCGAGATGGCGCGGCGCGCATCGAGCAGGTTGAACGAATGCGACGCCTTGCAGACCTGTTCATAGGCCGGGAGCGGCAGGCCGGCTTCCACCAGCTTCTGCGCTTCCTTCTCGCAGGCGTCGAAGCGATGGAACATTTCTTCCACGTCGGCGTACTCGAAGTTGTAGGTGCTCTGCTCCACCTCGTTCTGGTGGTAGACATCGCCGTAGGTGACCGGGGTGCCGTCCGGGCCGTAGGTCCAGATCAGGTCATAGACGTTGTCGCAGTTCTGCAGGTACATGCAGAGCCGCTCCAGGCCGTAGGTGATCTCGCCCAGTACCGGCTTGCACTCCAGGCCGCCGGCCTGCTGGAAGTAGGTGAACTGGGTGACTTCCATGCCGTTGAGCCAGATTTCCCAGCCCAGGCCCCAGGCGCCCAGGGTCGGCGATTCCCAGTTGTCCTCGACAAAGCGCAGGTCGTGCACCAGCGGGTCGATGCCCAGCGCCTTGAGCGAGTCCAGGTAGAGCTGCTGGATGTTGTCCGGGCTCGGCTTCATCGCCACCTGGTACTGGTAGTAGCGCTGCAGGCGGTTGGGGTTCTCGCCGTAGCGGCCATCGGTGGGGCGGCGCGAGGGCTGCACGTAGGCGGCATTCCAGCTTTCCGGGCCGATCGAGCGCAGGAAGGTGGCCGGGTGGAAGGTGCCGGCACCGACCTCCAGGTCCAGCGGCTGGATCAAGACACAGCCCTGTTTCGCCCAGAAATCATTAAGGGTCTGGATCAGTCCCTGGAAGGTAATCGAAACGGGGGGAGTCGCGGACATGCTGCCTGAGCCGTACGTAAGGGGTGCGTTAGTATAGCGACCGACCGCGCGATGGCCGCGCCAGCTAGGGGTTTGGGGTGGAACAACCGGTCGCGCACAGCGCTCACAACCCATCGGCAGTGGTGCCTATCGCCGCTGGCCGGCTGCAGTTCGCCAATGTGGTGGCGGCCCTGCTGGGCGATGGCCTGGTCGCCGTGCAGGACCAGGAACGCATCCGCTTTTCGGCCCAGGGCGCGCGCAACGCCAGCGAAGTACACCCGCTGGTGCTGCTGGCCAACCTGAAGCTGGCGGCGGCACCACCGGCCACCGGCGAACTGGGCCTGGAGCGCCTGACCGAATGGCTGGCCACGCGTACCCAGACCCGTTATCTGCGCATCGATCCCACCCGGGTTGACGTGGCCGGGGCCACCGCCGTGGTCTCCCACGCCTATGCCCGCCGCCACCGCATCCTGCCCATCGGCGTGGACAGCGAACGCGTGCTGGTGGCCACCAGCGAGCCAATGGCGCGCGACTGGGTGCCCGATCTGCAGCACCTGACCCGCCGCCGGATCGACGTGGTCCTGGTCAACCCGTTGGACCTGCACCGCTTTTCGATGGAATTTTTCGGGGTTACCCGTTCGGTGCGCGGCGCCCGCAGCGATGCCCGCGACAACAGCAACGGGGTCAGCCCGCCCAGTTTCGAGCAGCTGGTGGAACTGGGCAGCGCCGGCGACGTCAATGCCGACGACCACCATGTGGTCAGCATCGTCGACTGGCTGCTGCAGTACGCCTATGAACAGCGCGCCAGCGACATCCACATGGAGCCGCGCCGCGAGATGGGCCGGGTGCGCTTCCGCATCGACGGCGTGCTGCACAAGGTGTTCGAGCTGCCGCCGTCGGTGATGACCGCCGTGGTCAGCCGCATCAAGGTGCTCGGCCGCATGGACCTGGCCGAGCGCCGGCGCCCGCAGGATGGCCGCATCAAGACCCGCTCGCCGGGCGGGCGCGAGGTGGAAATGCGCCTGTCGACCATGCCCACCGCCTTCGGCGAGAAGTGCGTGATGCGCATCTTCGACCCGGACTCGGCATTCAAGAGCATCGAGCAGCTGGGTTTCAGCCCCGAGGAAGCGGCTGGCTGGAACGACTTGGTGGCGCGCCCGCACGGCATCGTGCTGGTCACCGGCCCCACCGGCTCGGGCAAGACCACCACCCTGTACTCCACGCTCAAGCGGCTGGCCACGTCCGATGTGAACGTGTGCACGGTGGAAGACCCGATCGAAATGATCGCGCCCGAGTTCAACCAGATGCAGGTGCAGACCAACATCGACCTGGACTTCGCCTCGGGCGTGCGCACCCTGCTGCGCCAGGACCCGGACATCATCATGATCGGCGAAATCCGCGACCTGGAGACCGCGCAGATGGCGGTGCAGGCCTCGCTGACCGGCCACCTGGTGCTGTCCACCCTGCACACCAACGATGCACCTTCGGCCATCACCCGCCTGCTCGACCTGGGCGTGCCGCACTACCTCATCGCCTCCACCGTGAACGGCGTGCTGGCCCAGCGCCTGGTGCGCACCCTGTGCCCGCACTGCAAGGCGCCGGACACGCTCGATGCCACCGATTGGGCGCCGCTGCGTGATGCCAATGACGCATTACCTGATGTCGTCACCGCATATAAGCCGGTCGGTTGCCTGGAGTGCCGGCGCACCGGCTACATGGGCCGCGTGGGCCTGTATGAGCTGCTGCCACTGGGTTCCCGGCTGCGCGCACTGATCACGCGCGACATGGATCTGGCCGGATTCAGCCGGGCCGCACGCGCCGACGGGCTGCGCACCCTGCGCCGCACCGGGCTTGAAAAGGTGGCTGCAGGGCTGACTACAATCGAGGAAGTCCTCTCCGTACTGCCACCCTCGGAATGAAGTCCCCGCCGTTCCTGATCGTCGAAACCGGCCAACCCTTCCCCACGCTGCGCCGCTATGGGCGCTTCCCGCACTGGATCCGCGTGGCTGCCGGGCTGGAGGAAGCCGAGACCGTGGTGGTGAACGTCGAGCACGGCGAGGCGCTGCCGCCGCGTGAGGCATTCGCCGCGACCATCGTCACCGGCTCGGCGGCCTTCGTCACCGACCGTGCCGACTGGAGCGAGCGCAGCGCCGACTGGCTGCGCGACGCCGCCCACGCCGGCATGCCGCTGCTGGGCATCTGCTACGGCCACCAGCTGCTGGCGCACGCGCTGGGCGGGCAGGTGGACTACAACCCGGCCGGGCGTGAATCCGGC
>DALZZG010000105.1:0-4476 GCA_031987665.1 Stenotrophomonas sp. | reverse complement strand
GGCAGGCGCAGCTGCCACGGCGGTTGTCGGCGCACGCACCGGGGCTTCGCCCGGCCACTCGATCAACAAGGTGGAATTTGCGCCCTGCCCCTGCATCTGCGGCTTGAATGCCGCCACCGACTCGGCCAGGTCGAACACCACACGGAAAGTGCCCGGTGCCGGGTTGCCGGTACGCACGGCAGTGACCACGCCGGCAGCAGCGGGCAGCTTCAGCCCGCGCGCGGCGGTGGAGTCAGGGAAATCCACGACCAGCCGGTTCGGGCCGGACAGGCTCAGGGTCTTGTAGCTGCCACCGCCACCGAGCTGGATTTCAGCGCGGGTACCGGTGGCACCAGCGTTCACGCTGACCCCACGGATTTCCCCCGCCCAAGAGGAAGCGCTCGCCGCTAGGCAGAGCCCGGCGACGGCAACAGAGAGTGCGAACAGGCGGTTTCCCGAAGTCATGAGCGGATTCAATCACCGGATTTCGGTAATTGCAACACTTTTTCCCTTAATAATCCGCAACCTGCCATACCTTCCTGCTGTCAGGGGGTAGGAAGGCCCCGCAAGTGGACACTTTGCCCAAGCCGCTGAACCCATTCATTTCCCACGGCGCTGTGCGACGTGAGCTGCGCCCGACGCCCTTGTCCGTCAATGGCCAGCGCCACCACGAGGTCCACCGGTGGCAATGCCCCGGCACCACGTTCGGGCCATTCGACCAGCCACAGGTCGGCGGCCCCCTCGTCCAGGCCCAGGAAATCCAGCTCGCCGGCACTGCCGATCCGGTACAGGTCCAAGTGCCAGGCCTCGCCGCTGGACAGCGGGTAGCGCTCGATCAGGGTGTAGGTGGGGCTGCGGATGGCCCCCTGCACGCCCAAGGTACGCAGCAGCGCGCGCGCCAGCGTGGATTTGCCGGCACCCAGGTCACCCTGCAGGTGCACCACCGCTTGTGCGGGACGGGTATCAGCCAGCGCGGCACCGAGCAGGTCGGTGCTTTCCGGCTGCGGAAGCATCAGTTCGATCATGCCCGCCATTATGGATTGGCCAGCGTGCGCAGGTGTGGCAGCAGATCGCGCGGCAACAGCCCGCGCTCACCTTCGACCGCCGCCGCGTCACCGGCCAGGCCATGCAGCAGCGCGCCGCTGCTGGCGGCATCGAACAGCGGCAGCCCCTGCGCGCAGAGTGCGGCGATGGTGCCGGTCAGCAGATCACCCATGCCGCCTACGGCCATGCCCGGGTTGCCCGCCGCAATCACGCGCGGCAGATGGCCGGGAGCCGCCACGACGGTACCTGCACCCTTCAGCACCACCACCGACTGGAAGCGCTGCACCAGCGCCTGCGCGGCGGCGTAGCGGTCACGCTGGATGCGGGCGGTATCGATGCCCAGCAGGCGCGCGGCTTCGCCCGGATGCGGGGTGAGGATGGCGTTGGTCAGCGGACGCGGCGCAGCGGCAAGCAGATTGAGTGCATCGGCATCGACCACCAGCGGCTTGTCACCTGCCAGCGCCAGCGACCACAGCGCGCGCGCCCAGTCGTCCTGTCCGAGGCCCGGCCCCAGTGCGATCACCGTTGCGCGTTCGAGCAGGGGTGCCCATTCGGCGGCATCTTCCACCGCATGCGGCATGGCTTCCGGGCAGCGCGTGAGCAGTGGTGCCACATGCGCGGTGCGCGTAGCCACGCTGACCAGCCCTGCCCCGCTGCGCAGCGCGGCTTCGGCGGCGAGCATCACCGCGCCACCGCTGCCAAGGTTTCCGCCGACGCAGAGCACATGGCCACTCTCGCCCTTGTGCGTGTTGATTCGCCGCTTCGGCAACTGACGTGCCAGTACAGGCCGCGCCCAGCGCACGCCACTGGCGTCCACGCCATCGAACGCCACCGCAGGCACGTCAAGATCAGCCAGCAGGCGCTGCCCTGCGCATTCCAGCGCCGCGCCGGTGTGCAGACCAAGATGCGCCACGATGAACTGCAGCACACGCTCGGCACGTACCGCCGCACCCGGCACATGGCCGGTGCGCGCATCCACGCCGCTGGGCACGTCCAGCGCGAACACGGGCGCGCCGGCGTGGTTGATGGCGGCGATCAGCGCAGCATCGGCGGCATCAGGCGCGCGCGACAAGCCGGTGCCAAACAGGGCATCGACGATGAGATCGGCCTGCTGCAGGCACTCCAGCGACAGTTCGACGTGGCCGCCAACCGCCAGATAATCGGTGCAGGCCTGCTGCGCCAGCGCCGTGCGCGGCGCGGCATCTTCCAGATGCAGCACGCAGACGCTGCGCCCCGACTGCCGGGCGAAGCGCGCCAGCACATAGCCGTCGCCGCCATTGTTGCCCGGCCCACAGACCACCACGATGCGACGTGCCTGGGGCCAGTGTTGCAGCACGCACTGCCAGCCGGCCTGCCCGGCACGCTGCATCAGCAGATAGCCATCGCCGCCCAGGGCAGCAGTTGCCTGCGCGTCGATGCGGCGCGCAGCTTCGGTATCGAACAGTTCGACGGGCTCTGACATGGCTTGGATTCTATACTTGCACCATGTCCCACGCCGTTGCCACCGCCGACACCGCCCACCTGGCGCAGCTCTCGCTGCGTATCCGGCAGCTGGCGCGCGAGGCGGGCTTCCAGCGTTGTGGCGTGAGCGACATCGCCCTGAAGGAGGACGAGGCGCACCTGGCCGACTGGCTGGGCAAAGGCCTGTACGGGACCATGGAATGGATGGCCCGCCATGGCAGCCTGCGCGCCCGCCCCCAGGAACTGCTGCCCGGCACCGTGCGGGTGATCTCGGTGGGCCTGGACTATGGCCACAAGGATGACGCCGAAGCCTGGGCCACGCTGGAAGATGGCGAGCGCGCCTATGTGGCCCGATATGCACTGGGCCGCGATTACCACAAGCTCATGCGCAATCGGCTGCAGAAACTCGCCGAGCGTGTCGCCAGCGAGATCGGCCCGTTCGGCTACCGGGTGTTCGTGGACTCGGCACCGGTGCTGGAACGCGCACTGGCACGCAACGCGGGCCTGGGCTGGATAGGCAAGCACACCTGCCTGATCGACCGCGATGGCGGCTCATGGTTCTTCCTCGGCGAAATCTACGTGGACCTGCCGCTGCCGGTGGACGCACCTGCCACCGCACACTGCGGCACCTGCACACGCTGCATCGACGTCTGCCCGACCGCCGCCATCATCGCGCCGCACCGTCTGGACGCACGCCGCTGCATCTCCTACCTGACCATCGAACACGAAGGCGCCATTCCGCTGGAGATGCGCCCGCTCATGGGCAACCGCATCTATGGCTGCGACGACTGCCAACTGGTGTGCCCGTGGAACAAGTTCGCGCGCCGCACCGACGAACCGGACTTCCGCGCACGCAACAACCTGGACACGGCCACTCTGCCAGAGCTGTTCGCGTGGGAGGAAGACGAATTCCTGCGCCGCACCGAAGGCAGCCCCATCCGCCGCAGCGGTCACGAGCGCTGGCTGCGCAACATCGCCGTGGCACTGGGCAACGCCGCGCCTTCGCCAGCCACGCAGCAGGCACTGCACAGCCGCATCGAACACCCGTCCGCGCTGGTGCGCGAGCATGTGCAATGGGCGCTGCAGCGCCACGACGAGATGAATGACGAAGGCCCGCGCGCATGAGCGCTTGCTTCATTCCGTGCGACCATGGCTGCCCGCACCACCGCCGCAACCGCTGAACCATGGACCGCAGTGCCGACATCCTCACCCCTGCCCAGCTCAACACGCTGGCGCGCGACCTGCTGGAAAGCGCGTTCCCGCTGGTGTGGGTGGAGGCCGAACTGGGCAATGTCAGCCGTCCCGCATCCGGGCACCTGTACTTCACGCTGAAGGACGCGCGGGCGCAGGTCCGCGCGGCCATGTTCAAGCCCAAGAGCCAGTGGCTGAAATTCGTGCCGCGCGAAGGCATGCGCGTGCTCGTGCGCGGCCGCCTGACGCTGTACGAGGCACGCGGTGATTACCAGCTCATCCTCGACCACATGGAAGAAGCCGGCGAAGGTGCCCTGCGCCGCGCCTACGAGGAGCTGAAGGCGCGGCTGGAAGCTGAAGGCCTGTTCGACCCCGCGCGCAAACGTGCCCTGCCGGCGCATGTGCAGCGGCTGGCGGTGATCACCTCACCCAGCGGTGCCGCCGTGCGCGACGTGCTGAGCGTGCTGTCGCGCCGCTTCCCGCTGCTTGAGGTGGAACTGCTGCCGGCACTGGTACAGGGCGATACCGCTGCCGCACAGATCACGTCCCTCCTGCGCCGCGCCGACGCCAGTGGCCGCTATGACGTGATCCTGCTGACCCGTGGCGGCGGCTCGCTGGAAGACCTGTGGGCCTTCAATGACGAACACCTGGCACGCGCCATCGCCGCCAGCACCACGCCGGTGGTGTCGGCCGTGGGCCACGAGACCGATTTCAGCCTGTCCGATTTCGCCGCCGACCTGCGCGCGCCCACGCCCTCGGTCGCCGCCGAGCTGCTGGTGCCCGACCAGCGCGACCTCGCGC
>DALZZG010000104.1:0-4572 GCA_031987665.1 Stenotrophomonas sp. | reverse complement strand
GGGCGGCCTCGGCATCGTGCGGCAGGAACACCACGCCGGCGGCGAAGTTGGGGCCAGTGGCGATGCCCGCTTCCTCGGCCAGCTGGCGCAGGAACACGGTGGGCCGGCGCAGCAGCAGGCCGCAGCCATCGCCAGTGAGGCCATCGGCGGCGACGCCGCCGCGGTGGGTCATGCGCGAGAGCGCGGCGATGGCGGTGTCCACCAGCAGCCGGGAGGGCTGGTCGTCCAGCTGCGCGACCATGCCGAAGCCACAGGCATCGCGTTCGTCTTGCGGGTCGTAAAGCCCTTGCGGGGTAGCAGCGGCCATCTGTGCCTCGTAGCGATGTCAGGTGAGCGGCGACACTTCTGCCCGCCCACCCAACACGCCACGCACACCGGAGTGAGCGCGCCGCAAAGGAAACATTCGGCTTGTCTGGGGAAAGGCCGGTACTGGTCGCCTCACGGCGTGCCTGCCGGCCCAAGCGCCCTCGCGCTCACCCGATGCGGTGGTGTGCTCTACAGGGGGAGCGCACCTTCGATGCCACCGGATGGTTTCGACTAGAGCACAGTTGCTGCAGCGCCGCAATACATCGTTGCGGGCGCAACCAAAGCCTTGCCGGGCAAGGCTTTGGCGGTGGTCCGCTCAGCCGCAGCGGACGCCGGTGATGACACCTTTGTCATCGATTTCGATGTTCAGGCGCTCGCCGATGAACTCCAGAGTCACCGGCTGGTTGGGCTTGATCACCCGCACTTCGCTGGCATCTGCATCGTCCTTGGCCTGCGACTGCATGGCGTCGGAGTAGGTCTGCCCGACCAGCCCCTGCACCTGGCTGGCGTCGCAGCGTGCCGGCGGCGGCGGGGTGGGATCGGCATTGGCGGTGGCTTCGTTGGCAGCCTGCTGGGCCTGGTCCAAGGCCTGTTCCTGCTCTTCCGGAGCAGGGCCCGTGCAGGCAGCAAGTGCCAGCATCAGGGCGGTGGCGAACAGGGCGGCGGCGGGGCGGCGCAGCAGGCCGCGCGGCGTCGACGGGAATCGCATCGGAACTCCAGAGCGTGAAAGACCGTGCAAGCATATCGCCTGCATTCTGGAGTTGTACCGTCGCGCTGCGCCAATGCGTGCGCGTATGCCGCACGCAGGCGTGGTGTTTAACGGATAACTAACTACAGCGCATCGCGGTGATGTTGTTCGTGTCACCGGTTTCGATGGTCAGGCGGTCGCCACCGCTGCTGGCCGGTGCAGGCACGGACGCGGCCTGCTGGCTGCCGCTGCCACGCACCACGCTGACGCGTAGGCTGTCGCTGTCCACGCGCGCGCGTTCCACGGTGCCGGGCGATGCGGCCAGCCCCACCGCGCCGCGCACCATGTCGGTATGGCACTGGCCGGAGATCACTCCGTCGATGGGCTGCACCTGTGCCACCTGCGCGGTGCTGCAGGCGCTGGTGAGTGCGCAGAGGCCGGCGATCAGCAGGAACGGGCGCATGGGGTGCTCCACAGTGACGTGAGGCCACAGCCTGCCCCGGTGCATGTCAGCAGCAGATGAAAAACGCAGGGATATTTCACCTGCCTGACAACCGTGACATCCGACACTCACGATCACACTCATCAGCTGGAGCAAGTGTCATGGCCCGATGCGATGTCTGCGGCAACGACTACGCCCACAGCTTCACCGTCGAACAGGGCGGGCGCAGTGGCACCTTCGATTCGTTTGAATGCGCCATCCATGCGTTCGCACCGCGCTGCGCGCACTGCCAGTGCGCCATCATCGGCCACGGTGTCGAGGCGTCGGAGACGATCTACTGCTGCGCCAACTGCGCGCGCCATGCGGGCCATACCGGCGTGCGCGACAACGCCTGAGTCCATGCCGACCGGCAGGCGGTACGCGGCCAGGGACAAGTTGCCGATAATGCGCCTCTCAGCAAGGGAGTGCCGCGATGTCACAGCAGGATGTCCGCCGGGTTCTGGTTCTGGGCGGTTACGGCCATTTCGGTGCGCGCATCGTGCGTGCGCTGGCGACCACGCCGGGCATCCGCGTCATCGCTGCCGGGCGCAACCCCGCACAGGCGGCATCCCACCTGCCGGGTGTGGACATGGGCCGCATCGAGCTGTGCCGGCTGGATACAGCCTCGGCGGATTTCGCCGACGCGCTGGCCGCCACGCGCGCCGAGCTGGTCATCCATACGGCAGGCCCGTTTCAAGGGCAGGGCTATGACGTGGCGACCGCCTGCCTGCAGGCCGGCATGCATTACATCGATCTGGCGGACGGGCGCGATTTCGTGCGCGATTTCGCCGCGCAGATGGATGCCACCGCGCGCAGGGCAGGGCACTGCGCCGTCAGTGGCGCGAGTACCTTGCCGGCGCTGTCGAGCGCGGTGGTGGATGCACTGGCGCCGCAGTTCGATCAGCTGCAGAGCATCGACATCGTCATCGGGCCGGCACAGGCCACGCCGCTGGGCATGGCCACGGTGCGCGCGGTGCTGTCGTATTGCGGCAAGCCGTTCGACTGCTGGATCGACGGCCGCTGGCAGCGGGTGATCGGCTGGGGCGATCCACAGCCGGTGCAGTTCGCACATATCGCGCCACGCCTTGCCTCCCCCTGCGATGTACCGGACCACGACCTGCTGGTGCAGCGCTATCCGGGTGTGCAGACGGTGCGCTTCCGGGCCGCGCTGGAACTGCACTTCCTGTCGCGCTGCCTTGCCGGCATGGCAACGCTGCGCCGCCTTGGCCTGCCCTTGCCGATGGGCGCGATGGCCGGCGTGTTCGCGCATGCGGGCCGCTGGTTCGACCGCTTCGGCACGGACCTGGGCGGCATGCGCGTCACCCTGCGTGGGCAGCGCGGCGGAGTGGCGCATGTGCTGCACTGGGATCTCACCGCGCCCATGCTGCACGGCCCGGAAATTCCCACCTTCGCCGCCGTGCTGCTGGCGCGCCGTTTCGCACGGGGCGAGGCGCTGCCGGTGGGTGCTCATGCCTGCGTGGGCCTGTTGGATCTGGCCGCCTTTGAAAGCGAATTCGCACGCTGGCAGATCGCCAGCACCACAAGCTGAAGCATTCAGCGAGCCGACAGTCAGTGTGCCTTCCGGGCTATTGACTACAACTGTAGTCACGGCGTAGGTTGACGACAAGTGTAGTCAACGGAGCGGGCCATGCGCCGCAAGACCATCGGGGACCAGGAACTGGCCCTGCTGCAGTACATCGGAGAGAACGAACCCACCAGCGTTGGCGAGGTTGCCGCACGCTTTGGTGAGGCCCGCGGGCTGGCCCGCTCCACCGTGCTGACGATGATGGAGCGCCTGCGCAGCAAGGGCTACCTGCAGCGCGAGCACGACGAGGGCGTCTACCGCTACCGCACCACCGCCGAGCAGCAGGAAGTGGTCAACGGCGCGGTCGGCAGCTTTGTCGAGAAGACCCTGCAGGGCTCGATCTCGCCGTTCGTGGCGTGGATGTCGGAAAAGGCCGAGGTCAGCGACAACGAGCTGGCCGAACTGGAAGCCCTTGTCGCCAGGCTGCAATCGCAGCGCCGGGAGGATTGACCATGGACATGCTTGAACTGCTTGGCGATCGCCTGCTGGCCACCAGCCTGCAGACCGTGGCGCTCACGGCGCTGGTGTGGCTGCTGTGCCGGTTCGTGCGGCGCCTGCCGGCCAGCACCCAATGCACGCTGTGGTGGCTGGTGGCACTGCAGGCGGTCGTGGGCCTGTTCTGGGCGGCACCGCTGCTCCTGCCAGTGCTGCCCGGCCCCGATGCGGCACCGATGGTGGCGCAGGCTGCCGCCGTGCCGGTGGCGGCAGCCAACGCCAGCGCGCCCATCATCGTGATGACGCCGCTGCCGGTGGACAGCGGCTGGTCATGGCTGCAGGTGGTGATGGTGGTGTGGCTGGCCGGCGTGCTGGTGATGGCGCTGCGCACCTTCGCCGCATGGCGTGCCAGCCGCGCGCTGCTGCGCCATGCCCAGCCCTGCCGCGATCACAAGCTCAACATGGCCCTGCAGCTGGCCTCCGAAGCGCACGGTCTGCGCCGCGCACCGCGCCTGATGCTGAGCACGTCGGTGGATTCGCCGCAGCTGGTAGGCCCGTGGCGTCCGGTGCTGCTGCTGCCCGCACGCGGCATGCAGCGCATGGGCGATGACGCGCTGGACATGGCACTGACCCACGAACTGGTGCACCTGCAACGCAACGATCTGTGGTGGGGGCTGGTGCCGGCGCTGGCCCAGCACCTGTTCTTCTTCCACCCTATGGTGCATCTGGCCGCACGCGAATACGGCATCGCCCGCGAGGCCGCCGTGGATGCGGCGGTGGTCGCCGGTGACCGGCATTGCCGCCAGCACTACGGACGCCTGCTGGTGCAGCTGGGCGTGGCACCGCGACCCGGTGCCGGCCTGGCCAGCGCCTCGCCCACCTTCCTGAGCCTCAAACGGAGACTGCTCATGCTGCAGAACACATCCACCTTTCCGCGCATCGGCGCGGGCCTGATCCTGGCTGCCGTCGCGCTGGTCGGCGTGGTGCCGCTGCGGCTGGTGGCCATGCCCGCTCCGCCGGCACCTCCCGCACCGGCAACCCCTCCGGCGCCGCCGGCCCTGCCAGCGCCTGTCGCGG
>DALZZG010000103.1:0-4656 GCA_031987665.1 Stenotrophomonas sp. | reverse complement strand
GGCAACGGGCGCGGCCGGTGCCGGCGGCGGAACAACGGCCCGGCGGGCCGGTTCACGCGAGGGGCGGTAGCTGCTGACCACGCTGCAGCTGGCGCCGCTGACCTTGGAATTCACGTAGTTGGGAATGCCATCGCTGCCGATGCACTTGTACAGCGTACCGGCACTGGCCGGCACAGCGGTCAGTGCGGCAGCCAGTATGCCGACAATCCCCAGAATCCCCTTCATGGCCGGGGAGTCTCCCAGCTTGCAGGCCGCTTGCCAAGTCCTTGATGCAGCAGGCATCGCCCGGCCGGGCCCCAGGCCCTACAATAAGCCGCTTCGACGCGGCCCTTGGCCGCCTGCCCGCCCACCCGTCTGGAATAAGCGCCATGCCCGGGACGCCAGCCTCATCTTTGCCGAACATGGCCGGCCACGCCGTGCCATCTACTGAAATGACCGCCCCTGATCTGATCCCCCTGCCCGGCGCCAGGCCGAAGGTTGCCGGCAACGTGCGCGGCAAGCTGTACATCAAGACCCACGGTTGCCAGATGAACGAGTACGACTCGGCCAAGATGGCCGACGTGCTGGCCGCCTCCGAGGGCCTGGAACTGACCGACAACCCCGAAGAAGCCGACGTGGTGCTGGTCAACACCTGCTCCATCCGCGAGAAGGCGCAGGAAAAGGTGTTCAGCCAGCTGGGGCGCTGGAAGGAACTGAAGGCCGGTGGCCGCAACGTCATCATCGGCGTGGGCGGCTGCGTGGCCTCGCAGGAAGGCGAAGCCATCGTCAAGCGCGCGCCTTATGTGGACCTGGTGTTCGGCCCGCAGACCCTGCACCGCCTGCCGGAGCTGATCCGTGCCCGCCGCGAGCAGAACAAGCCGCAGGTGGACATCAGCTTCCCCGAGATCGAGAAGTTCGACCGCATGCCCGAGCCGCGCGCCGAAGGCCCATCGGCCTTCGTCTCGATCATGGAAGGCTGCTCCAAGTACTGCTCTTTCTGCGTGGTGCCCTACACCCGCGGCACCGAAGTCAGCCGCCCGTTCGAGGACGTGGTGGTGGAATGCGCACAGCTGGCCGAACAGGGCGTGCGCGAGATCAACCTGCTGGGCCAGAACGTCAACGCCTACCGTGGCCCGTATGGCGACGGTGAAGTGGCCGACCTGGGCCTGCTGATCCGCACGCTGGCCGAAATCGACGGCATCGGCCGCATCCGTTTCACCACCTCGCACCCGCTGGAATTCAGCGATTCGCTGATCGACGCCTACCGCGATGTGCCGAAGCTGGCCAATTACCTGCACCTGCCGGTACAGGCCGGCAGCGACCGCATCCTCAGCGCGATGAAGCGCGGCTACACCGCGCTGGAGTTCAAGGCCAAGATCCGCAAACTGCGCGCGGTGCGCCCGGACATCTCGATCAGCTCGGACTTCATCGTCGGCTTCCCCGGTGAGACCGATGCGGACTTCGAGAAGACCATGAAGCTGATCGAGGATGTGGGCTTCGACCAGAGCTTCTCCTTCATCTATTCGCGCCGCCCGGGCACCCCGGCAGCCGATCTGGAAGACACGCTCAGCGATGCCGACAAACATGCGCGGCTGTCGCGCCTGCAGGCCCATATCAACGAACATGCCGCCGGCATTTCGCGTGGCATGGTGGGCAGCGTGCAGACCGTGCTGGTTGAAGGCCCCTCGCGCAAGGACCCGAACGAACTGACCGGCAAGACCGAGAACATGCGTTCGGTGAACTTCCCGGGCAACCCGCGTCTGGTCGGGCAGTTCGTCGATGTGGTCATCACCGAGGCGCTGAGCAACTCGCTGCGTGGCCGCGTCGCCACCCAGGACTGAGCCGCAGTTGTCCCCGTGCATTTGAAGGCCCGCTTCGGCGGGTCTTTTTCATGGTGAATTTATGACCAGATACTGCAAGCCACTGAATCACAAGGGCGATGCAGGCTTATCCACATGTTTGTGCCATGCCCATCCACACCCGCGGTGGACAAGCCGCCATGACCCGGTCAAATTTTCGCCACACCACGCAAACCCTTGCGGTCATTGGGCAGTGGGCACCTATCCACAGCTTTGCCGCACCCGCATCCACACCGCATGTGGAAAACCCGCACCGCTCAATCCAGCCGCTTGCGGAAGCGCAGGATGGCACCGGTCATCATCAACACGCTGAAGACCAGCAAGGCGACGACCTCCGGCCACAACTCCCACACGCTGGCACCGCGCAGCATCACGCCACGGATCAGACGCAGGAAATGGGTCAGTGGTAGCACTTCAGCCAGCCACTGCACCGGGCGCGGCATGCCGGCGAACGGAAACATGAAGCCGGACAGCAGGATCGACGGCAGGAACACGAAGAAGGTCACCTGCATCGCCTGGAACTGCGATTGAGCCGCCGTGGAGATCAGCAGGCCCAAGGTCAGGTTGGCGACGATCAACAGGCTGGCGGCGATGAACACGTCCAGCAGGCTTCCACCCAGCGGCACCGCGAACAGGGTGGTTCCCAGCGACAGCACGATAACGGTCTGCACCAGGCCGATGACCACATACGGAATAACCTTGCCGACCATCAGTTCGGTGCTGGTGACGGGCGTGGCGATCAGCAGCTCCATGTTGCCGCGCTCGCGTTCGCGCACGATGGCCACCGCGGTGAACAGCACCATGGTCATGGTCAGGATGACGCCCACCAGCCCCGGCACGATGTTGACCGCCGAGCTGCGCTGCGGGTTGTAGAAGCTGACCACGCTGATGCTGCTGGTCGCCAGTGGATTGAACTGCGCCCCATCCAGCGGCATGCGCGCCAGCTGTGCCGCCGCGTTCTGCACCGCGTTGTCGCTGCCATCCACCAGAATCTGCATGGCCTCGCGGCCTTCGGCACGGCGTCGCTCGAAATCCGGTGGAATGACGATGCCGATGCTGATCTCACCACGGCGCATCGCTTCGGTCAGCTGCTGCGGTGTTTCTGCTTCGAGCACCGGTGCGACCACACCGGTAGCCGCGATGTCGCGGGCCAAGGCGCGTGATGCCGAGGTGCGCGCCTGATCGGCGAAACCCGCCGACAGGTCGCGCAGATTGGTGTTGATGGCATAGCCGAACAACAGCAGCTGCATGACCGGAATACCGATGATCATGGCCAGCGTGATGCGGTCGCGACTCATCTGCCGCAGCTCCTTGACCATCACACCGAGAAGGCGACGCAGCTTCATGCATCCTCCCGCGCGGCAGCGGTGTTGCGCGTGGCAGCAACGAATACATCCTCGAGGCTGGCAGCCTGCACATGGATGTGCGCGGGGATTCCTGCGGCCTGCAGTGCGTCGGCGAGTGGTTGCTCACTGCCGTCCTCCCCCAGCAGCACGCGCAAGCTGTTGCCGATCTGCGCCACGCTGAGTACACCCGCGCTGTCCGACAGCACCCGCGCTGCCTGCCGTGGCTGCTGCGCATCCACCACCAGCGTGCGCCCTGCCAGCCGGCCGGTGAGTTCAGCAGGCGTGCCGTCGGCGACCAGCACGCCACGGTCGAGAATGGCGATGCGATGGCAGCGCTCGGCCTCGTCCATGTAGTGCGTGGATACCAGCAGCGTGGTGCCGCCATCGGCCAGCTCGAAGAGTTTTTCCCAGAAGTCGCGGCGCGATTCGGGGTCCACCGCGCTGGTGGGCTCGTCGAGAAACAGCAGCTCAGGCTCATGGATCACCGCCGCCGCAAGCGCAAGGCGCTGCTTCTGGCCGCCACTCATGGTGCCCGCAAGCTGCTTCTGCCGATCCTGGAAGTGGTACTGCTCCAGCAGCACATCGATGCGTTGACGTGCCCTCGCCTTCGGCATGTCGTGCACGGCGGCCATGAAGTCCAGGTTCTCGCGCACGGTCAGATCCTCGAACAGCGAGAACTTCTGGGTCATGTAACCGATGCGACTGCGCAGGGCTTCGGCCTGTTCCGGAATGCGCAGGCCCAGCACTTCTATCTCTCCGGCACTGGGTGTGAGCAGACCGCAGAGCATGCGGATGGTGGTGGACTTGCCCGAACCGTTCGGCCCCAGAAAGCCATAGACGTGCCTGCGAGGCACATCCAGATTGATGCCATCCACCGCCTTGAGCGCACCGAACTGCTTGCTCAGGCCACGCGCGCGGATCGCCAGCCCTTCGGCCGGCGCCGACGGCGATGCGGCTGCGCGGATCGCTTCAACGTCCGGCATCGGCCAGCACCTGCAGCGGCGCACCAACAGGCAGCGACGCGGCATCTTTGCCGAGGCTGATCTCGGCCAGATAGCTCAGGCGCTCGGCGTCCTGCCCGGTCAGCGCGAAGTACGGCGTGAACACCGGCTCGCTGCGGATCATGCGTACGCGGCCCTCAAGCACCTGACCATCGTCCTGCCCCTGCAGCTGCACTTTCACCGTATCGCCCACCTGCAGTTGGTTGCGCAGCGCCTGCGGCAGGTACACGCGCGCATAAGGTGCGTCGCCCACCAACAGCACCACCAGCGGCGCGCCGGTGGGTGGCCGGTCGCCCAGCTTGTAGGGAAGGCTGTCCACCCTGCCCGTGCGCGGCGCGGTCAGCGCGAGTTTTTCCAGCAGCACGGACTGCGACTGCGCACTGGCTTCAGCGGACGCCAGTGCGGCCTCGCCCTGCGCCACCTGCTCGGCGCGGCTGCCGTGCTGCAGCTCGGCCAGTTGTGCCTCGGCCT
>DALZZG010000102.1:0-4730 GCA_031987665.1 Stenotrophomonas sp. | reverse complement strand
CGGCGCGGCGGCAGGTGCCACGGCAGCCGGTGTGCCTGCGCCGGGCGCAGCACCGGCATGCAGCTGGTCCAGCAAGGCTTCGAACTCGTCCTCGCTGATCAGGTCATCGGCGGCGGTTGTGGAAACAGCGCTTGGCGCGGCCGTGCCGTGCAACTGATCGAGAAGCGCTTCGAACTCATCCTCGCTGATCAGATCACTGTCGGCAGGCGCGGCTGCGGCTTTGACCGGTGCCGGCGAAGGCGCGTTGCCCATGTCGAACTGCGCGATCAGTGCGGCCGGTGCATGCCCGGGCTCGGTACCGGAGGACACTGCGTCGAGCATGGCCTGCAGCCAATCCAGTGATTGCTGGGCGGCGTCGAAATGGTGCGCCAGCAACTGGCTCTTGCCAGAGCGGGCCATTCCCAGGGCTTCCTCGGCGGCATGGCACAGTTCGACCATCGGCGTGATCGACAAAAAACCGGCGCCGCCCTTGAGCGTGTGAAAACCGCGGAACACGGCATTGAGCTGGTCGGCATCTTCCGGTGCCTGCTCCAGCGTCACCAGCTGCTCGCCGAGTCGATCGAGGATCTCCTGCGCTTCGAGGATGAAATCGGCGGCGATGTCGTCGGCGAACGTGGTCATGGCTTACAGCCCCAGGTCCGACAGCAGGTCGTCGGCGTCATGCTGGGACACGGCGTGGCGGTCCAGGCCGTCCACCGCAGGGCCGGCCAGCCCGCTGTTGCGGGCCGGGTCTTCCGGTGGTGGCAGGCCAAGTGCGCCAAAGCCTTCGTGCACGCGGCGGACGATGCCGACAACGCGACGGATGATCTGCCCGGTCAGGTCCTGGTAGCTCTGGGTGAGGGCCACCTCGGTGAGGTTGTGGCGGATGCGGTCCAGGATCTCGTCCTGGTCGGCATTGAGCCCGTCGGCACGCAGGCGCTCGGTCAGCGCCCGGCACTCCTCGGCCAGGTCCAGGGTGCGGTGGGTGGCCTGTTCGGTCATCTCCACCACGTGGTCCAGGCGCGCGCAGGCGTCGTCCAGCTCGCCGGCTTCGCTGGGCACGCTGGGCAGTTCGCCCAGGGCCTGGCCGAGCTCGCGGGCCAGCCGGCCCAAGCCGGCCATCATCGGCTGGGTACGCAGCGCGGCGAGCGCGTCGATTTCCTGGCGCCAAGCCGCTTCGTCACCGCTTTCCAGCGCGGCAAGCGCATCCTGCAGGCGTTGCACCAGGGCCGATTTGTCGCTCAGCGATTGCGCCAGATCGTCCATCAGGCGCTCGCTGCCAGGCGTTCGAAGATCTTGCCCAGCTTTTCTTCCAGGGTCTGCGCGGTGAACGGCTTGATGATGTAGCCGTTGACGCCGGCCTGGGCGGCCTCGATGATCTGCTCGCGCTTGGCTTCGGCAGTGACCATCAGTACCGGCAGGGTCTTGAGCTTGGGGTCGGCACGCACGGCCTTGAGCAGCTCGATGCCGGTCATCACCGGCATGTTCCAGTCGGTGACCACGAAATCGAACGGCTGGCTCTGCAGCAGGGCCAGCGCGGCATGCCCGTCCTCGGCTTCGGCGGTGTTGGTGAAGCCCAGATCGCCAAGCAGGTTCTTGACGATGCGACGCATGGTCGAAAAGTCGTCGACGATCAGGATGCGCATGTTCTTGTTCAAAAGATATTCCTCTTAGTGTTCCTCGAGCCCGGCGTCGGCCGACTCGAAAATCTTCAGCCGCCCACGCAGGCGCAGCATCGCCTGGCCGTGGATCTGGCAAACCCGCGACTCGCTCACACCGAGCACCGCGCCGATCTCTTTCAGGTTCAGTTCCTGCTCGTAGTACAGCGACAGCACCAGCTGCTCGCGCTCGGGCAGCAGGCCGATGGCCTTGCCCAGCTCGGCACCGAACTGGCTGCGTTCAAGCATCTGCTGCGGGGTGGGGCCGCCAGTGGTAGGGGTATCCAGCTCGCCTTGGTCCTCGATGCGCGACTCCAGGCTCAGCACCTGGCCGCGCGAGGCGTCTTCGACCAGGCGCATGTATTCGGGCAGCGGCATGTCCATGGCCTGGGCCACTTCGGTGGCGCTGGCAGCACGGCCGGAGGCCTGCTCCAGGCGGCGGATGGTGGCGGCGGCATCGCGGGCCCGACGGTGCACCGAGCGCGGCACCCAGTCGCCACGGCGGATCTCGTCGATCATCGAGCCGCGGATGCGGATGGACGCATAGGTCTCGAACGAGGCACCCTGCTCGGCGTCGTAGCTGCGCGAGGCTTCGATCAGACCCATCATGCCGGCCTGGATCAGGTCGTCGACCTCGACACTGGCGGGCAGGCGCGCAGCCAGATGATGGGCGATGCGGCGTACCAGGTCGGCATGGCGTGCAATGCAGTCATTGGCCGCGTTGCGCTGGACCTCACGGTACTGGGCTGCGGCGTTGTTCATGCGCTCACCTTCTGCTGGAGGATGCGTTCCAGGAAGAATTCGACGCCACCGCGCGGTGCGGTCGGTGCCTGCCAACGGGAGGTGCGGCGTGCGATCTCCTGGATGGCCAGCGCCGCAGGCGCGGACGGGTACAGCTTCACCACCGGCTGCTGGCGCTGCACCGACAGGCGCAGCCAGTCGTCCTGCGGCACGCAGCCCAGGTAGTTCAGCGAGACATCGATGAGGAACTTCTCGCAGACACGCACCAGCTTTTCGTACAGGGCACGGCCCTCGTTGGGGTCGCGGGCCATATTGGCCACCACTTGCACGCGGTCCACGCCGCGCTCGCGCGAGAGCACCTTGATCAGTGCGTAGGCGTCGGTGATGGAGGCGGGCTCGTCGCAGACCACCACCACGGTGTCCTGCGCGGCCTGGCAGAAAGTCAGCACGCTGTCGGTGATGCCGGCGGCAGTGTCGATGATCATCACATCGAGGTCGCGCTCCAGCTCGGAGAACACGTTGACCAGACCCACGTGCTCGGCCGGCTGCAGCTCGGCCATGTGGCGGCGACCGGAAGCCGCCGGTACCACCAGCACACCGTTGGGGCCTTCGATGATGACGTCTTCCAGGCTGGCGCGCCCGGCGACCAGGTCGGCCAGGGTGTGCTTGGGCTGCAGGCCGAGCACCACGTCGATGTTGGCCAGGCCCAGGTCGGCGTCCAGCAGCAGGGTGCGTTTGCCCATGCCGGCAAGCGCCACGGCCAGGTTGGCCGAGACGTTCGTTTTGCCCACACCGCCCTTGCCGCCGGTCACCGCGATGGTGCGCACCGGGCCGGCTGGCTCGCGGCGGGTGGCCGACAACGGGAAGGTATTGGTCAGCTTGGCGTACTCACGCGACTGCATTGTTCAACTCCGGGTTGCAGGGCATATCGGCCGCGCGGCGCAAATCTTCAAGGCGAAGTACAAGATTTGCGGCCGAGGCCCGGTACAGGTCTTCCGGCACGTCCTGGCCGTCGGTCACCCAGGTGATCGGCAGGCGGTGGTCCACGGCCACCGACAGGGCCGATCCGAAGCGGCCGGTCTCGTCCAGCTTGGTCAGCACTACCCCCTGCGGGTTGGCGGCGCTGAAGCGGCGCACCACTTCATCCATGTCCTGGAAGCTGGTGTTGGCCGGCAGCACCAGCAGGGTGCGGATCTGGCCGGCGGCACGCAGCCACTGCAGCTGGGCGGTGAGGGCGCGGTCGCGCTGACCCAAGCCGGCGGTGTCGATAAGCACCAGCTTGTAGTCGGCCAGCTTGTGCAGCAGCTGGTTGAGATCGGTGCCGCTGTTGGCCTCGTGCACGGCGATGCCGAGCTGGCGTCCAAAGCCATACAACTGTTCGCGGGCGCCGATGCGCTGGGTGTCGGTGGTGACCAGGGCGACGTCGCGGGCGGCGTGGGCTTCGGCAAAGCGCGAGGCCAGTTTGGCAATGGTGGTGGTCTTGCCGGCGCCGGTGGGGCCGACCAGGGCGATGACACCACCGGTCTCCATCGGGTCGACCGGGGCGATCGGCAGCTTCTTGGAGATCAGCCCCAGCATCAGGCCGCGGGCACGGGTGGGATCGGTGTCGGCCGGGATCTGGATGGCGACGTCGCGGGCCAGCCCGGCATCGAAGCCATACTCGTCCATCAGGTCCAGTGCATTGGCGCGCACCGCACTGCCGCGCAGGCGTTCGTCGGTGAAGCGGTTCATCTCGCGCTCGATCAGATGGCGCATGCCGGCTACTTCCTGGCGCAGCTGCAGCAGCTGTTCGTCGTCGCGCGGCGCGGCGGCAACTGCTACCGGGGCGGGAACGGGAGCGGGGCAAGGGGAAGGGGCAGCGACAGGGGCCGGTGCAATGGCAAGCGGGGCAGCGGGCGCGCTGACAGCAACCAGCGGCGGCATGGCGGCGGTAACTGCAGCAGCCACAACCGGCTCCATTGCGGTCGATGCAGGCACGGGTGCGGTGAATTGCGGTGCCTGTGCCTGTACGGGCAGCGGCGGGTCGATCTGGAACTGGGCGCGACCCTGCGGACGTTCCGGGTGAGCCGTGGCAGCAGCGGCATGGGCCGAGAAGCTGACGCTGTCTTCCCTCAGCGCTGGGGTTTTGACGGCGCTGCCGGCGGGGCGGAAGACCGGTACCACCGGCGGCTCGTCGGCGCTGGCCGGCAAGGTGGCAAACACCTGTCGTGCGCTGGCTGCGGGTTCGGCGGCAGGTGCCTTGAGCAACGCCGCAAAGCGGCTGCCCGGGGCCAGCTCGATGCTGTTGTCGATGGAGCGGCCAGTGGCCCCCACTGCAGAGCGCGCCAGCGCGGCCACGGCCGACGCGGTGGC
>DALZZG010000101.1:0-4750 GCA_031987665.1 Stenotrophomonas sp. | reverse complement strand
ATGAACCAGCCGCATTCGATGGCGATCCACGGTGCCGGCAGCGTCCACAGCGCGACCTTCAGGAACGTGCGCTTGTCCTGGAAGTTGTTGCGGCAGGAGTAGTAGAAGGCCACCGCGAAGAAGGCGATGAGGTAGAAGCCCAGGCCCGCCATGATGCGGAAGGTCCAGAACAGCGGGGCCACCCTGGGCACCGTGTCCATCGCCGCCTGCGAGATTTCCTCCGGCGTGGCGTTGAGGATGTCCTCGCGGTAACGCTTCAGCAGCAGGCCGTGGCCGAGATCCTGCCAATGGCGGTCGAACATCTCCAGCGCTTCGGTGTCCTGCTTGTTGGCGCGGATGCGCTCCAGCGCACCGTAGGCCAGCTGGCCACCACGGATGCGGTGCTCGGCACGCTCCACCAGTTCCAGGATGCCCGGAATCGGCTTGTTCAGCGAGCGTGTGGCGATCAGGCCCATCAGGTATGGGATCTTCACCGAGTAATCGTTCTGGTGCGTCGTCTGGTTCGGAATGCCGAAGGCGGTGAAGTCGGCCGGAGCACGCTCGGTTTCCCACATCGCCTCGATCGCGGCCAGCTTCATCTTCTGGTGCTCGTTCGCGGCATAACCGCTCTCGTCACCCAGCACCACCACGGACAGCGAGGACAACAGGCCGAACGCAGCCGCCACGGCGAAGGAGCGGCGTGCCACTTCCTGGTGCCTGTTGCGCAGCATGAAGAAGGCGCTGATGGACATCACGAACACCGCGCCGGTCACGTAGCCGGCCGACACCGTGTGCACGAACTTTGCCTGAGCCACCGGGTTGAACAGCACGGCCATGAAGTCCACGACTTCCATGCGCATGGTTTCCGGATTGAACACTGCGCCCACGGGATTCTGCATCCAGCCATTGGCGATCAGGATCCACAGCGCCGACAGGTTGGTGCCCAGTGCCATCAGCCAGGTCACGGTGAGGTGCTGCACCTTGGACAGGCGGCCCCAACCGAAGAAGAACAGGCCGATGAAGGTGGCTTCCAGGAAGAACGCCATCAGGCCCTCGATGGCCAGCGGCGCACCGAAAATGTCACCCACATAGTGGCTGTAGTACGACCAGTTCATGCCGAACTGGAATTCCATCACGATGCCGGTGCCCACGCCCATGGCGAAGTTGATGCCGAACAGCACGCCCCAGAACAGGGTCATGCGGCGCCAGACATCCTTGCCGGTCATCACATAGACGCTCTCCATGATCGCGATCATGAAAGACAGGCCCAATGTGAGCGGGACGAAAAGGAAGTGGTACATCGCGGTCAGCGCGAACTGCAACCGCGACAGTTCTACGACTGTTGAATCAATCATGGCCTGTCTACCTCGTGGGAATTGGGCGTCATGCGTGGAGAGAGAGGGTTTTTATGTTGAAAATGCTGCGCCTTGAGCAATGTCAATGCCTTGATCTCGATCAATGTGCCACCGGTGGCACGCCGCGATCCTGCACTTCGGCAGCCGCGGCAAGGCTTGCTTACAATCGTGTAGACATCCTTCACCAGAGTCGTCGGTCTTGAGCGAGGTTCCACATCAGGGCGAGGCATTTCGCCGGCAGCGCCGTCAACAGCAGCAGTGGCTGGCGTCGCTGGCCTCGGGCGCGCGTTCACGGCAGGTGCTTGCCGCCGTGGCTGTGTGCGTATCCGGGGCGCTGCTCATCGTACAGGCCGCCGCCATTGCCTGGCTGATCCAGGCCATTCTTGTCGAACACCGCCCTATTATCGCAACTGCGAAGATTTTTGTTGTGTTGGCAGGCGTACTATTGGCACGCAGCCTGCTGGGTGGGCTTGCGCAGAGCGCAGCGGGCGATGTGGCCGACTGCGCCCGTCTGGCTTTGCGTGAACAGGTGTATCGCACGCTGATGATGCGCGGTCCGCTGTGGCAGCGACGTCAACGCAGTGGTGAGCTGGGCGAGCTGCTGCTGTCCCACGGTGACGCCATCGAGGGCTATTACGCCGGTTTCCAGCCCGTGCGCGTGGAAGTGGTGGTCGTGCCGCTGCTGATCGTGCTGGCGGTGGCCTGGGTGGATTGGGTCGTGGCCTTGATCTTCATCCTCACCGCACCGCTGGTGCCGTTCTTCATGATGCTGGTGGGCTGGGGTGCAGAAGCTGCTGGCCGCGCCCAGCTGGGTGAGCTGGCGCGCATGAGCGGCCATTTCGCCGACCGCATCAAGGGGCTGGGACTGCTGCGCCTCTACGGGCGTGGCGAGGCCGAACTGGAAGGGATCGCCGCTGCCGCCGATGGCGTGCGTGTGCGCACCATGAAGGTGCTGCGCATCGCCTTTCTCTCGTCCACCGTGCTGGAATTCTTCGCCTCGGTGAGCGTGGCGATGGTCGCGCTGTATCTGGGCCTTAGCTATCTGGGCCTGATGTCGCTGCATGCCACCGTGCCGACGCTGGGCGTTGGCGTGTTCTGCCTGCTGCTCGCGCCGGAGTTCTACGCGCCGCTGCGGCGGTTGGCCGCGCACTACCACGACCGCGCCAACGCACTGGCCGCCGCGTCGGAAGTGGAGCGACTGCTCGCCGAAGACCCTGCGGACGATCTGCCGGCGGCAGCGGCGCCGGCAACGGCGCTGACGATCAAGCCGGCACAACAGCACGCATCGCTGGTATCGGTGCAGGACGTGAGCCTGCGGCCACAGGGTGCCACGCACGACGTGCTGCGGCATTTCTCGCTGGAACTGGCCGAGGGCGAGCATGTTGCGCTGGTGGGCCCGAGTGGCAGCGGCAAGAGCACGCTGCTGGAAGCGCTGGAAGGCTGGCTGCCGCCGCGCGAGGGACGCATCGTCACGCGCGAGGGCATCCGCATTGGTTATGCAGGGCAGCGGCCGTATCTGTTCCACGGTTCCATCGCCGACAACCTGCGCCTGGCCGATCCCACGGTCAGCAGCGAGCGACTGCAGGCGGTGGCTGAAGTGGCGCAGGTGATGCGTTTCGCGCGTCAGCTGCCGCAGGGGTTGGATACCGTGATCGGTGAGCGTGGCTTCGGCCTGTCCGGTGGCGAGGCGCGTCGCATCGGTCTCGCGCGTCTGCTGCTGCGTGCGCCGGATCTGTACCTGCTCGACGAACCCACCGCGTTCCTTGATCCACAGACCGAAGCCGACCTGCTGCAGGGGCTGGCCGTGCACACACGCGGGCGCACGGTGCTGATGGCCACGCACAGCGGCGCGGCGATGCGCTGGGCGGACAGAACCATCGATCTGCAGCAGCATCTGCAGGCGCGGCAGCACGGGGAAGGCGCATGAGTGGCGAGAACATGCGTTCGGTATTCCGCCGCCATCGCTGGCGTCTGCTGCTGGCCATCGTGCTGCTGTTCACCACGATGCTGGCAGGCGTGAGCCTGCTGGGACTGTCCGGTGGCTTTCTTACGGGTGCCGCGCTGGCGGGCGCGCTGGGTGCGGGCAGCACGTTCAATTTCTTCTCGCCGTCGGCTGGCATCCGTGGCCTGACGATGGCGCGCATCGTGTCGCGTTATTTCGAGAAGCTGGTGGGGCACGATGTCACCCTGCGCATCGCCCGTGATCTGCGCGTGTGGTTCTTCCAGCGTGCATTGCCACTCGCTCCCGCGCGGCTGGGCAGCAGCCGTACCGGTGAGCTGCTGGCACGGCTGGTCACCGACATCGGTGAGGTGGATGGTCGCATGGTGCGTGCGGTCGGCCCGCTGCTGGCGTTGGCCGGCATGGCATTGGCGGCGGTGGCTGCAGCGGCGCTGATCCATTGGCCGGCGGCAGTGCTGCTGCTGGTGCTGGCGGTGCTGGTCGGTGCCGGCGTACCGTGGTTTGCCGTCCGCCGTGGCGAAGCGGGGGAGAGCCTGCGCGCGCAGCAACGCGCGGCATTGCGTACGGTGGCCTTCGAGGGTCTGGAAGGCGTTACCGATCTCACCGCGCTGCATGCGCGTGATGCATGGACGCTGCGTGTGGATGAAGCGGCGCGGCAGCTTGCGCGCAGCGACCGCCTGCGTCGTCAGCGCCTGATCGGTGGCAACGTGCTGCATGCAGCGATTTCTGGTGCGGGTCTGCTGGCCATGCTGTGGCTGGCGTTGTCTGCCTTCGAGGCCGGCAGCGTGACGGCGCCGCTGGCCGCGACGCTGGTGTTCATGACGGTGGCGCTGCTGGAAGTGGCGGCGGGCAGTGGTTTGGCATGGCAGGCCCTGCAGTCGGCCAAGGTGGCCGGTGAGCGTCTGGAACAGATCGTCGAGCAGACACCTGCCGTTGAGGACCCCGCACATCCGGTGCCGGTGCCCCGGACAGCAGCGGAGGTCAGCTTCGAGCAGGTGGTGTTCACCTGGCCGGGCGAAAGCCGGCAGCTGTTGAATGGCGTGAACCTGCGCCTGGCACCGGGGGAACGCATCGCCATCCGTGGCGACAGTGGCTGTGGCAAGACCACGCTGTCCGCGTTGCTGCTGCGGCTGTGGGACCCGTTGCAGGGCACGGTGCGCTATGGCGGCATCGATCTGCGCCAGTTCGCACAGGCCGATTGGCATCAGCAGATTGCGTGGCTGCCGCAGGGCGCGCCGGTGTTCGCCGGCAGCATTGCCGACAACCTGCGCCTCGGCGGCCCGCAGGCCAGCGACGATGACCTGTGGGCCGTGCTGGCGCAGGTGCGGCTTGGGGACTGGGCACGCCAGCAGGGCGGTCTGCAGGCGTGGGTGGGCGAGAACGGAGCCACCATGTCAGCGGGTCAGGCGCGGCGGCTGGCGCTGGCACGTGCGCTGCTGCGCAACGCACCACTGAT
>DALZZG010000100.1:0-4811 GCA_031987665.1 Stenotrophomonas sp. | reverse complement strand
CTGCATCGCCAGCGCGGGCGATTCCAGGGTCAGGGCGATGCGCTGGCCATCCAGCGAGGCCAGGGCAGTGCGGGTATCCGGGTCCAGCGCCAGCGCGCGGTTGAGCGCCACTTCCAGCGCACGCCCGGCCAGCGGCTTGATGACATTGAGGGGGGATGGAGACATGCAGGGGATTCTACCGGAGCGGCGATGCGCTGCCGCGCACGCGCGACCTCCCGCACCCCGTAGCCCGGGTAAGCGCAGCGCACCCGGGAATGCAACAGGAGCGATGGCGGCTGATGGTCTGCGTGCTTCCCGGGTGCGCTGCGCTTACCCGGGCTACGGGCTTCAGATGCCCCGCCCGCCCTGCCGATTCATTCCCCGTTCCCCCTTCCCGGTTCCCTGCTTCCAGGCAACGGTTCATGCTATGCATACCTCACACGACATCCCGCAGGAGCACACAGGCAATGGGCAAGACCCGCGTTGGCATCATTTTCGGCGGTCGTTCGGCCGAGCACGAGGTCTCACTGCAGTCGGCGAAGAACATCCTCGATGCGATGGACAAGGAGCGCTTCGACGTCAGCCTGATCGGCATCGACAAGCAGGGCCACTGGCATGTCAGCGACCCGCAGCAGTTCCTGCTCAATGCCAGCGACCCCTCGCGCATCGCCCTCAATGCCTCCGGCAACGCGGTATCGGTGCTGCCGGGCCGTGAACAGGCGCAGCTGGTGCCCAGCGACCCGGCCACGGCGCTGCAGCAGATCGACGTGATCTTCCCCATCGTACACGGCACCCTGGGTGAGGACGGCTCGCTGCAGGGCCTGCTGCGCATGGCCAACCTGCCCTTCGTCGGCTCGGGCGTGCTCGGCTCGGCCGCCGCCATGGACAAGGACGTGACCAAGCGCCTGCTGCGCGATGCCGGCCTGGCCGTGGCACCGTTCGCCTGCTTCAACCGCAGCACCGCCGCCAAGGCCGACTACGCCGCGCTGGTGGCGCAGCTGGGCACGCCACTGTTCGTGAAGCCCGCCAACCAGGGCTCGTCGGTAGGCGTGAGCAAGGTGCGCAACGCCGATGAGTTCGCCACCGCCATGGCACTGGCCCTGTCCTTCGACCACAAGGTGCTGGTGGAATCGGCCATCGAAGGCCGCGAGATCGAATGCGCGGTGCTGGGCAACGACCAGCCCGAGGCCAGCGTCTGTGGCGAGGTGGTGGTGCACGACGACTTCTACGCCTACGACACCAAGTACATCAGCGCCAGCGGTGCTGAAACGGTGATCCCGGCCGACATCAGCGCCGATGCGCAGCAGCGCATCCGCGAGATCGCCATCCGTGCCTACCAGGCACTGGAGTGCGCGGGCATGGCGCGCGTGGATGTGTTCCTCACCCTGGCAGGCGAGGTGGTCATCAACGAGATCAACACCCTGCCCGGCTTCACCAAGATCAGCATGTATCCCAAGCTGTGGGGCGCCACCGGGCTGGACTACACCTCACTGATCACCCGCTTGGTGGAACTGGCGCTGGAGCGCCACGCCGCCGACAAGGCACTGGCCAGCTCGATCACGCCGGCCACCTGAGTGCCGGTACTGCCGGTGGCCGCCCTCGCCGCCACCAGTACCAAACGCAATGGCCCGCCCCGGTTGCTGCCGGGGCGGGCCATTTTCAATCAGACGCGTCTGGAACTAGACCTTCTTCCGGAACAGCGAGATGACCGCCAGGATCAGGAAGACAACGAACAGGATCCAGGCGATGTTGCTGGCCGCACCCGCGATGCCACTGAAGCCCAGCACGGCGGCGATGATGGCGATCACAAAGAAAACGACTGCGTAATGAAGCATGGCGATGTCCTGCGTTTGGAATCAGCTTCCATCCTGTGCAAACACCGGTGGTGATGCGGTGATGGAAGCGTGAGCGCGACATGACGATCGCCCGCGCGATGTTCAGCTCGCCGCGGCAAGCCGACGCAGGCCCTCTTCAATTGTGATCTTCGGCACATAACCAAAATCGCGGCGCGCCGGCTCCATCGAATACCAGTGCGGCGTGCACAGCTGCTCAGCGAGAAAACGCGTCATCGGCGGCTCACCCGACAGGCGCAGCAGCGGCCACATCTTTTCGCAGACCGCGCCGATACGGTACGCCGCCTTGAACGAGATGTTTTTCTCCACCGCAGGTGCGCCCACCGCCGCCAGCAGCTTGTTCAGCAGCTCGCGCATCGGCAGCGGTTCGCCGTTGGAAATGAAGTACGCCTTGCCGGCGCAGGCAGCGCCCACCACCAGATGATCGAACACATCGAAATGCGCCTGCGCGGCGTTGTCGATGAACGTCGTATCCACCTTGTTGCTGCCATCGCCGACGAAGCGCAGACGCCCTGCGCGCGCACGCTGGGCCAGACGCGGTACCAGCTGGTTGTCACCCGGCCCCCAGATCAGGCGCGGGCGCAGCGCCACCGTGGCCAGCTGCGCGCTGTTGGCGGCCAGCACTTCCTGCTCGGCGATGGTCTTGGTTGCCGCGTAGGGTGCCTGGAAATCCTCGCCGTACGGCACCTCGTCAGCACCCAGCCCTTCCACCGGATGGGTGGCACGATGGGTGACGCTGGGCGTGGAGGTGTACACCAGCCGGCCGATGCCATGCGTGCGGCAGGCATCGAGCACATTGCGGGTGCCGACCACGTTGGCCTGGAAGTAGCTGTCGTAGCTGCCCCAGGCACCGGCCTTGGCGGCATTGTGGAACACCGCATCCACGCCGTCGGCGGCATGCCGCACAGCGTTGGCATCGGCCAGATCACCGCGTATCTGTCCCACACCCAGTTCCTGCAGCGCCGGGTAATGCCCGCGATTGAAGCTGAGCACCTCGTGCCCACGCTCGACCAGCCCACGGCACAACGCCTGCCCCAGGAAACCACCGCCACCGGTGACCAGAATCTTCATCAGTACCTGCCTCTGCCACCGGCCTGCGTGCCGGCAATCCAACGGCAAGTATCGCAGCATGGGCGGGAGTGGGTGGAGCTTACCCCTCCCCCGCCCTCCCCTTTGCTGCGCAAAAGGGAGGGGGTAGAAGCGGCATTACCGCAATCTGCCAGCCCGCCTGATCAGCCCCCTCCCTTGCGCCGAAGGCGGAGGGGAGGGTTGGGGAGGGGTAAAGAAATCCCAGCCAACCCCCAGCACCCCACCGGCAAACAATCACGCACCTCCCCGAACCCCACACACCGCCCACATCCACACACTCATCCTGCTATGCAGAAGAGAACCGGATGCACCCACTGCGCAGACGCGCCCGGCACCTGCGGAACACGCCCACCGACGCCGAACGCCACCTGTGGCGGTTCCTGCGGCGTCACCATCTGGCAGGTCATCGCTTCCGGCGGCAGGTGCCGCTGGCGGGTTACATCGTGGACTTCGCCTGTCCGGCGCAGCATCTGATCATCGAACTGGATGGCGGCCAGCATGCCGCCCGTTCGGCGTACGACCAGCGGCGGACGGCAGCGCTGGAGGCGCTCGGATACCGCGTGCTGCGCTACTGGAACGACGCGGTGCTGCAGCAGACGGCGGAAGTACTGGAGGACATTTTTAGGGAGCTGCAGCGCGGGAGAGGTTGAGGGCGAAAAGCTTTACCCCTCCCCGGCCCTCCCCTTGCCTGCGGCAAAGGGAGGGGGCTGACCGCGCACGCTGGCAGATTGCGGCGAAGCCGCTTCTTCCCCCTCCCTTTTGCGCAGCAAAGGGGAGGGTTGGGGAGGGGTAGCTTTTCACCCCACCCGCGAACCCGCCCACACCGCCAGCTTCTCGCGTCCGATCTTGGCGTTGTGGCGGATATCGACCGGGAAACCGTCGTGCTGCAGGAAGTGCTCGATACCCGCCAGCTTCGGCTGCGCAGCCGCGACGGCGCGCAGCTGCGGTTCCACCGCCGATGCGTCGGCACCGGGCAGCAGTTCGTAGCACAGCACGGGCAGCTGCTGGCCCAACGCACCGATGCCGACCAGCGCGGTGCGGCGCACGCCGGGCACGGTGTTGAACACCGGCTCCACCTGCTCGGTGTACAGCGGGCCGTTCGGCGTTTCCACGCGCTGGGTCTTGCGGCCGCAGAACCACAACCGGCCCTGTGCGTCGAACCAGCCCACGTCGCCCATGCGGTGCACGATGCGTTCGCTGCCATCGGCCAGCACTTCGCGGATCTTGGCCGCGGCGGTGGCCTGCGGGCGGTTGTAGTAGCTGTCGGTGGTGGTTGGCCCGACCACGGTGATTTCGCCCACCTCGCCCACCGGCAGCTCGCGCACGCCGCTCCAGTCGGCGATGGGCGCGTCGGTGATGGCGATGATGCGTACTTCGTTCGGGGGCACAACGCTGCCCACGCAGGTGCCGGCGCCGGCCTCTGTTTCATCGCGCGTGGCTTCCAGTTCGCGGCCTTCGATGACTGCCACCGGCAGGCATTCGGTTGCGCCGTAGGGCGTCCAGAACTGGCCGTCCTCCGGCATCAGCGCGCGTATCCGGGCCACGGTGTCCGGGGGCACCGGTGCGCCGGCCGAGGTGGCGCGGGTGACCGTCGGCAGCGGCTGGCCGTGGTCGGCCAGCACGCGCATCAGGGCCGGCGAGCCGAACAGCTGGGTCACGCCGAAACGGTTGATCGCATCGTGCAGCTTGCGCGGGTCGGCGCTGCCGGGACGGGTCGGGTCCATGTCCGGGATCACCGAGGTCAGTCCCAGCGCCGGGTCGAACAGCGCGAACGGCGGGAAGGTGGGCAGGTCCACGCCGCCGGGCTGCATGCCGAAGGCGTTGCGCAGCAGCTCCACCTGCCCCAGGAAATGCCGGTGGCGATAGACCACGCCCTTCGGCACGCCGGTG
>DALZZG010000099.1:0-4909 GCA_031987665.1 Stenotrophomonas sp. | reverse complement strand
CTGCTTGCGCTCGCGGCGGTCCTGGGCGGCACGCTGGGCCTGCTCCAGCTGCTGCCGGGCCATGGCCATAGTGTCCGGGGCGTACTGGTCGGCATCGGCGCGGTCGGCGCGCTCCACGGCCTGCTGGGCGGCCATCAGGTCGGCAGCAGCCGGGTCCTGCGCCAAGGCGTTCCCGCCAAGCGCAAAAACGCAGGCGACCACACACAGGAGAGTTCGTAATTGTGCGAAGCTAGCTTTCATTGGGGAGCCGTTGCCGAGTGACTGAGCACGGCCATTGTCGTCAAGCCAGCGGCGTGCTTGCAACGTCACGCTGCCGTTTGTTGGGGAAATATTGCGCATGGATATCGGCTACTTCCTGAAGCTGATGACCGAAAAGAACGCTTCGGACATGTTTTTGACCACCGGAGCGCCGGTCTACATCAAGATCGAAGGCAAGCTGTACCCGCTGGGGAGCACGGGTCTGCCGCCGGGAATGGTGAAGAAAATCGCCTACTCGCTGATGGACGAAGGCCAGGTGCCGCAGTTCGAGCGTGAGCTGGAACTGAACATGGCCATCGCGCTGGCCGATGCGGGGCGCTTCCGCGTCAACGTGTTCAAGCAGCGCGGCGAGGTGGGCATGGTGATCCGCGCGATCAAGAGCCGCATCCCCAGCATCGAGGAACTGAACCTGCCGCAGGTGCTCAAGGATGTGATCATGACGCCGCGTGGTCTGGTGCTGGTCGTGGGTTCCACCGGCTCGGGCAAATCGACCTCGCTGGCCTCGATGATCGACCACCGCAACAGCACCTCGACCGGGCACATCCTCACCATCGAGGACCCCATCGAGTTCCTGCACAAGCACAAGCAGTCCATCGTCAACCAGCGTGAGGTGGGCCTGGATACGCACGCCTTCCACAACGCGTTGAAGAACGCGATGCGTGAGGCGCCGGACGTGATCCTGATCGGCGAGATCCTGGACGCCGAGACCATGGAAGCGGCCATCGCCTTCGCCGAAACCGGCCACCTGTGCCTGGCGACGCTGCACTCCAATAATGCCGACCAGACCATCGAGCGCATCCTCAACTTCTTCCCGGAAAGCGCCCACAAGAACGTGCTGATGAACCTGTCGCTGAACCTGCGCGCGGTCATTTCGCAGCGTCTGGTCAAGGGCAAGGATGGCCGTCGCCGTCCTGCCACCGAGGTGTTGATCAACACGCCGATGATCCGCGACCTGCTGCGTCGTGGCGAAGTGCATGCCATCAAGCAGGCGATGGAGGAATCGCTGGAAGAAGGCATGCAGAGCTTCGACCAGTGCCTGTTCCGCCTGGCCAAGGACGGGATCATCGAGCAGGAGGAAGCGCTGCGCGCGGCCGACTCGCGCGATGGTCTGGCGCTCAAGTTCCGCCTGTCCGAAGGCGCCAGCGGCGAGCACGACCCGTATGCCGATTTCAACGCGCAGAACGTCGCCGCCGCGATCACGCATGGGTTTTGAGTGCGGGGACGGGGCGTTGGGAACCGGGAGCTGGTGTGACCGGGATTCCGGTGCTGAGGCGGTTCTCGATTTGATGCGCGGATGACATGTAGCCCGGGTAAGCAAAGCGCACCCGGGATGTCGTTCGGCGTAAAGGCGATTGCTTCGTTGATGTCGCGGTGATCGGGTTGCCGATTGCCGCTTTTTAGCGTGCTTCCCGGGTGCGCTTCGCTTACCCGGGCTACAAGAACCGAACTGCGATCTGTAGCTCGTACAAACGCATGCAGGCCCGGGCCGCCTCGGCGCAGGCGCGATTGTGTTGTTGATGTTGCGGTGATCGGGTTCCCGATTGCCGACTTTTCGCGTGCTTCCCGGGTGCGCCTCGCTTACCCGGGCTACAGGGCTACGCGGAATCCGGGGTCATGCGGGGAACAGCGCTTCCCTGTTCCCGCTTCCCTGTTCCCTGCCCCATCACCCTGCGTCGGGCTGGTTCTCGGGTCTTGCGGCGTCGAATGCGGGCAGTGCCAGGCAGGCTTCCTCGATCCTGCGCAGGATCGGGTACGGCGTCAGGTCAAGACTGAAGCGGCGCGCGTTGTAGAGCTGCGGGATCAGGCAGCAATCGGCCATGCCCGGCGTGTCACCGTGGCAGAAACGCCCGGTGTCATCCGAACGCGCAAGCGCTGCTTCCAGCGCATCGAAGCCGGTACGCATCCAGTGCAGCGCCCAGTCCTCGCGTTCGGACTGCGGCACATGCCATTCCCGGTCGAAGAACTGCACCACCCGCAGGTTGTTCAGCGGGTGGATGTCGCAGGCGACCAGCTGCGCCAGCCCACGCACGCGCGCACGGCCTAGCGCATCCGCCGGCAGCAGTGGCGGCTGCGGCTGCACGTCTTCCAGATAGTCGAGGATGGCCAGCGACTGGGTCATCACCTTGTCGCCATGGCACAGCGCCGGCACCAGCTGCTGCGGATTGAGCGCGGCGTAGTCCGGGGCGTGCTGCTGGCCGCCGTCGCGCACCAGATGTACGGGCTCCAGTGCGTACTCCAGCCCTTTCAGGTTCAGGCCGATCCGCACGCGGTAGGCCGCGCTGGAACGCCAATAGCTGTAAAGCTTCCAACCTGCTTCCATGTCCGAATTCTCCTTGGCTTGGCCTTCACGTTACCCTGCGGTGGAGGGATTTCCCTCTCCACCGCGCCGAACGGCCTGTCCGTGCAAATCAGGGGCGCTGCGCCTGCTCTATACGCTGTTCGATCGCACCGAAAATGCTGTTGCCATCACGATCCAGCATTTCGATACGCACCACGTCACCAAAGCTCATGAACGGGGTGGACGGTTTGCCGTCGCGCAGGGTTTCCACGGTGCGCTGTTCGGCAAAGCAGGACGCGCCCAGCGAGGTGTCCTCGTTGGCGATGGTGCCCGAGCCGACGATGGCACCGGCCGAGAGCGGACGGGTCTTGGCCGCGTGCGCCACCAGCTGGGCGAAGTTGAACTGCATGTCCACGCCGGCTTCCGGCGCGCCGAACCACTTGCCGTTGATGTGGGTCAGCAGCGGCAGGTGCAGTTTGCTGTCCTGCCAGGCATTGCCCAGCTCGTCCGGCGTCACGAACACCGGGCTCAGCGCCGAACGCGGCTTGGACTGCAGGAAGCCGAAGCCCTTGGCCAGCTCGCCCGGGATCAGGTTGCGCAGGCTGACGTCGTTGACCAGGCCTACCAGCTGGATGTGCGCGGCGGCCTGCTCCGGGGTCGGCGCCATCGGCACGTCGTCGGTGATGACCACGATTTCGGCTTCGAGATCGATGCCGTAGTCCTCGCTGACCACCTTCACCGCGTCGCGCGGGCCGTAGAAGCCGGCGCTGGTGGCCTGGTACATCAGCGGATCGGTGTAGAAGGTGTCAGGCACTTCCGCGCCACGCGCCTTGCGCACCCGCGCCACATGCGGCAGGTAGGCGCTGCCATCCACGAATTCGTAGGCACGCGGCAGCGGCGCGGCCAGCGCCTGCATGTCCACGTCGAAGACCCCCTCGGCCTGGCCGGCGTTGAGCTGCTCGTACAGGGCGTTCAGGCGCGGGGCGACATTGGACCAGTCCTCCAGCGCCAGCTGCAGGGTGGCGGCAATGCCGGTGGCACGCACGGCGCGGGTCAGGTCGCGCGAAACCACGATCAGGGTGCCGTCGCGGCCGCCTTCCTTCAGGGAACCAAGCTTCATGGGAACGTCCAGTCTGCGAAGAAAATAAGTTTCAATTGTAATGAATGCACCCGATACGGCCAGTATTGCTGTCCGACAATGCTGAACAGGCCGTTTTGTGCCCATACCGACAATCGCCTAGACTATCGCGGTCTGCCAGCGGCCGTCCGTTTCCCTTGAGGACCGCCGGCGGTGCAGGACCAACGGCCCACCAGCCACGTCCGCCCGCCCGCCCCTACTCCGACGCCATTCGTCACGCATTCCGGCCAGCGCTCCGCGTTGGTCGCCTCAATCTCTCGCAGCGCGGTTTTACGGGAACGCTCCGAGCAAGCCAGTCCAATCGACCGGCACCGCAGGCCCATCCGGGCCGGCGCGACTTTTTCTGGAGTTCCCAATGTCGTTTGAAAATCTGGGCCTTGCGCCCTTCCTGCTGCGCGCGCTCGCCGAGCAGGGCTACGAAAACCCGACCCCGATCCAGCAGCAGGCCATTCCGCTGGCGCTGGACGGTCATGACCTGCTGGCCGGCGCTCAGACCGGCACCGGCAAGACTGCTGCGTTCGGTCTGCCGCTGCTGCAGCACCTGGGCACGGCGCCGCAGAGCGTGGGCAATGGCCCACGCAAGCCGCGTGCGCTGATCCTGGCCCCGACCCGCGAGCTGGCCACCCAGGTGCATGACAGCCTGCGCAGCTACAGCAAGTACCTGCGCATTCCCAGCGCCTGCATCTACGGCGGCGTGGGCATGGGCAACCAGCTGGATGTGCTGCGCCGTGGCGTGGACCTGCTGGTGGCCTGCCCGGGCCGCCTGATCGACCACCTGGAGCGTCGCAGCGTGGACCTGTCCGGCATCGAGATCCTGGTGCTGGACGAAGCCGATCGCATGCTCGACATGGGCTTCCTGCCGTCGATCAAGCGCATCCTGGCCAAGCTGCCGCGCCAGAACCGCCAGACCCTGCTGTTCTCGGCCACGTTCGAGGAGAGCATCAAGCAGCTGGCGCTGGAGTTCATGCACGAGCCGAAGCAGATCCAGGTGACGCCGCAGAACACCGTGGCCGAGACCATCACCCACCGCGTGCACCCGGTGGACGGTGGCCGCAAGCGCGAGCTGCTGCTGCACCTGCTGGCGCAGGATTCGCGCGTGCAGACACTGGTGTTCGCACGCACCAAGCACGGCAGCGACAAGCTGGCCACGTTCCTGGAGAAGTCCGGCATCAAGACCGCCGCCATCCACGGCAACAAGAGCCAGGGCCAGCGCCTGCGCGCACTGGCCGACTTCA
>DALZZG010000098.1:0-5021 GCA_031987665.1 Stenotrophomonas sp. | reverse complement strand
CAGCTGCTGCGTGAGTTTGCCCAGTCGCTGGGCGTGAAGTCGCTCTCCGACACCGCGCGTGCGCGGCTGGACCGCGTGCTGCCCGCACTGCTGCACGCCGCCACGCGTTCGCCGCAACCCGATGCCGCGCTGCGCCGCGTGCTGGGCCTGCTGCAGGCCATCCTGCGCCGCACCAGCTATCTCGCATTGCTCGACGAACAACCCAGCGCACTGACCCGGCTGGTCAACGTGCTCGCACGCAGCGCGCTGCTGTCCGAGCGGCTGGTCGCGTTCCCACTGCTGCTGGACGAATTGCTGGACACGCGCGTGGCCGGGCCCATGCCGGACGCGCAGGAAATGCACGACGCCTGCGCCGCCGCACTCGCCATCGACGATCCTGAGATCGCCCTGCGTTCGCTCAATGAAGTGCGCCTGGCGTTGAGCTTCCGCATGGCCCTGGCGTTCCATGATGGCCGCCAGCGTGCCGTGGACTGCACCCATCAGCTCGCGCTGCTGGCCGATGCGGTGGTGGTGACGGTGCTGGAAATGGCGCGCGCCGACATGCTGCATGCCCACGGTGACGTGCCCGGTGGCCGTTTCGCCATCATCGGCTACGGCAGTCTGGGCGGTCTGGAGCTGGGCTTTGGCTCGGATCTGGATCTGGTGTTCCTGTACGACCATCCGGCCGATGTCGAAGGCAGCGATGGTGCCCGCCCGCTGGAAAGCAGCCGCTGGTATGCGCGTCTTGCGCAGAAGGTGATGGCATTGCTTGCAGCGGTGACTGCAGCAGGCCGTCTGTACGACATCGACGTGCGCCTGCGTCCGGACGGTGGCAAGGGTGCGCTGGTGTCCTCGCTGGCCAGCTACACCGAATACCAGCGCGAACGCGCGTGGACCTGGGAGCATCAGGCGCTGGTGCGCGCGCGCGGCGTGGCCGGCGAGCCGTCACTGCTGGAGGATTTCGAGCAGGTACGCGCCACCACGCTGGGCCGCAGCCGCGACCACGAAACGCTGTTTGGCGACGTGTTGAAAATGCGTGGCCGCATGCGTACCGAACTGGACCGCAGCGATGCCGGACGTGTGGATCTGAAGCAGGGCGCAGGGGGTCTGGTGGATCTGGAATTCCTGCTGCAGACCGGTGTGCTGTCGCAGGCCTCCAGCAATCCGGCACTGTGCGAGCCCCGCGAAACCCCGCGGCTGATCGCCGCATTGGCGGCGGCAGGCTGGCTGCCCGGCGACACCGCGGTGGCCCTGCACGACGCCCACGCCACCCTGTTGGACGTAGGTCTGAGCTGCACCTTGGACCGCCGCCCACGCATGGCCATCCCCACGCCCGAGATCGACGCGGCTCGCGCCGCGATCACCGAAGCGACGATCGCCGCAGGGTTGGCGTTTTGAGCGGGAAACAGGGAAAAGGGAATGTGAGAGCACGCGAGCGGCACGCTTCTCACAGCAGCGCCACCGGAGGTACGGGGCAGGCAGCAAACGGGAATCCCGCATTCCCAGTTCCCACCACCCTGTTCCCTAGCCTTTGACCGGCGCCATCTTCCACAGCAGCGCACGGAACGGCACCAGCAGGCACACGCCAATGCCCAGCTTGACCAGCCAGTCGCCGACGGCCCAGCTCACCCACGGCAGCTGCGAACCAGCGAAGGCCACCGACCAGAAGATGGCCGTGTCCAGCGTGGCGCTGCAGGTGGTGGCCACCATCGGCGCGCGCCACCAGTTGCCCACGCGCAGGCGGTCGAACACGGTGATGTCCAGCAGCTGCGCGCAGATGAAGGCCAGGCACGAGGCCACCGCGATGCGTGGCGTGGCGATCCAGATCGACAGCAGCACCGCCACCGCGAAACCGGCCCACGCCACCCGCCGCGCGGCCTGCGGCCCGAAGCGGCGGTTGATCAGGTTGCTGACCAGAAAGGCCACCGGGTAGCTGAAAGCGCCCCAGGTAAGCCAGTCGTTGATCGGGTACTGCACCAGCACGTTCGAGCCCAGCACCACGGCCCCCATGGCCAGCACTGCCAACAGCAGCGAGGTGGAGGTGAGCGGCGCGAAGCGGATGGAAGAAGGCTGGGACATGGACGGCAACGCAGCGCCATGCGGCGCTGCACAGGGAGGTAGTGAAAGAAATCGCCGTGCCAGAACGGTCAGGCGAGGGCGCATTGTAACCGGGTGAAACCGGCTGGCAGGTAAAGACGCAGCGCGGAGCCCCGTAGCCCGGGTAAGCGCAAGCGCACCCGGGGATTCACCATGATGTTCATAGCACCAGACGCGCCGCCGGTGGTTCACCCTCTTCCCGGGTGCGCTGACGCTTACCCGGGCTACGGGAAACATCCGCAACCGCAGCCTTCAAGCCCCTCTCCCCCCGCGGGAGAGGGGTTGGGGAGAGGGGGCCCCGCAAAGCCCCCGCACCCTCAAAACACCCGCGAGCGACTGTCTCCCGCCGCCTCGATGGTCGGCACGAAAGTCAGCACCGCGCCATCGTCCGCACGCAGCATCCAACCCGCGCCCTTGGGGCTGGCGGTGAAAGCCACCGTCTGGCCGACGCTGAAATTCGCCGCAGGGTTGTCCTCGCGCTGCGGCCAATGCAGTTGCGCGCTGTAGTCGGGGTTGGTCGGGTCCTGCAGCGCCACCGTGCGGCCACCTTCGGCGGTTTCGGTGATCGCTTTCACCTGCATGTCCGGCAAGGGGCCAGCACTCACGCGCTGCGCCTTGCGCTTGCCGTCCGCCTGCGTGGAAGCCTCCGACACCGCATTCGCCGCATTGGCCACCACGAACAACGGCGCGGACACCAGCATCGACGCCCCGGCGGAAACCACCAGCGTGGAAACCTCGGACCGGTTCATGTCATCGCCCGCACGCGCAGGCAACGCGACCAGCATGCAACCCAGTGTAAAGCCGCCGGCCAACAGCCACAGGGATGGCTTCACCACCGCCTGCAGACGCGTGGCGCGAACGGAAGCATCACAGCGCATCCGTGCGGCTCTCCTCGGCAGCTTCGATGGTCGGCACGAACGCCAGTGCGGTGCCGGCGTCGTTGCGCAGCATCCAGCCACTGCCCTTGGCACTGGGCTGGAACGCGACCTTGGTACCCACCGCGAAGCCGGCCGCCGGGTCATCCTGACGCTTGGGCCACTGCAGTCTGGCGGTGTTGTCCGGATTGGCCGGGTCTTCCAGTGCCACGGTGCGGCCACCGTCCTCGGCGGTGCCGATGGATTTGACCTGCATGTCCGGCAGCGGGCCGGCGCTCACGCGGCGCGCCTTGCCGTCACGGCGCTCGCTGGATTCTTTGGACATGTCCGCCGCACCGCGCACGCCGGCAGCCGACAGGAACAGCGGGCCAGAGACCACCATGAACGCACTGAAGCCGGTGACCAGCACCGAGGCTTCCGAGCCGTTGAGGTTCAGGCCGTCCATGCCGGCGTATGCAGTCGGCGTGGTCGCGCCGAGGCTGGCCGCCAGAGCGAACGTAAGGGCGCTGCTCTTGAGCAGGTGCTTCATGGGGTGGACTCCTGTTGTTGCGGGGAGGCCGGCGTGGCGGTGTCTGCCACGGCAGGCGCGGGGGGTTGATGAGGGATGGCCAGCTCGCGCTCCAGCGCGCCGCTGCGGTGCAGGAAATCAAAGATCGATTCCACCGTCACCACCGAGTAATTGCCGGAAATACGCTCACTGGCCGGATGGTCGGTGACCGCCACGTTGTCGGCGAAAAAACGCGCGCCCAGGCGCTTGCCGATGCCGATATGCAGGCGCGCAGGTGTGTAGCCGCTGCGCCTGAGCCACGCCAGCGCAGCCTCGCGGTCGGCGAGGGCGCTGCCATCGGCGGCCTGCGCCATGGCTGCCGCCGTGACTTCCAGAATCCACTGGTTGGAGTTCTGGTACTCCGTGCTGCCGGGGTAGGCCAGCATGCTGTAGCGCGGCTGGTGCAATGCCTGCGCCTGCGATGCAGCGCCCTGCAGCAGCGTCCTGAGCGCGGCGCGCACCGCAGGTGTCGGGATGCCCACGCGCAGGTCGGTGGAGATGGCGCTTTCGCCCACCAGATTCACCAGCCCCTCGCGGTACAGGGTGGAGGTGTCGCTCTTGCAGCGGTTGAGCAGGTGCACCACGTCCCAACTGCCACTCTCGTTGCGGACAAGGAAGGCGAGGTGGCTGTGACGCAGGCCGTAGCGACTCAGATCCTGGCCGCCGCGCGCGGCGATGGCCACGTCCACGTCAGGCAGGGCATCAAGCGTATCGGCGGTGACGACGGCCATGTCGAACATGGCGGCGATGGTGGTCGGCGGCGGGTAACGCGGCGCGCAGGTGGGCTGTGCAAAGGCGGCAGCGGCGAAGGCGCTCAGGCCCAGGCAGACAGCCATCCCCAATGTCATATGGTGTTTCATCGGCGCGCATCCTTGCATGGCGTCTGCAAAATAATCGTTAGCCCCTGTGTACCAGCGACAACCGCATTCAGCCACCCCCACGTTGTAGGGCGCAGCCATGCTGCGCTGGGCCTTCCCGGTAACGTCCCTTGTCGAGCATGGCCCGGCACTACGAACCGTCAGATTCCCCGCCGAAGCGCCTCAGATGCCCAGCCGCTGTTTCACTTCGGTGGCGATACGCGTGGTCTCGCGCAGGGGTTCGATGGCGGTGTCCGCGTCGGCATCGAGCACCGTCAGCCCGTCCAGCAGCCGCCCACGCTCACGCAGTGCCTGCTGGAACAGACGCATGCGCCCCTGCGCGCGCTGGCCCAGCAACGCGCCCACCGGCACGCGGGTGGCGCAGGCTTCGGACAGCAGGTTCACCGAATCCGGCGTGCAGACGATGCGGTTGGCCCAACCCAGCAGGCCGCCATAGGGATTGGTGCCGTCACCGCCATCGCTCCAGATCACCCCCGGCACATCGTCGAAGGCGCGCAGCAGCGCGGCGGTCACTGCGCGCGGTGTGCGGCGCGAGGTGGTCGCCAGCACGCTGCCACCGTCGGCGCGGATGCGCGCGGCCAGCTGGGCGATGAGGGGCTGGATGTCCTCCTCCTGCCACGGCGCATGGTCGGTGGGCCCGCCCAC
>DALZZG010000097.1:0-5144 GCA_031987665.1 Stenotrophomonas sp. | reverse complement strand
GCCGGCCGTGGCGAGGCCGGCATGATCGGCTGCACCCAGCCGCGCCGCATCGCCGCGCGGGCAGTGGCCGCGCGCGTGGCCGAAGAGCTGCAGACCGAGCTGGGCACGGTGGTCGGCTATCAGGTGCGCTTCACCGACAAGGTGGGCGAGGACAGCCGCATCAAGTTCATGACCGACGGCATCCTGCTGGCCGAGATCGCCTCGGACCGCTGGCTGTCGCGCTACGACACGCTGATCATCGACGAGGCGCACGAGCGCAGCCTCAACATCGATTTCCTGCTGGGCTACCTGAAGCAGCTGCTGCGCAAGCGCCCGGATCTCAAGCTGATCGTCACCTCGGCCACCATCGACACCGAGCGCTTCTCGCGCCATTTTGACAATGCGCCGGTCGTCAATGTGGAAGGCCGCACCTATCCGGTGGAAGTGCGTTACCGCCCGCTGGATGGCGATGCCGAAGCCGCCGGCGATGCCCCTGCTGCGAAGGCGCCGACGGGCCGTGGCCGCCGCGACGAGGTGGATTCGGACCCGGTATCGGTCAACGACGCCATCGTTGCGGCGGTGGATGAAATCACCCGCAGCGACCCGCGCGGTGACGTGCTGGTGTTCCTGCCTGGTGAGCGTGAGATCCGTGACGCGCACCAGTCGCTGGAACGGCGTAAATACCGTGAAACCGAAGTGCTGCCGCTGTATGCGCGGCTGTCGGCCAAGGACCAGGACCGCGTGTTCAACCCCGGTTCCAAGCGACGTCTGGTGCTGACCACCAACGTGGCCGAAACCTCGCTGACGGTGCCGCGCATCCGCTATGTGATCGACCCCGGCTTCGCCCGCGTCAAGCGCTACAGCCCGCGCCAGAAGCTGGACCGGCTGCATATCGAGCCGGTGTCGCAGGCCAGCGCCAACCAGCGCAAGGGCCGCTGCGGCCGCATCTCCGAAGGCGTGTGCTACCGCCTGTATGCGGAAGCGGATTTTGTGTCGCGCCCTGAGTTCACCGACCCGGAAATCCGCCGCTCCTCGCTGGCGGGCGTGATCCTGCGCATGCTGCAGCTGGGGTTGGGCCAGATCGACCAGTTCCCGTTCCTTGAAGCGCCCGACGAGCGCGCCGTGGCCGATGGCTGGCAGCAGCTGGCCGAACTGGGTGCCATCGACGGCGAGCGCAAGCTCACCGCCATCGGCAGGCAGATGGCGCGCCTGCCGGTGGACGTGAAACTGGCGCGCATGCTGGTGGCGGCACAGAGGGGCGGTTGCCTGCGCGAGATGCTGGTGATCGCCTCGTTCCTGGGCATCCAGGACCCGCGCGAGCGGCCACCGGAGGCACGCGAAGCCGCCGACAACGCACATGCGCAGTTCGCCGATGCGCGCTCGGAATTCATCGGCATCCTGCGTCTGTGGGACGCCTATCGGCAGGCGCACGAAGACCTCACCCAGTCCAAGCTCCGCGACTGGTGTGGCCGGCATTTCCTGGGCTTCCTGCGCATGCGTGAATGGCGCGAGCTGCACCGCCAGCTGCGCCTGCTGTGTGAAGAACTGGGCTGGGAGGCTGGGCAGGGCGAGGATTTCGCCCGCGCGCTGCTGGCATCACCGGCACCGCTGCCGGCCGGTGGCGACAGTGAGGCCAAGCGCAAGGCCACCCGTGGCGAGCTGCACAAGGCGGCGCGTCTGGCGCGCGAGGGCAAGCCCGTCGTCGAGGCTGCGGCGGCAAAGCCGCGTGGCGGCACGCGCGCGAAGCCGGAGGCCGACACGGGCCATGACAACGTTCCCGAGAAGGTGCGACTGGCCGCGTATCAGGCCCTGCACCGCGCCATCCTCGCCGGCCTGCCGACGCAGGTGGGGCATCGCACCGAAAAGGGCGATTTCCAGGCGCCACGCCAGCGCCGCTTCCATCTGTTCCCCGGCTCGGCTCTGGCCAAGCGGCCACCGCCGTGGGTGCTCAGCGCCACGCTGCTGGATACCCAGCGCGTGTGGGGCCTGACCAACGCCTCCATCGAACCGGACTGGGTGATCGCCGAAGTGCCGCACCTGCTGGCGCGCAAGCACTTCGATCCGCACTGGTCGCGGGCGCAGGGGCAGGTGCTGGCCTCCGAGCAGATCAGCCTGTTCGGGCTGGTGCTGGCACCGAAGAAGCCGGTGCACTATGGCCGCATCCATCCCGGCGAAGCACACGACATCTTCGTGCGGCAGGCGCTGGTGACCGGTGAGATCAACACGCGAGCCGGCTTCATCGCCGACAACCAGAAAGTGTTGGAGCAGGCGCGCGAGGAAGAGGCCAAGCTGCGCCGTGCCGGCATCGTCGCTGATGAGGACTGGCAGGCACGCTGGTATCTGGATCGCGTGCCGTCGGAAATCCATTCGGCCAACCAGCTGGATGGCTGGTGGAAGACGTTGGCGCCCGAACAGCGGCGCGGCCTGCACTGGTCGCTGACCGACCTGCTGCCGGGTGAAGGCAGCGAGCAGGACCACTATCCGAAATATTTCCCGCTGGGCGACGCGCGGCTGGCGCTGCACTACCGTTTCGAGCCGGGTGCCGAAGATGATGGCGTCACGCTCGACGTGCCGCTGCACCTGCTCAATGCGCTGGACCCGGCGCGGCTGTCGTGGCTGGCGCCGGGCTTCGTCGCCGACAAGGCTGCCGCGCTGATCCGCAGCCTGCCCAAGGCGATGCGCCGCAACTATGTGCCGGCGCCGGATTTCGGCCGCGCGTTCTTTGAAGCCTGGCCGCAGCCCTCGGCCGACGACATCCGTGGCGAGCTGGCGCGCTTCCTGGGCAAGGCCACCGGCGCAACCGTGGCGGCCCTCGATTTCGACGTGGACGCACTGGAGCCGCACCTGCGCATGAATCTCCGCCTTGCCGACGAGCGTGGCAAGGTGCTGGCGATGTCGCGTGATCTGGAGGCTCTGAAAACACGCTTCGGCGAACGCGCCGGCAGTGCCTTCGCCGCGCGTGCTGGCAAGGCGTTGGCCGCGGAGGGGCTGCGCGAGTTCCCTGCCACCGCCATTCCACTGCAGGTGCCCGGCGAAGCCGACGTGCCGGCCTATCCAGCGCTGGTGGATACCGGCGATGCGGTGGCACTGCGCATCTTCGCCGACCGCAACGAAGCGCTGCTCGCACATCCGCTTGGCGTGCGCCGGCTGCTGGAGCTGGGCCTTGCCGACAAGGTGAAGCAGGCGCGCAAGCAGCTGCCGGTATCTCACAAGACTGGCCTGCTGTATGCGGCCATCGAATCGCAGGAACGCCTGCGTGGCGATCTGGTGGATGCGGCCATGAACGCCGTGCTGGCAGATGGGCTGGGCGACATCCGCACGGCGGAGGCTTTCGAGCAGCGCCGTACCGAAGCGGGCAGGCAGCTGTTCGGCGAGGCGATGACCCGGCTCAAACTGGCCGAGACCATCCTCGGTCTTGTGGGTGAGCTCAAGCCACAGCTGGAAGCGCCGCTGATGGGCTGGGCGCGCGGCAATCTGGACGACATGGAAGCGCAGCTGGCCGGGCTGATCCATGCCGGCTTCCTGCGTGAAACGCCTGCCGATGCACTGGCACAGTTCCCGCGCTACCTGAAGGCGATGATCCTGCGCGCCGAGCGTGCCAAGCGTGATCCGCCGCGCGACCAGGCACGCATGCTGGAACTCAAGCCCTTCGTCGATGCACTGGACGATGCGCGCGTGCAGGGGCGTGATGGCCACCCGGACTGGTCGGCCCTGCGCTGGGATATCGAGGAGCTGCGCGTGTCGCTGTTCGCCCAGGAACTGGGCTTCCGCTCCGGCGTGTCGGCCAAGAAGCTCGCGCAGCGCGTGTCGGCGCTGCGCGGCTGAGGCTCAGCGGGCCGGTGCCGGCGTTGGCCGGTGCTGGTTGATGCAGCCGCGCCGCGCAGTGTTGAGCTGCGTGTGCGCGCTGGCGTACTCGCGGCTGATCGCCTGACGGAAGGTTTCCATGCGTGTGCGCAGCGCATGGCTGCGCTGTGCATCCTCTGCACGCGACAGCTCATCCTTCAGCACGGCCATCTGCTGCTGCAGCGTGCCCACGCGGTCGTTGGACGAGCCGTAGATCGACGCCGTGGCGTTGGCGATGCAGCTGCGCTCGGCACTGCGGTTGGCTTCCAGCTCGCTGGCGTTGGCGCTGCTGGCCGGCGTGGAGGCCGGTTCACCGGCGTCATTCGTCGTTGCCGGGGGTGGCGACGATGTGCCGGTGGCTGCGGGGTTGTCGCGCAGCTTCATCGGCTCGGCGCGGGCATCGCAGGGATGCTCGGCATAGACCGTTTCACCTGATTTTCCCTTGCACTTGTACACCTGCTGCGCAGCGGCGGCACCGGGCAACAGCAGGAACAGGGCTGCCAGCAGCGGCAGTCGGCGGGTGAGGGTACGCATGCTCGCCGTCACTTGGTACGGCGGACCTTGGCGCGGGTGTTCAACCCTTCAACGCGCATGTACCAGACGTTCATCAGCCCCGGAATCATCTCCACCTTGGGCGAATCGCGGCGCACGCCGGCCACGGTGGTGGCATCGGTCTGCTCCCACACCTGGCCGTTGTCCAGGGTGTAGCTGCGGCCCTTGGCGAAGCCACGGAACTCGCCCTGCAGCGTGGCGGCGATGGGCTCGCTCGAACCGAAGTCGAAGAAGCCCCGGTTCTTGACGATCACTTCCTGGCGGCCTTCCTCGCGCGCCTGTTCCACCGCGGCGGTGGCGGCCTGCTGCACCTTGCCCTGGAGCCAGTTGTTCAGGGTGGCCAGCTCCTCGGGGCTGAGCTTGTCCAGACCAGCAGCCTTGAACTCAGCCTCGCTCATCTGCTGCTGCAGGTCGCCCTGGACCACGCGCTGGGCGTGTGCCGGCATCAGCGGGGACAGGGACAGCGTGGTGAGAACGGCAAGCAGGGCAAGGCGCGGCAGGTTCATGGGCGTTGTTCCCGGAGACGGTTGGGCGCTAGTGTAGGGGTATCCGCCCGCATTTGACTGCTGTGAACCGTTCTTCCTCCCCCGGCCTGGACACGCTGCTGCAGCGTCCTTCCACCCGCGCCCTGTCCGAACCGCTGCGGCAGGCGCTGCTGGCCTGCTGGCAGCAGGCCGGCGTTGACCACACCCCGCGCCTGGCCTGGCCGGTGCTGGCCGACACGCTGGACTCGCTGGCGCTGCTGTCCGCCGATGAAGGCGTCATCGTGG
>DALZZG010000096.1:1453-5256 GCA_031987665.1 Stenotrophomonas sp. | reverse complement strand
GCTGCAACCGTTCGCCCCGGCCGCGTTCGGCGGCGACAATGAACCGCGCCGCTTCAGCTACCGCCAGCAATGGCATCCCGCCGCAGGCGCGGTGGGCGGCACGCGCAAGGTGCTGGCACCCTGGTTCGATGGTCCGCTGCAGGGGCCGCAGCCAGAGGCCTTCAACGACAAAGAACTCCCGCTGGACGCCCTGCGCCGCTTCCTCACCGATCCGGCGGGGCAGTTCCTCGGCCAGCGCCTGGGCATGCGTCTGGCGGGCGACATCGACCACAGCGATGACATCGAGCCGCTGCTGGTGCCCGGCGGTGGCAGCGAGCACTCGGCCCTGCAGCAGCAGGTGCTGGCGGCATTGCTGGAAGACCGGGAGGCGGGCTTGTATGAACGCCTGCGCGCCCGCGCGCTGCTGCCTTCCGGCGCGCTGGGCCGCTTCCAGTTCGGGCGCATGCTCGAACGGGTGCGGCCCACCGCCGAGGCCTTCCAGCAGTGGTACGACCAGCAGCCACTGCAATCGGAACCGTACGAGGCGAACATCGACGGAATCCGTCTGTACGGACGTGTCGCGAAAATTCATCCACAGGGTCTGGTGCGCATGCACGGTGGCAAGGCGGGCATGAGCTACATGCTGCGCAGCGGTCTGGATTGGCTGCTGGCCAACGCCGCCGGTGCCCAGCTGCCATTGCTGCAGTTCCATGACGGCGAACTGGCCGGTTCGGGGCCACACATCCGTCCCGCATTGCCGCAGGAAGCTGCGAAAAAGGCCTTGAAAGCCTTGCTGCGCCTGCGTGCACAGGGTCTGCAGGCGCCGCTGTCATTTGCGCCCTACACCGGCTGGGACGTGTACAGAAGCGATGACGAAGACCGTGAAAAAGTGGCGCGTGAGCGCTGGCACGGCGGTGACTTCAAATGGGGCGAAGGCCAGAGCGAAGCGTTCAGGCAAGCGCTGCGCGGCACCGATCCGTTCGCTGATGCAGCCACTACCCACACATTTATCCACAACAGCCTGTTGATATTCACAGCGCTGTGCGAGGGCAGGGTGCTCGACAACATGGATGGCAATGTGACGGCGGAGGCGGACGCATGAGCACCGTCGCCGACCCGTATCTCGACCTGCCGCTGGACGGCCTGCGGCTGATCGAAGCCAGCGCCGGCACCGGCAAGACCTTCACCCTGGCCACGCTGTTCACCCGGCTCGTTGTCGAACGCGGCCTGCGCATGGGCCAGATCCTGGCGGTGACTTTCACAGACGCGGCCACCCAGGAACTGCGCAAGCGCATCCGCGAGCGCCTCGCGCTGGCCGCGCGGCTGGTGGATCAGGCGCCGGCCGCGGACGATGACCCGGAAACCGCACTCACCCACGCCATCCTGCAACGCCATCTGCAGCAGGGCGGCGAGAGCGCGGCGCAGCTGGGGCGTCGGTTGCGTGTGGCGGCCGAGGAAACCGATCTGGCGGCCATCTTCACCATCCATGGTTTCTGCACCCGCGTGCTCGGCGAATACGCGCTGGAGAGTGGCCACAGCCTTGCCGCACCCGAACTGTTGGCCAACACCAACGAACTGCATGCCGAGCTGGCCGCCGACCTGTGGCGCCTGCACGCCTCGCAGGGCGAGCGGCTGGAGGCCTTGCTGGGCCTGTGGAAAAGTCCGCAGACGCTGGCCACCGACCTCGACAAACTGGCAGGTGAACTGCCGCTGCTGCCCGAGCCACCGCAGGTACGAGTGGACGATGCGCGTCCCGCGCGCGATGCCGCCGCGCAGCGGCTCGCCATCGGCGTGCTTGAACATGGCGACACCTATCGCCAGCAGGTGCTGGGCGCACTGGAAGGCGGGGTGCTCAACAAAGCCAGCTACCGCGCGGACTGGATCGAACCGGTGTTCCAGCAGCTGCTGCAGTGGGCCCGTCATCCGGATCCACAGGCCGAACTCGACCCACGCCTGGAGCGCCTCACGCTGGAGGCGCTGACCGCCAAGACCAACAAGGCCAAGGCCGGCAGCACGCCCGAATCACCGCTGCAGCCGCTGCTTGCCGACTACCTGCAGGCGCAACAGCAGGTCATCGAGTGGCAGCGCCAGCAGTCCATCGTGCTGCTGCACCAGCTGCGTGGCGAAGCGCGCCAGCGGCTGCATGCGCTCAAGCAGCAGCGCCGCCTGCAGACCTACGATGACCTGATCGACAACGTCGCCCACGCCCTGCAGGGCGAACACGGCAAGGCGTTGGCCACCCGCCTGCGCGCGCAGTACCGCTTCGCGCTGGTGGATGAGTTCCAGGACACCGACCCGCGCCAGTGGGACATCTTCCGCAGCATCTTCGCGCCGCAGGAAGGCGGTGACGCCGCGCTGTTCCTGATCGGCGATCCCAAGCAGGCCATCTACGGCTTCCGTGGCGGCGACGTGCACACCTACCTGCAGGCCAAGGCGCTGGCCGAAGCCGCGCCCGCGCTGGACCGCAACTTCCGGTCGCGCCCCGGCGTGCTGCGCGCCATCCAGGCCCTGTACGACAACGCCGGCAACCACGCCTTTCTCGACGCGCGCATCCAGTTCGAGCCGGTGTTGCCCGGCAGCACGCGCGTCGATGCCGATTACCTGTTCGACGGGCAGCCCGCGCCGGCATTGACCGTGTGCCGGATCGAAGGCGATGAGGACGGCAAGCCACTGAAGGCCGACGCCTCGCGCGCTGCCGCCACGCTGGCCTGTGTCAGCGATATCCACAGGGTGCTGAGCGCCGCCCGCGACGGCCGCGCGCTGGTCGATGGCAAGCCGGTGCAGCCGGGCGACATCGCCGTGCTGGTGCGTTCGCACAAGGATGCCGCGCGCATCCAGCAGGCACTGGCGGCGGTGGGCATCGCCGCGGTGGCCGCTGGCAAGCAGAGCCTGTTCGCCAGCAACGAGGCGCACGAACTGCGCCTGCTGCTGCTTGCCCTGCTGCAACCGGCGGACGATGGGCGCCTGCGCGCCGCGCTGGGCACCGTACTGTTGGGCCAAAGCGCCGCCGACATCGCCGCCATGGAGGGCGAGGGCGCACGCATGCACAGCCATGTCGAACGCCTCACGCAATGGCGCGAGCGCTGGCTGCGCGGCGGCGTGCTCGCGCTGCTCTCCGACCTGTGCGCCGAACAGGCCGAACGCCTGCTGTCGCTGGTCGATGGCGAGCGCCGCCTCACCAATTACCTGCAGCTGGCCGAACAGCTGCAGGAAGCCAGCAACCGCAACATCGGCCTGCACGGCCTGCTCGACTGGCTGCAGGTACGTATCGCCCAGGCCGACGAGAACGATGAAGCCCAGCTGCTGCGTCTGGAATCGGACGCACGCCGCGTGCAGATCATCACTCTGCACAAGAGCAAGGGCCTGGAATACCCGCTGGTGTATCTGCCGTTCGTCGGCATCGGCACCAGTGCGCCGGATTCCGGCAGCTTCCGCGTCGTCCATGACGGTGCGCAGCGTGTGCTGCACTGGAAGATCAACAAGGAAGACGATGGCTGGAAGCAGGTTGGGCAGAATGTGAGTGCCGATGACGCCGCCGAATCCGCGCGCCTGCTCTACGTCGGCCTGACCCGCGCCAGGCACGCCTTGTGGGTGGCCGGTGGCGGTCTTGTGGGTCTGGCGTCGTCACGGCTCGGGCCGATGCTGGACGACATGGCCGCGCTGGAGCAACACGCCGACATCGACGTGACCGACGCACCGGCGGAAGGCCGGCTGCCGCCGCGCCTGCCCGCCGAGCGCGAACAGGCACTGCCTGCCGTGCGGCAGGTGCGTCGCGTGGTGCCCCACGACTGGTGGGTCTACAGCTTCACCCAGCTCGCCCATGC
>DALZZG010000096.1:0-1443 GCA_031987665.1 Stenotrophomonas sp. | reverse complement strand
ATGCCGACGGGGGCCACGACACCTCGGCGGCCGCCACCGAGGACAGCGGCGGTGCCGCCGACGAACCACAGCAGGTGACGCTGGAGGACGAACCCACGGTTGCCGATGCCGCCGAAGCACCGCAGGACGCCTTTGATCCGCGTTTCGCCGGCAGCCGTTTCGGCAACGTGCTGCATGCGGCGCTGGAGCACACCGATTTCGCCGCGTGGCAGGGCTGGCAGGCGGGCGATGCGCCGCCGCCCGGGCAGGCGGAGATCATCGCCAAGGCGCTGCGCGACGATGGCTATGAGGAAGCGGCCATTGCCGACGGCGTCGCCCTGCTGACCGGCCTGATCGGCCAGACCCTCACCGTGACCCTGCCCGAAGGCGGCGCCCTGCATTCGCTGGGCGAAGGCGAACGCCGCGCCGAAATTGAGTTCCATTTCGCCATGCAGCCCACCACGGTGCCGGCCCTGCTGCGCGTGCTGCATGCGCATGGCGTGGTGCGCGGGCGCAACGGCTTCGGCCTGCGCCGGCAGCTGGAAGGCCTGATGACCGGCAAGATCGACCTGACCTATGTGCGCGATGGGCGCTGGTACGTGCTGGACTACAAGTCCAACCGCCTGCCCGATTACACACCGGCCCAGCTCGATGCGGCCATGCGCCACAGCGAGTACGACCTGCAGGCGCTGGTCTATACCGTCGCGCTGCACCGCTGGCTGCGCTTCCGCATCGGCGCGGGCTACGACTACGCGCGCGATTTCGGCGGCATCCGCTACCTGTTCTGCCGTGGTCTGGATGCCAGCCGCACGCCATCGCCGGGCCTGTATGCGCACAGTTTCGCGCCGGAACTGGTGGATGCGGTGGATCAACTGTTCGCCGGCGGCCCGGAAGGCCAGGCGCAACTGCTGGCACGACTGGAGGGCCACGCATGAGCCTGTTGCAGGCCCTGAACCGCAGCGGCGCGCTGCGCCCGCTCGACCACGCGCTGGCGCAGAGCCTTCGCCGCCTCGATCCGGAAACACCGGACACCGTGCTGGCCGCCGCCGCGCTGGCATCGCTGGCGGTATCGCAGGGCCACGCTGGTTTCGATCCCGCGCAGCCGCAGCGGCTGGTGGACGCGCCCGTGGAATGGCCATCGCCCGAGGCATGGATCAACGCGCTGACCGCATCGCGCTGGATATCCACAGTCGTGGATAACCGCGTGGAAACCGAGCAGTCACCACTGGCATGGGAGAACGGCCTGCTCTACCTGCGCCGCTACCGCGAATACGAGCGCTGCCTCGCGCTGGGCCTGCAGCGTATCGGCAGCGCACCGGTCGAAGCAGGCGATGTTGGCGCGCTGGCAGAGCTGTTCGCGCAGTTGTTCCCAGCCGCTGAGCTTTCGGCATATTCCCTTCCCCCGCATGCGGGGGAAGGTGCCCGAAGGGCGGATGGGGGGAAGCCTCCCACAACCAACCTCCA
>DALZZG010000095.1:0-5433 GCA_031987665.1 Stenotrophomonas sp. | reverse complement strand
CGACTTCGATGCGGTAGGTTTCCATGCCGAACTCCGGCGCGCTGCGCGGCGGCATCTCACGGCGCGGACGCTGCTCGAACTCGCCTTCGGCACGCGGCGGACGCGGGCCACGCTCGCCATCGTCATGCCGCGGACCACGCTCGAAACGCGACGGACGCTCGCCACGCTCGTCACGACTGCGCGGGAAACCACCGTCACGCGGCGCGCGTTCCGGACGGTCAGCGCGCGGCTCGCGGCGCTCGCGCACCGGCGGCGCCAGCAGGAACGGCGTATCGCCCTGCAGCAGCTTGGCCAGCGCAGCGGCGATCTCCACCGCCGGCACATTGTTCTCGTTCTCGTAACGCTGCACCAGGTCACGGTAGAAATCGGTATCGCCAGCCGACAGCGCCTGACTGATGCGCTCCATGAACTTGGTGACGCGGTGGTCGTTGACCGCATCCACGCTCGGCAGCTGCATCTCCTCGATCGGCTGCCGGGTGGCGCGCTCGATCTGGCGCAGCATGCCCTTCTCGCGCGGGGTGACGAACAGGATCGCCTCACCGCTGCGGCCAGCACGGCCGGTGCGGCCGATGCGGTGCACATAGCTTTCGGTGTCGTACGGAATGTCGTAGTTCAGCACATGGCTGATGCGCTCCACGTCCAGTCCGCGCGCGGCCACGTCGGTAGCGACCAGGATGTCCAGCTTGCCTTCCTTGAGCTGGCCGATGGTGCGCTCGCGCTGGGCCTGCTGCATGTCGCCGTTGATGGCCGACGCGGCCAGACCACGGGCCTGCAGCTTTTCGGCAAGCTCCTCGGTGCCGGCCTTGGTGCGCGCGAAGATGATCATCGCGTCGAACGGCTCCACTTCCAGGATGCGGGTGAGCGCATCGAGCTTGTGCATGCCGCTGACCCACCAGTAGCGCTGGCGGATGTTGGCCGAGGTGGTGGTCTTGGAAGCGATGGTCACTTCCACCGGGTCGCGCAGGTAGGTCTGCGCGATGCGCCGGATCTGCGGCGGCATGGTGGCCGAGAACAGCGCGACCTGGCGGGTTTCCGGCAGCTTCTTGAGCACGGCCTCGACATCGTCGATGAAGCCCATGCGCAGCATTTCATCGGCCTCGTCCAGCACCAGCGTCTTCAGCTCGGACAGGTCCAGCGTGCCGCGGTCCAGATGGTCGATGACGCGGCCGGGGGTGCCCACCACGACATGCACGCCACGGCGCAGCGCCGACAGCTGCTGGCCATAGGGCTGGCCGCCGTACACCGGCAGCACGCGGAAACCGGGCATGGCCACCGAGTAGCTCTGGAACGCCTCGGCCACCTGGATGGCCAGCTCACGGGTGGGGGCCAGCACCAGCACCTGCGGCTTGGTGGCGGAAAGGTTGATGTTGGACAGCACCGGCAGCGCGAAGGCACCGGTCTTGCCGGTACCGGTCTGCGCCTGGCCGAGCACGTCGCGGCCTTCCAGCATCGCCGGAATGGTGGCGGCCTGGATGGGCGACGGGGTCTCGTAACCGACGTCGGCCACCGCTTTCATCACAGGCTCTGACAGGCCGAGATCTGCAAACAGCAGCGGCGCGGGGGATTCTTGGGACATGGAAACTCCGGGGGCACCGCCGCGAACGGGCGGGCGAAAAGACGCATATTGTGCGCCCAAGACCCCCCTGCTGTCGCGGGGCAGTCGATTCCCGTTCAGCTGGCAACCACACCCCCGGCCACGCCGGTGCCCCGGCCCGGCTCCCGTTGGCGCACAATGGCGCCCGGTTTTTCACCCTGAACCCCATGCAGACCATCGATTTTGAACTGGACCGCGAGTACGTGGAACTGAAGCAGCTGCTCAAGCTCACCGACCTGGTGGCCAGCGGCGGCGAGGCCAAGATGATCATCGGCGAAGGCCATGTCACCGTGGACGGCGAGGTCGAACTGCGCAAGGCCTGCAAGATCCGCGCGGGCCAGCAGGTCGAGCTGGGCGACGTGCGCATCCGCGTGCTCGCCGCCGGCTGAGCCTGCCGGGTGCCCCACCCGCAGCCGTCAGGTGAATCGCGGCACCGCATGGAACGTGGGCCCCTCGGCGGCCTCTCCGGCACCTCGTCACGCCACCACCGGACGCCCCCCGGTGCCGCGACTCACCTGACGGCTGCAGGTTCGCTCAGGCCATGCGCTGGGTCAGGTGGCCGGCGATCATCTTCCTGAACGGGACCAGCCCGTGCGCAGCGCGCAGGGCCGCACCGCGCAGCAGGCGCGCCGGCAGGCGGCTGTCGTTGTACAGCGAGGCGATGGCGTTGGTGGCCTCGTACAGCGGCCGCGTCGCCAGCCGGTGGCCCCGCTCGTAGCGGGCCAGCAGACTGCTCCCGCCGAAGTCGGCGCCGTTGTCGGCGGCCTCGTTGATCAGCGCGCTCAGGCGCTGCTGGCTCTGCAGACCGAAATTGAAGCCATGCGCGGTCACCGGGTGCATGCCCACCGCCGCATCCCCCACCAGCGCGTAGCGCGGCCCGACCATGCGCTTGGCATACACGCCCACCAGCGGATAGGCATGGCGGGTGCTCACCGGCTGCATCTGCCCCAGACGACGCTCGAAGAAGCCGGTGACAGCCTCGCCGAAGCGGGCGTCGTCCATCGTCATCAGTTCCTGGATCTGCTGCGGCGGCATCGTGATCACCGCCGATGCCTGGTTGCGTGGCAACGGCAGCATGGCCAGCGTGCGCCCATACCCGAACCACTCCCAGGCTTCCTGCTTGTGCGAACGCTCGCATTGCAGGCGGCAGACCAGCATGGACTTGCCGAAGTCACGCATCTGCGCGCCGATGCCCATCATCCGCCGCGTCGCCGAAAAACGGCTGTCGGCAGCCACCACCAGACGCGCCACCAGCGTGCGGCCATCGGCCAGTGTCACCACGTTCGCGGCAGGGCCGGTTTCAATGGCGGTGACCGAGGTGCCATCCAGCAGCTCCAGATTTTCCTGGCCCTGCACGGCCTCCCATGCGGCACGACGGATCAGGTGATTGGGCACCAGCCAGCCCAGCTCCTCCACGTTCTCGCGTTCGGCGGCGAAGCCCAGCGCGAAAGGCGAACTGCCGTTCATCACGCGCGCACTGCGCAGCGGTGAGATTTCCGCAGGGGCGATGCGCTGCCACAGGCCCATGGCCTGCATGATCTGGCGCGATGCGTGGGTCAGCGCGATCTCGCGCCCATCGAAGGCTGGCTCGGCCAACGCGGCGGCGGGCTGCTGCTCCACGATCGCCAGCGACAGGCCACTGTCGGCCAGGCTCCGCGCCAGGCTCAACCCTGCCGGGCCCGCTCCCACCACCAGTACATCCACCTTGCGCATCTCGGCTCCGCGTTCACACAGTGCGCCGAGCGTAGGGGGACGTCAGTAAGAATTCATTGATCTGGATCAGGAAGTGCGGGATGGGTGTTGGTGCTGCTTGTAGGAAAACTTCCAGGAAAGCCGAAGCAACCCCTCCCCGGCCCTCCCCTTGCCTGCGGCAAAGGGAGGGGGGAATGCACGAGCCGTTGTTTCCTGCTCCCGCTCCTTCGCGTCGCGAAGGGTTGGGCGGGTGTTACTCAAACCCACTCAGTTGGTGGCCGCACGCACGCTGTAACCCGACACGCGCCACACCTTGTCCTCGTCCAGACGGAACGACACCAGCTCACGGACCGGCTGCGCGTTGTTGGCGAAGCGGGTCGGGAAACTGACGTTGAGGTAGATGCCTTCCGGCACGCTCGAACCCGCCGGGTACTGCACGCGGGTGATCGAAGGCTTGCCGCGCGACACCAGCGCACCCAGCTTGGCGCGGTCGCCGTTGACGTTGGTGGCGAACTGGTCGCGGGTAACCGCCTTGCGGGTGACGGACGAAGCACCGTCCCACACTTCGGCGGTCTTGCTGCCATCCACCAGCTGGGCGACGCGCGTGGCGGCCTGGGTCATCTGCTGGTCCTGCTGCGCAACCTGCGCCTGCTGCGCCGCAGTAAGCGTCTGCGCGGGCCGCGCGCTGGCGGCAGGTGCCGCCGCCGTCGGCGCTGCGGCGGGTTTGGCGGCCGGCGCGGGGGCTGCCGCCTGCGCCATTGCACCGCCGGTAACAAGGGACAACGCCATCAACAGACCACAGTGACGCATGACCAGCTCCATCGTGTTTCAGTCGAAAGAGCCATCATGCAAGCACGAAAACGGCCGCCGCACTACACCTTCCGTGCAGCTTTGCCGATCACTGCGTGTGCCTTTGCGTATTCAGTTCCTGCGCGTGCACATCTGCCGCCGTCGTTGCCGCATCCGTCGCTGGTGCGGCCGCAGGTGCCGGCGCCAGCGACGCCATGTCGATCTCCGACAGCGGGCTTTCATCCGGACATGTTTCATCCGGGAAACCGAAGCGCTCCTTCAGTGCCTGCCCGCAGCCGTTCACCGTTTCCAGATCCGCGCCTTCCACCTTGCAGTCACGGTCGAACGCGATCAGGAAGGCATCCTTGCGGCGCACGAAATCATCACCGCACTTGCGCATCTGCTTGATGCGCTCCAGGTCGTCCTGCACCGCGTTGGTGCCGTCCAGACCGTACTGCTTCAACTCCTCGGTGGTCAGCAGGCGCACGCTGCGGTTGGGCACGGTCATCATCAGGTCGGCCACGCCTACCGCCACGCCATTGCGCTGCAGGTAATCCTTCACGTTGTCGTAGACCTCGTGCAGTTCCTTGTTCAATTCCGCACGCGACGTGGCAGTGGAACTGATGCGCATCATGCGGTGGATGCCGACCTTGCCGGAGATCAGCCGGTTGTCGCCTGCCGCCAGCACGAACACACAGGCGCTGTGGCAGATGGAGCCTTCGCGCACCCAGATCGTCCAGCCGGCTTCACCGATGCTGTCGCCGGCGACGATGGCCGCTTCCACCTGGCCACCACTGGAATCCAGATCGAGGATGCGCTTGCTGATCTTCTTGGCATCGGCCACCACCGCCAGCCGTTCCACCAGCGCGGCGAAGGACGGGTTGATCTTACCGATGTAGCGCACGCGCAGCAGGCCACGCTCGCGACACGGCTCCAGCGCGGCATCCAGCGCCTTGCGGTCCAGCGCCTCCAGCTGCGTGCCGTCACCGTTCTCGGCACCGTAGTCGGTGTCACAGCTGACCCATGCCTTGCCGTTCTCCAGCGTCAGCGCCGACCACTCGCGGTCCTTGGCAGGCACGACCGGTGCGACCGGCGGCAGAATGTCGGCCGCGTTGATCGACACCATGTGGTCGCCATCGGCAGCCAGCGCCACGGCGGGGTCGGTCACCGGCTTCTTGTCCTGCGACTGCGGATTGCAGGCCAGCAGCCCGACACACAACAACGGCGACCACCAGAATCTGGGCAACATGGGCAGCAATCAGGTCCGTGCAACGGCGCCGGGCGCCGGAATAGTGAATACAGTCTAGGGCCTGTTAACACTATCGCAACGATTCGACGATCAGTGCGAAGTGGATGAA
>DALZZG010000094.1:0-5460 GCA_031987665.1 Stenotrophomonas sp. | reverse complement strand
CTGCGCTTCGGTCGGCGCTGTGGCTGGCGTTGCCGCGGCCGCTGCGCGGGCAGCGGCAGCACGGCGCTGCTCCTCGGCCTTGGCACTGGCGGCCAGTTCAGCGTCGGACATCTGCACTTCGGTGCCTGGCAACAAGGTGTAGAAGTCGTACTGGGTGGCTGGCTTGTCCTCGGCCTTGGCGGCACTTGGAGTGGCTGGCTTGTTCGATTCCACACCGGCGTCCACGTCGGCGTCGGCAACCGGCGCCGGCTGTGCGTCCGGGTTGGGCTGCGGGCCCACGCGCAGGAAGCCGTCGCCGTCCTTCTTGAACAGGTTGGGCGCCGCCAGGAACACCACGGCCGCAATCGCCACGCCGGCAACCAGCCACACCCAACCCGGGGTGCCGTTGTCGTTGTTGCGCCGTGCCTGGCTTTTGCCGCGTCGTGCTGCCATGTCTACTACGTCTCCTCGACTTACATCTTTTCCGGGGCACTTACGCCCAGGATGCTCAGGCCGTTGGCCAGGGTCTGTCGTGCGGCGCTGGCCAGGGCAAGCTTGGCATTGCGTTCGCCCGCATCATCCACCAGTACGGGAGTGCCGTGATACCACGTGTGGAAAGCGTGTGCCAATTCACGCAGGTACTGCGCGATCTGGTGCGGTTCCAGGGCGATACCCGCCGCTTCCACCACTTCCGGGTAACGGGAGATTTCGTTCATCAGTTCCAGCGACAGTTCGTCGCCCAACTGCGACAGCGCGGCCAGGCCATCGGCCTGCTTGTAGTCCAGGCCCTTCTCCTGCGCCTGGCGCAGCAGCGAGCAGACGCGGGCATGCGCGTACTGCACGTAGAACACCGGGTTGTCGCTGCTCTGCTGGCGGGCCAGGTCGATGTCGAAGGTCAGCTGCGAATCCGGCTTGCGCGCGATCAGGAACCAGCGCACCGCATCGGCACCCACTTCGTCGATCAGGTCGCGCAGGGTCAGGTAGCTGCCGGCACGCTTGGACAGCTTCACTTCCTCGCCGCCGCGCATCACCGTCACCATCTGGTGCAGCACGTATTCCGGCCAGCCCTTGGGAATGCCCACGTCCAGCGCCTGCAGGCCGGCGCGCACGCGTGCCAGCGAGCCGTGGTGGTCGGCACCGAGTTCGGTGATGGCGCGTTCGTAACCGCGCTGCCACTTGCTCAGGTGGTAGGCCACGTCCGGCAGGAAGTAGGTGAAGGTGCCGTCGGACTTGCGCATCACGCGGTCCTTGTCGTCACCAAAGTCGGTGGAGCGCAGCCACAGCGCGCCGCCTTCCTCGTAGGTGTGGCCGGAGCTGACCAGCTGCTGCACGGTCTCGGCAACCTTGCCGTCCTTGTACAGCGAGCTTTCCAGGAAGTAGATATCGAAATCCACGCCGAATGCGGCCAGGTCCAGGTTCTGCTCGTTGCGCAGGTAGGCCACCGCGAAGCGGCGGATTTCTTCCAGGTTCTCGGCATCCTTGGCGCCGACGATCTGGCTGCCTTCCAGGTCAACGGTCTGGCCCAGCAGGTAGGCCTTGGCCACGTCGCCGATGTATTCGCCGTTGTAGGCCTCGGTGGGCCACTGTTCGTCGCCCGGCTTGAAGCCGCGCGCACGCGCCTGCACCGACTTGGCCAGGTTTTCGATCTGTACGCCGGCGTCGTTGTAGTAGAACTCGCGCTTGGCGTTCCAGCCGTTGGCTTCCAGCACGCGGGCGATGCAGTCACCGATGGCACCGGCGCGGCCGTGGCCGACATGCAGCGGGCCGGTCGGGTTGGCCGACACGTACTCCACGCCGACGCTGCGGCCGTTGCCGCTGAGGTTGCGGCCGTAGTCCTCGGCTTCCTTGAGCACGCTGACCACTTCGCGCTGGTAGGCCACCGGCGCAAGCTTGAAATTGATGAAGCCGGGGCCGGCGATCTCGACATTGGCGATGTCGTCGCTGGCCGGCAACGCGGCAACCAAGGCCTGTGCCAAGGCGCGCGGATTGCTGCGCGCGGCTTTGGCCAGCAGCATGGCGGCGTTGGTGGCGAAATCACCGTGTTCGCGGGTCTTGGGTCGTTCGACCACGAAATCCGGCGGCAGGGTGTCGGCAGGCAGGGTGCCGTTGGCGCGCAAGGCTTCGATGCCTTGGCCGATGAGGGCGCGGAGTTGGGGTTTCACGTGACTATTCTGCTTGAAGCGCGGAACTGACCATTTTACCTGACCTTCGGCGAGGCCGCCCCGCCGGGCCGCAGGTGGGGCTCAGGAATGTCAAAAAGTCAGAAAACTGGCTCTGGGCCAGTCAGAGCCAACCACGCGCCGCCAAGGACAGCGGAGGGCCATCGCCGATCACGAAGTGGTCCAGCAGGCGGATGTCCACCAGTGCCAGTGCCTGCCGCAGGCGCTCGGTGATGGCCCGGTCGGCGGCTGACGGTTCAGGATTGCCCGAGGGGTGATTGTGGCCAACGATCACCGCCACCGCGTTGTGGCCCAAGGCTTTGCGGACAACCTCGCGGGGGTGCACTTCGGCGCTGTCTACCGTACCTGTGGATAACTCCTCGAAGGCGAGCGCCCGGTGACGGGTGTCCAGGAACAGCACCGCAAATACCTCACAGCGGCGGTGACGCAGCCGCTGCGCGAAGTAGCGCCCGGCGGCCGCAGGGTCGGTCAGGGCCTGGCCGCGTTCCAGGGCGGCGGCCAGGTAACGTTGGCCCAGCTCCAGCGCTGCACTGAGCTGGCAGGCACGGGCCGGGCCCAGCCCGGGCAAGTCGGCCAGGGCGGCCGGGCTGCGCTCCAGCAGGGCCCGCAGCGGGCCATGGCCCTGCAGCAGTTCACGCGCGGTCTGCACCGCGTCACGCCCGCGTAGCCCTGAGCCCAGGAAGATAGCCAACAGTTCAGCATCGGACAGCGCGCTGGCACCGCGTGTCAGCAGCTTTTCACGCGGGCGTTCAGCGGCGGGCCAATGACGGATGTGCATGAGTCCCAGATTCACCGTCATCAGCCAAAAGCAGGATCAGTCACACCGAACCCTTCGGTTAAGCTAATCATTCTTCTGTACCTAGGAAATTCTCCCCGTGACCGCCGTTTCCCCTACTTCCCGACCTTTGGAAGGACAGAAGCTGCTGCTCTGCGTCGGCGGCGGCATCGCCGCGTACAAGTCGCTGGAGCTGGTGCGCCGCCTGCGTGATGCCGGTGCCAGCGTGCAGGTGGCGATGACGGCGGGGGCGCAGCAGTTCGTCACGCCGCTGAGCTTCCAGGCGCTGTCCGGCCATCCCACCCGCACCACGCTGTGGGACAGCGCCGCCGAGCAGGCCATGGGCCATATCGAACTGGCGCGCTGGGCCGACCGTATCGTTATCGCCCCGGCCACCGCCGACCTGCTGGCGCGGCTGGCGCACGGCAATGCCGATGATCTGGTCACCACCTTGTGCCTGGCCACGACCGCACCGCTGACCGTATGCCCGGCGATGAACCACCGTATGTGGCTGCACCCGGCCACCCAGGCCAATATGGCCGTGCTGCGCGAGCGCGGGGTGCAGGTGATCGGGCCGGAAGATGGCCCGCTGGCCGAAGGCGAGTCCGGCCCCGGCCGGGTCAGCGAGGCGCCAGCCATCATTGCCGCGCTGGCAGGCAACCTGGCACCGCAGGCGCCGGCCAAACCCGGCCGCTTGAACGGCCTGCGGGTGTTGATCAGTGCCGGGCCGACCTATGAAGACCTGGACCCGGTGCGCTATGTCGGCAACCGTTCCAGCGGCAAGATGGGCTATGCGCTGGCCGCCGCCGCTGCGCGACAAGGCGCGCAGGTGGTGCTGGTCAGCGGCCCGGTGCAGCTGGCCACGCCAGCGGGCGTGCAGCGCATCGACGTGCGCTCTGCCGCGCAGATGCGCGAGGCGGTGCTGTCCGCATTGCCAGCGGATGTCTACATCGGTGCCGCCGCCGTGGCCGACTATACGCCGCGTCAGGTATCCCCGCAGAAGCTGAAGAAAACGGCCGGCAGCCAGACCCTGACGCTGGAACTGGTGCGCACCGCCGACATCCTGGCCGAAGTGGCCGCGCAGGAGCAGGCACTGAAGCTGGTGGTCGGTTTTGCCGCCGAAACCCACGACGTGGAGAAATATGCGCGTGGCAAGCTGGCCGACAAGCACCTGGATCTGATCATCGCCAACCAGGTGGGCATCGCCGGCAATGGGTTCGAGAGCGACCAGAACGCCGCCATCGCCTACTGGAACGGTGGCGAGCGGGAGTTCCCGGGCACCGCCAAGACCCAGCTGGCCGAGCAGCTGCTGGACCTGATCGCAGAACGACTGGAGGCATGAGCATGGACAAGGCGCTGCAGCCGCTGCAGGTGAAACTGCTGGACCCCCGCTTTGGAGACGCCTGGCCGCTGCCGGCCTACGCCACCGAGGCCAGCGCCGGCATGGATCTGCGCGCGGCCGTTGAAACGCCGCTGACGCTGGAGCCGGGCGATGCCGCGCTGCTGCCCAGTGGCATCGCCATTCATATCGCGGATCCCGGCCTGTGCGCGGTGGTGCTGCCGCGCTCGGGGCTGGGCCACCGCCACGGCATCGTGCTGGGCAATGGCACCGGCCTGATCGACGCGGACTACCAAGGGCCGCTGCTGATCAGCGTGTGGAACCGTGGCCGTGAGGCCTTCACCATCGAGCCGGGCGACCGCATCGCGCAGCTCGTGGTGATGCCGATTGCACGCGTGAGCCTCCAAGTGGTGGATACTTTCGTGGACAGCACACGAGGAACGGGTGGATTCGGCCACACCGGGGTGCGCTGACAGGGGAAAACACAATGAGTCAAAAGAACGATGGGCGCCCGCGCATCGCGCTGGGGCGTTCAACACCACTGTTGGCGGTAGTGCTGCTGTTGCTGGCCGGCTGGTTCGGCTGGAGCGCGGTGGACCAATGGATGCAGTCGGACACCAGCACCACGCTGGAACAGTCCCGCGACCAGGCGGTGGACGGCGTGCAGAAGGCGCTGGCCGCGCAGGTGGCCCAGTTCGGCAAGCAGCTGGAACTGGCACCGGTGAAGGCCGCGCTGGCCAGCGGTGACGCCAGCGCCAGTGCCCTGGCCATCCGTGACAAGTGGAACGGCGTGGAAGACACCACGGTGCTGCTGGCGTCGCTGGACGAGGCCTATGCCGACCCGGCGGCGTTCGGTTATGCCCGTCTGGCGCTGCTGGAGCAGGCGATGGCCGAAGGCAAGCCGGTCGCGCGCGTGGTGCGCGACGGCAATGCGCCGCGGCTGGGGCTGGCCGCACCGGTCATGCTGGGCGACAAGCAGGCCGTGGCCTACGTGCGCCAGCCGATGACCCGCTTGACCACCGTGTTCGACGGCATCAACACGCCCTCCAGCGCCTACCTGGGCCTGCGCCAGGGCAGCTTCAACATCCTCTCCAAGGGCAGCGCGGAGCTGGGCAGCGGCGCCGACGCGCTGGCGCGTCCGGTGGGCGACACGGGCCTGCGCGTGGTGGCCGAGCCGCCCAACAGCA
>DALZZG010000093.1:0-5594 GCA_031987665.1 Stenotrophomonas sp. | reverse complement strand
AGCGGCTGCAGCGGGCGGTGGCCTCGTTCGTGCGCCGCGCCATGGCCGGCCCCGGGCTGGCCTATGCCTTCATCGCCGAGCCGGTGGACCCGGACGTGGAAGCCGAGCGCATCCGTTGCCGGCGGCTGTTCGGTGACGTGTTCAAGCGCATCCTCGATGACGGCATCCGTGCCGGCCAGCTGCCGCCGCAGGACCTGGACGTCAGCGCGGCCTGCATCGTCGGCGCCTTCACCGAGGCGCTGGTCGGCCCCACCGCTCCCAGTCGCGAAGGCCTGCGCGATGGCGAACATCTGGTACAGGCCATCGGCGCGCTGTGCCTGCGCGCGGCAGGCGCACCGGTCGAAACCTGAGCTACCCATCGGGGGTGGACACCGCAGGGGATGGTGCGTTGCCACACGTGTCCTTTGCCGGAACCGTTGCGGCCAGTGGCTCCGGCTGGTCTATACTCGCCGACAGCCATAGTCCATCGACTACTCGCCTGGGGTGCAGAGACGTGCGGAATTACGATCTGGAGTTTCTCAAGCGCTTTTCCATCGTGATCGCCGTTCTGGCCATCGTCACGATCGGGTTGATCATTTTCGCGGCGTATCTGCAGCACTCCATTCCGAAGGAAGTCTCGCCTGCGGCGACCAAGCGCCTCGAGCAGCGCATCGCGCCCATCGGCGCGGTCTATGCCGGTGCCACCGGTGCATCGGCGCAGGCGGCCGCGGCCGAAGCAGCCGCCGCAGCGGCAGCGGCCAGCGGTGCCTACGGCGGCACGCTGGACGGCAAGGTCATCTACGACAGCCTGTGCACAGCCTGCCATGCCACGGGTGTGGGCCTGGCGCCGACGCTGGACCACAGCCACTGGGATGCCCGCATCGCACAGGGCAAGGAAACGCTCTACAAGCATGCCATCGACGGCTTCACCGGCCCGGATGGTGGCGTGATGCCGCCCAAGGGCGGCAATGCCGGCCTGAGCGAGGAGCAGATCCACGCCACGGTTGACTGGATGCTGTCCAACCTCAAGTAAGGCTTCCGCCTGACGCTTGGCAGCAACCTTGGCTGCTGCACAATACCCAGCGCCGCCTCGACCAGGCGGCGCTTTTCGTTTCCGCTTCCATCGGAGTACCCCATGCGTCGCAGTCCCACTCTTCTTGCCCTGGCCTTGGCCGCCGCGTGTGCCGGCCCGGCGCTGGCGGCTTCTCCCGTGACGGTGCTGCCGATCGGCAAGGTGCAGGGCAGCGACGCGCGCAGCCCGTACGAAGGCAGGCAGGTCATTATCGAAGGCGCGGTGACCGCCGATATGCGTGCCGGCCTGGGTGGCATCTATGTGCAGGATGCGGGCGATGGCGATGCGGCCACCTCCGATGGCCTGTTCGTCAAGCTGCCAGCCGATCAGCCGCTGCAGCCCGGCCAATGGCTGCGCATCACCGGCACCGTGCGCGAAGAGGCCGCGGGCCGCGACGGGCAGGCGAGCCTGACCGTGCTGCAGGCCGACACGGTGGAAGCGGCGAAGACGCGGCCGGCACCGGCCGTGACCGACCTCAGCGATGTGCCCGCCAACTGGGAAGCCCTGGAAGGCATGCAGGTGCGCATCACCGCGCCGCTGACCCTGGCCGGGCAGGAGCAGCTGGAGCGCCACGGCGAACTCACGGCTGCTTTCGGTGGCCGCCTTTGGCAGCCCAGCGAAGTGGCCGCCGCCGGCAGCGACGCGCAGAAGGAGGTGATCGCCGACAACGCGCGCCGCCGGCTGCGTCTGGACGATGCCAACGACAAGCGCGCCGCCGGTGGTGTGCCATATCTGGCCGATGACGTGGTGCTGCGTACCGGCGCCACCCTGAGCCAGGTGCAGGGCATCGTCGAGCAGCGTTATGACGGCGGCTACCGCCTGCAGCTGACCGCACCGCTGCAGGTGGGCGGCAATCCGCGGCCGGCGGTGCCGACGGTGCCGGGTGGCCTGCATGTGGCCGCCTTCAATCTGGAAAATTACTTCAACGGTGACGGCAAGGGCGGTGGCTATCCGACCCTGCGCGGTGCCAAAACCGCCGAGCAGCAGGCCAAGCAGCAGGCCAAGCTGGTGACCACCATCAACAGCCTCGGTGCCGATGTCGCCGCGCTGATGGAGCTGGAGAACGACGGCTATGCCCCGGGCTCGGCCATCGACCAGCTGGTGCGTGCCATCAACCAGGCACCGGGCAGCGCGGGTGACTGGAAATTCGTGGATGCGAAGAAAGGCCCGGGCGACAACCCGATCCGCGTGGGCATCATCTACCGCGCTTCGCGCGTGCAGCCCGTGGGCAAGCCGGCAGTGCTGGAACGCGAGCCGTTCGGCGAGCGCAGCCGCGTGCCGCTGGCGCAGGCGTTCCGGGTGACAGGCAAGACCAAGGGTGCGCCGTTCGTGGTGGTGGCCAACCACTTCAAGTCCAAGGGCTGCTCCGAAGCCGTGGGCGCGGACACCGACCAGCAGGATGGGCAGGGCTGCTGGAACGCCACCCGCGTCGAATCGGCACGCCAGCTGCACGCCTGGCTGCAGACCGACCCGACCGGCAGCGGCAGCAGGGACATGGTGCTGCTGGGCGACTTCAATGCCTATGCGATGGAAGACCCCATCCGCACGCTGCAGGCCGATGGCTGGCAGGATGCGTTCAAGCTGGCGGGTGTCGAGCAGCCCTACAGCTACGTCTACAACGGCCTGACCGGCCGCCTCGACCACGCCCTGCTGAGCCCGGGCATGGCAAAGCGCCTGAAGGGTGCGGCCGAATGGCACACCAATGCCGACGAGGCCGATGACGCGGGCTATCAGGGCCGCAACGTCGAAGGCCCGTGGCGCAGCTCCGACCACGACCCGCTGCTGCTGGGGTTTGATCCCTGAGGATCAGGTGGTGGAGGGCGAAACGAGAGTTGCCCCCTCCCTTTTGCGAAGCAAAGGGGAGGGCTGGGGAGGGGTAAGGGCCTGCCCTTCCCTAAAGCGCCCCGCGGGCGATCAACCCGATCGCCAGCACCGCCAAGGCCAGCCCGACGCGGTTCATCACGCTGGTCTTCTCACCGAACACCAGCATGCCCACCAGCGCCCCCAGACAGACCACGCCGATGTTCATGCCGGCGAAGATGGTGGCGGGGCTGTGCGGCATCGCCTGGTGCGCGCGCACATAGAACAGGATGTTGCCGAAGTTGATCAGGCCCAGCAGCAGGCCGTAGCCGAGATTGCGCAGGCTCAGCCGCGTGCGCCCGGTGTAGTGACGCCACAGCTGCCAGAGCAGCATCAGCACGAAGGCGATGGAAAAGCTCACCAGCAGCGCGGACGTGGCGGGCGTGCCCGCCAGCGCCACCTGCTTGAGCATCACGTCGATCAGGGCGAAGCCGGCCCATACCGCCAGCAGCCAGCCCCAGCTGTTGCCGTGGCCGGTGGTGTCACCGCTGCGCGCACTGACGCCGACGATGGCGAGCAGGCCCAGCCCCAGCCCGGCCAGTTTCCAGACGTTGGCCGGTTCGCTGAACAGCAGGAAGGCGGCGGCCAGCGACAGCAGCAGGGACAGCCGCTGCGCCACGTCGCTGCGGACGATGCCCGCCTCGCGCACGGCCCGCGCCAGCACCAGGAAGATGCCGGGCAACGCCACGGCCAGCCCGAGCAATGCCAGCCATGGTGTCTGCGCCCCCTGCATCGACTGCAGGGAAGGGCGCAGCACCAGCAGCGCCAGCGCACTGGCGGCCAGATAGTTCCAGGTCACCGCCTGGGCGATATCGATGCCGCGGCGTGGTGCCAGCTTCAGCAACACCGACACCAGCACGCTGCAGACCACGCTCAGGATCAGGAAATACATCGTTCTGGCTACCGTGAAGGATGAGGCGGTGAAGCCGCCGGACGGGGCCGGTATTATGGCTGCATGCAAACGCCCCCATTCCCCCACGAATCGGCAACGCTGACCCTGGATGGCCCGGTCGGGCCGCTGGAAGTCGCCGTTGACCTGCCCGATGGCGAGGCCGCGCCGCGCCCCATCATTGCCGTCATCTGCCACCCGCTGTCCATCGAAGGCGGCAGCATGCACAACAAGGTGGTCACCCAGGTGGCGCGCGCGCTGCGCGACCTTGGCATCACCACGGTGCGCTTCAACTTCCGCAGCGTCGGTGGTTCGGCGGGCTCCTATGACAACGGCGAGGGCGAGACCGACGACCTGCGCGCGGTGGTGGCGTGGGTGCGTGCCCAACGGCCCGACAGCGCACTATGGTTGGCCGGTTTCAGCTTTGGTGCCTATGTGTCGCTGCGTGCCGCCGGTGAGCTGATGCCGCACGCGCTGATCTCCATTGCCCCGCCGGTGGGCCGCCGTACCTGGGATTTCAGCCAGGTACAGCCGCCGTCCAACTGGCTGGTGGTGCAGGGTGACGCCGATGAAGTGGTGGACGCGCAGGGCGTGTACCAGTGGCTGGAATCGCTGGACAAGCCGCCGCAGCTGGTGCGCATGCCCGAGACCTCGCACTTCTTCCACCGTCGGCTGATCGACCTGCGCGGTGCCATCCAGCATGAAGTGCGGCGCTGGCTGCCCGACAGCAGCAGCTGAGCGGCATGGACGCATTGACCCCCTCGCAACGCTACGCCGCCGGCGTGGCCCGTGGCGACTGGCGCGACGATCCTGCCCAACACCCCGCGCTGGCCGAGCTGGACCGCATCCACATCGCACTGGTGGACGGTGAGCAGGACGGCTGGCTGGACCGCCTGTCCGCCTTCTGGAAGAAGCCCGACCCGGTGAAGGGCCTGTACTTCTGGGGCGGCGTGGGCCGTGGCAAGACGTTTCTGGTGGACCTGTTCTACGACGGCCTGCCGATCGAGCAGAAGTACCGCACCCACTTCCACCGGTTCATGCGTGGCATCCATGAGCGTCTGCGAGAACACCAGGGCCAGAGCGACCCGCTGGCGAAGATCGCGCAGGAGTGGCGCAACAACCTGCGGGTGCTGGTGCTGGATGAATTCTTCGTCACCGACATCGGTGATGCCATGCTGCTGGCGCGGCTGCTGGAGCGCCTGTTCGCCGAAGGCGTCACCCTTGTGACGACCTCCAACACGGCGGTGGAGAACCTCTACAAGGATGGTCTGCAGCGCGACAGCTTCCTGCCGGCCATCGCGCTGCTGCAGAAATACTGCGTGGAGCTGTACGCCGAAGGCACCGAGGACTACCGCATGCGCGCGCTGACCCGCTCGCCGGTCTACCGTGCGCCGCTGGAGGCCGACAGCGATGCGTGGCTGGGCGGGCGCTGGAAGGAACTCAGCGGTGGTGACGATGCGCGCGCCGGCAACATCGAGATCGAAGGCCGCAAGATTCCCGTGCGCGGGCGTGGCAAGAGCATCGTCTGGTTCGATTTCACCGCGCTGTGCGAGGGCCCGCGCGGGCCGTCGGATTACATCGAGATCGCGCGCGAGTTCAACACCGTGCTGCTCGGTGGCATTCCGCACTTCGACCGCATGAACGAAGACGCCGCGCGCCGTTTCGTCAACCTGATCGACGAGCTGTACGACCGGCAGGTCAATCTTGTGTGCACCGCGCAGGATGCGCCGCCGCTGCTCTACAGCGGCACCCGCCTGGCCGGCGCCTTCGAGCGCACCGCCAGCCGCCTGATCG
>DALZZG010000092.1:0-5793 GCA_031987665.1 Stenotrophomonas sp. | reverse complement strand
TCACGGTTCGAGCCCCTCTCCCGCAAGCGGGAGAGGGGTTGGGGTGAGGGCAAGCAACACCACCCCACACCACAACCCAGTGGTCAAACTTTGACCACCCTCCGCAAACCCTTGCAGCCCAAGGCGCACGCACGCTTATCCACACGATTCTCCCGTCAATCTCCACACCATCTGTGGAGAACAACACAGCACCTCGTCGCGACCCCGCGATTGCGTAGCCCGGGTAAGCGCAGCGCACCCGGGGAATGATCGAAGCGACACGCCCATCGGCTACACCACAGCAGACCAAACACAAACGGTGCATCACTCCGCCCAGTCCCCGGGTGCGCTTTCGCTTACCCGGGCTACAGAGGTCCGCAAACAACAAGGCCCGCCATTGGCGGGCCTTGTCACTTTCACACCTGCAGCAGCGGCTTACAGCGGCTTGCCGCCCAGCTTCCAGGTAACCTGCACGAAGTAGCTGCGGCCGATGGCATCGAACCACGACGTGTTGTAGTACGGGTACGCGGCCCAGGTCGCATCCTTCGGCGGCATCTTGTCGAACAGGTTGTTGACCGAAAGCGACACACGCAGGTGATCGGTGATGTCGTAGCGTGCACCGGCGTTGAAGCGCCACGTTGCCTCGGTCCAGGCATCGTTGTCGTAGTTGGCGACGCGGCCCAGATAGGTGCCGAACAGGCTGGCACCCCATGCGCCCTTGTCCCAGCTCACGCCCAGGTTGGACTTCACGCGCGGCAGGGTGGTGTCGCTGAAGCTGACGTCCAGCATGTCCTCGGTCGGGTCACCCGGGTACAGCTGGCGGGTGTGGCGGTGTGCCCAGGTGTAGGTGCCGGTGAGGGCGAAATTGCCGGCAGCCGTCGTTTCCAGACGGTAGTTGGCGGTCACATCGACACCCGAGGTCTCTTCGCGGGCGATGTTGATCGGCGCGAAGTGGACGCTGGTGATGGTGCCGTCGGCATCGCGGATCACGCGGGCCAGTGCATCCACGCAGGTCGGCGAATTGACGTCCACGGTCGCGCCGGAATCGGTCACGCCCAGGCGGCAGTTGGCTTCGGTGATGCGCAGCAGTTCGCGGTCCTGCGACTGCACCTGGTTCATCACCTTGATCTTGTAGTAGTCCACGGCCAGGTCGAAGTTGGCCACCGGCGACCACACGAAACCGGCGGTGATCGACTTGCTGGTCTCTACATCCAGATCCTTGTTGCCGGCATAGATGTCCAGCGTGTTGGTATCCCAACCGCCGTCATCCCAGCAATCGCCATCGCTGAAGCCCGGCTCGTCCTGGCGGCACTGGAAGTAATCCGTGGACACCTTGCGGTAGTAGTCATCACCGGCAAACAGGTAATGCATGTCCGGCGCGCGGAAGCCGGTGCCGTAGGAGCCACGCACCAGCAGGGTGTCGAACGGACGCCACTCCAGGCCGGCGCTGTAGGTGAACTTGCCCGGGTGGCGGTTGCTGAAGCTGTAGCGGTCATAGCGACCGGCCACGCTGGCCTGCAGGTTGGAGGTCAGCGGCAGGCGCAGCTCGCCTGCGGCACTCCAGCGGTTGCGGCTGCCACTGCCATCGCCGTACTGCGGGCCGTAGTAGGCTTCGGCGGTGGTCGCCAGCGGGTCCGGGTTGATCTCGTAGGACTGGCGGCCAAACTCAAGCACGCCCGCAAAGCCTGCGTCACCTGCCGGCAGCGAGAAGAGCGCCGGCGTATCGGCGGTGAAGCTGACGTTGTCGTTCTTGGCTTCCGGATGGAAGGTGGACATGGCCAGCAGCGGTGCGACCTGCTCCGGCGTCAGCTTGGAGAACAGGCGCGTCGGATCGGCGTTGTAGATGGCATAGCCGTCATCGTCATAGCCCAGCCGCTCGCCCAGGAAGAAGCGGTTGGCTGCAGCGGCATTGACGCGCGGCATCGCCACGTCGGCCTTGTACTGCGAATGGTTGTACGCCGCTTCCCAGTTCCAGTTCTCGCCGAACATGCCCTTGAAGCCGGTGGTCAGCGCCAGCGTCTTCTGCGTGGTGGTGTTCATGCGGTTGCGCAGACTGCCGACTTCCTCGGGGCTGAACTGACGCTGCCAGATTTCGTAACGGCCACTGGCTTCGTTGTAGAAGATCTTGTCCACGTTGTCGGTCGATGCCGGGTCATGGAATTCCCAACCCATGTTGTCGCTGGGATAGGAGTTGCCACCGTTGCCGGTCATCAGCTTGACCTTCTGGCGGCCAAGCTGGGCATCGGCGAACCAGGACAGGTTGTCGCCGAAGCGGTACTCGAACGAACCGTAGGCGGTGGCGCCCTTGCGCTCATTCTGGATGGTGCGGTACGCGGCGATGCGCTCGCTGCCACAGTAAGGTTCACCGTAACGGTCTTCGGCCAGCACGGTGGTGCCATCATTGAGGCCGGCCAGTCCGGCGCAATCGCCGACTGGAGCCACGGCCACGTCCTCATCCCAGTCGTACAGGCGCGCGGTCAGGAAGGGCAGGCGGCTGCGCGTGGTCGGGCCATCCAGCGTGGAGTCCTGCACGCTGCGGCGGGTGCCCCACAGCGGGCGCTGGTTCTGCAGCTCCACACCGACGATGCCACTGAAGTTGCCCTGCTCGAAGCCGGTAGTCAGGGTGAGGTCGTGCGATTCACCACCGCCGCGGCTGGTGTCGCCGTAGCGGTAGTCGATGGTGGTGCCATCGGTGGACTTCTTCAGGATGAAGTTGATCACGCCCGCCATCGCGTCGGAGCCGTAAACGGCCGAGGCGCTGCCGGTGAGCACTTCGATGCGGTCGATCATGCCCAGCGGGATGTTGCCGATGTCGGTGAAGTTGCTCTTGCCGTTCAGCGGCAGCGGGAAGTCCGCGGTGCGGCGGCCATTGATCAGCACCAGTGTGTGGTTCGGGCCAAGGCCGCGCAGGTCAACCGCCTGCGCACCGGGCGTGGACTGCGCACTGGTGGTGTTCTGCTGGCCCTGGGTGTAGCCGTTGTTCTGGCTGAGGCCGCGCAGCACGTCAGGCACGCTGGTGAAGCCGGCCGACTTGATGTCCTCGGCGGTCACCACGGTGACCGGTGCCGGGCCTTCCACCTGGGCGCGCGGAATGCGCGAGCCGGTGACCTGCACGGTATCCAACTGCTGTGGCTGGCTTTGGGTGTTGCTCTGGGCCAAGGCCGGGGCGGCCATCGCGAGCAGGGCCAGCTGTATCGAACCCACCATTGCGTGCTTGCGCATGAATCAGCTCTCTGATGAAAAGTATTCCGGGAAACTGCTTGGCGGCGTTCAGAGAATGCCGGCTGCCCCTATCAGAAAAGTGTGAATGGGGTACGCCATCTAACACCTTTTTCACGGGCTTGACCACTACCGAAAAGTCTGGCATTAGGGCTGTAAGCGGTTACATGCATCACCGGGGAGAGGGTGGTATGGCACGCAGGAATTCGTGGCTGAAACGCGTGGCTTTGGGGCTTCTGGCACTCGGCATGGCCGGTGCGGCCAGCGCCGATGGCGTGCGCAGTCTGTCCTCGCCCGGCTACCGCTATTACGAGGTGGGCAACCTGGATGCACCGCGCCCGGGCAACACCGAGGCGGCGATGATGCTGATGGGCGGCGGCGACTGGGTGCCCGAGGCCTTCCACTGGTGGGTGGAGCGCGCCGGTCATGGCCGCGTCGTCATCCTGCGCGCGTCCGGTGCCGACGAGCTGCAGAACGAGCTTTACAACGACATCGGCGGCGTCACCTCGGTGCAGACGCTGGTCTTCGACAGCCGCAAGGCCGCCGACGACCCGGCCGTGCTGCGCGTGGTGCGTGGTGCCGATGCCATCTTCATCGCCGGTGGCGACCAGTCCCGCTACATCAGGTTCTGGAAGGGCACCCAGCTCAACGAAGCACTCAATGCCCATGTGCAGGCGGGCAAGCCGATCGGCGGCACCAGCGCCGGTCTGGCCATCCTGGGTGCCTATGCCTATGGCGCGATGGATGGCGGCAGCGTCAACTCGCCCACCGCCATGGTCGATCCGATGGGCAGCGAGGTCACCATGGACAAGGACTTCCTGACCATGCCCTACCTCTCCAACGTGGTCACCGACACCCACTTCGCCAAGCGCGACCGTCTGGGCCGGCTGATCGTCTTCGTTGCCCGTGCCGCACAGGACCGGGGCGAGGGCGACGTGGTCGGCATCGGCGTGGACGAGGACACCGCCCTGTGCGTGGAGGCCGATGGCCGTGGCCGCGTGTACTCGCTGGACGACGGCTACGCCTGGCTGGTGATGCCGCGCAGCAGCGCCGAGCGTCTGGCCAACGGGCAGCCGCTGGAATTCAGCTCCATCCCGGTGACGGGCGTGGGCAAGAACAGCCAGCTGTCGATGGATGGCTTCAAGGTGGACAACGCCGCCTTCACCGCCATGGCCAGCGTCGTGGATGGCGAGCTGGAGCTGCGCCCGCAGTGAGGGGCCGCCATCAGGACGGGAAGGCAAAGGGGGCTTCGGCCCCCTTTTCATGTCCGGACCACCATCGGTGGGGCAGGCCGCCCGCATCAGGTCTTCCCGGGGCGCTGTTCAGCCAGCGCCTGGCGTGCCTAGAATCAGGGTTCACATCTGGAGAGAAACCATGAAGCTGACTTCCGCGGTACTGCTGGGCCTGGCCTCACTGTCGTCGGGGGCTGCGGTGGCCGCGACGGCCTCGCCGCTGCTGGTGATCCACGGTGGCGCCGGTGTCGAGCGCAAGGGCTTCAGTGCGGAAGAGGAGCGTGCCGCGCGCACGGCGATGACCGAAGCGCTGCGCGAAGGCCACAAGGCGCTGATGGCTGGCAAGCCGGCGATGGACGCGGTGACCGCCGCCATCACCGTGCTGGAGAACGACCCCACCTTCAACGCCGGTCGTGGAGCGGTGTTCACCCATGACGGCAAGAACGAACTGGATGCCTCGCTGATGGATGGCGCCACCTTGCGCGCCGGCGCCGTGGCGGGCGTGCACACGGTCAAGAATCCGATCCTGGCCGCGCGCGCGGTGATGGAGCATTCCCCGCACGTGATGATGGTGGGGCAGGGCGCGGAGATGTTCGCCGCCGAGCAGAAGCTGGAGCTGGTGGACCCTTCGTACTTCCGCACTGAAAAGCGCTGGGAGCAGCTGCAGCGGGCGCTGAAGGAAGAGGCGGCTGGGCAGGCGCATGTGGACCTGGAAACCGCCAAGCATTTCGGCACCGTGGGCGCGGTGGCGCTGGATGCCGAAGGCAAGCTGGCCGCCGGCACATCCACCGGTGGCATGACCAACAAGCGCTACGGCCGCGTGGGTGATTCGCCGATCATCGGTGCCGGCACCTATGCCAGTGACCAGTGCGCGGTGTCGGGCACCGGCTGGGGCGAGTACTACATCCGCCTGTCGGTGGCGCACGAAATCTGCGCACGCATGAAGTACCTGAAGGAAAGCCCCGCGCAGGCCGGTGATGACGTGGTGGTCAAGCGTATTCCGGCGCTCGGCGGTGATGGTGGCGCCATCGTGCTGTCGTCGGATGGACGTGCCGCCACGCCGTTCAATACCGAAGGCATGTACCGCGGCTGGATCGGTGCCGATGGTGTGCCGCATGTGGCCATTTTTGCCGACGAAAAGCTGAAGATGCCGGGCGAGTGAACGCGAGCCTGGCGGGGTGTCTGCGATACGCAAAGAATTTTCAACAAATGTGAAAATTTCTGTTGACAGTATCGGGGGCAATCACCAGAATAGCGGGCTCTCCCACCCCTGACCGGTAAGGCCAAGGTCCTCGAAAGAGGGGTGGAAATGGAGGGATACCCAAGCGGCCAACGGGGGCAGACTGTAAATCTGCTGGCTTAC
>DALZZG010000091.1:0-6088 GCA_031987665.1 Stenotrophomonas sp. | reverse complement strand
CGGCGTGATCGGCCTGGAACTGGGCAGCGTGTGGAAGCGCCTGGGTTCGGAAGTGACCATCCTGGAAGCCCTGCCGGACTTCCTGGCCGCTGCCGACGCCGAAGTGGCCAAGGTCGCCGCCAAGGAATTCAAGAAGCAGGGTCTGGACATCCGTCTGGGTGCCAAGGTCTCCAAGACCGAGATCAAGGGTGAGGAAGTCATCGTCAGCTACACCGACGGCGAAGGCGACAAGATCCTGACCGTGGACAAGCTGCTGGTGGCCGTTGGCCGCCGCGCCGCCACCAAGGGCCTGCTGGCTGATGGTACCGGTGTGCAGGTCAACGAGCGCGGCCAGATCGTGGTCGATGACCACTGTCACACCGGCGTCGATGGCGTCTGGGCGGTGGGTGACTGCGTGCGCGGCCCGATGCTGGCGCACAAGGGTTTCGAGGAAGGCATCGCGGTTGCCGAACTGATCGCCGGCCTGCCGGGCCACGTCAACTTCGACACCATTCCGTGGGTCATCTACACCGAGCCGGAACTGGCATGGGTCGGCAAGACCGAAGCCCAGCTCAAGGCCGAGGGCATCCCGTACAAGGCCGGCAGCTTCCCGTTCGCCGCCAACGGCCGTGCCGTGGCGATGATCGAGCCGGCGGGCTTCGTCAAGGTGCTGGCACATGCTGAAACCGACCGCGTGCTGGGCATGCATCTGGTGGGCGCCAACGTCTCCGAGCTGGTGCACGAAGGCGTGCTGACCATGGAGTTCAACGGCTCGTCCGATGACCTGGCCCGCATCTGCCACGCCCACCCGTCGCTGTCGGAAGTGATCCACGACGCTGCGATGGCCGTGAGCAAGCGCGCCATCCACAAGGCGAACTAAGCGGGGCACCGGGAACAGGGAGCGGGCAAGCCCCTTCCCTGCTCTCACGGAACGCCGGCAGCGATGCCGGCGTTTTTTGCTTGATGCGCCATGGCTTTCTTCGCGCATCACCCGGCACCACGCACGACATTCATTCCCACTTTTTCAATCCGGTTTCCTTCCATGAAGTCCATCTGTGTCTATTGCGGCTCCAACCCCGGTGCCAAGCCCATCTACGTCGAACGCGCCACCGAGCTGGGCAGGCGCATCGCCAGCGAAGGCCTGCGACTGATCTACGGCGGTGGCCGCACGGGGTTGATGGGCGCGGTGGCCGACGGCGTGCTTGCCGCTGGCGGCGAGGTGACCGGCGTGATCCCGCAGCATCTGGTGGACATGGAAGTGGCGCACAAGGGTGTGACCACGCTGGAGATTGTCGGCTCCATGCACGAACGCAAGTCGCGCATGTTCGACCTGTCCGACGCCTTCGTCGCCCTGCCCGGCGGCTTCGGCACCGCCGAGGAAATCTTCGAGATGCTGACCTGGCGCCAGCTCGGCATCGGCAAGAAGCCCTGCGCCTTCCTCGATGTCGATGGCTTCTATTCGCAGCTGATCGGCATGATCGACACCATGGTCAGCGAACGCTTCCTGCACCCGGAACAGCGCGAGGACCTGTGGTTCGGGGAGGACATGGAGCAGATGCTGGGCTGGATGCGCGCCTATTCCCCCGCCCAAGCCGACAAGTGGTTCGACGAGAAGAAGCGCAACGCGCTTCGTTGAACGGCATGACCGCTTCTCCCTTTCGCGCAGCGAAGGGGAGGCCGGGAGGGGTGCTGTTGGCGGTGATGGCACCGCGCGGGAAGCTGGTCGCGTAGAGCACCCCTCCCCAGCCCTCCCCTGGGCTGCGCCCAAGGGAGGGGGCGCGCGACCTGTTCGCCTTTCGCGAAAAGCCTGAGGCCTCCCTTTCAGCACAGAAATGCGCGACCGCTCCTCCCTTTCAGCCCCACAAGGCATGACCGCCCCTCCCTTTCGCGCAGCGAAGGGGAGGCTGGGAGGGGTGCTGTTGGCGGTGATGTCACCACACTAAGGAAGCTAGTCGCATGGAGCACCCTGCCCCAGCCCTCCCCTGGGCTGCGCCCAAGGGAGGGAGCAGGCAGCCTGCTCCCCATCCGCGTAAAACCGGGTGCATCCCTTTTCGCTCAAGAAGGCACGACCGCTCCTCCCTTTCAGCCCAACAAGGCATGACCGCCCCCTCCCTTTCGCGCAGCGAAGGGGAGGTTGGGAGGGATGCTGTTGGCGGCGATGTCACCGGGCTCAGGAAGCTGGTCGCATGGAGCACCCCTCCCCGGCCCTCCCCTGGGCTTTGCCCAAGGGAGGGAGCTACCCCATCAAGCCGTGACCGCTTTCCCCGGGGTGTGCCGCAGCAGCGACTCTTCGCGTGGCGCGGGGCGGCCCAGCAGATAGCCTTGGCCACAGTTGCAGCCCAGATCCAGCAATGACTGCAGCTGCGTGGCCGTTTCCACACCTTCCGCAATGGTCTCGATGCCGAGCGTGCGCGCCAGCGACAACACGCCATGCACCAGCGCGCGCGTGTTCTCGGCCCCCTGCGCATGCAGACCCGTAATGAAGCTGCGGTCCACCTTCAGACCGCTGATCGGGAACCGGTGCAGGTAGGACAATGCAGAATAGCCGGTGCCGAAGTCATCGAGAAACACCACGATGCCGCGCTCCCGCAGCTGCTGCAGCGTGCACAGGATGCGCGGTGCATCTTCCAGCAGCGCGGTCTCGGTCAATTCGACGCGCAGGCGGCTCGGGTCTGCGCCAGCGGTATCCAGCAGACGCAGCAGGCGCGAGCTGAACTCGGCGGAACGGAAGTGGCGCGGTGACACGTTGACGGCGATGTAGCCGCATGTGGTCGCAGCCAGGTCCGCAGCCACATGCGCGTAGATCAACCAGTCCACCTGCTCGATCAGCCCGCTCTCCTCACCCAGCGCCAGAAAGTCGCCCGGCGTGAGCACGCCGCGCCGCTCATGCTCCCAGCGCAGCAGCGCTTCATGGCCCACGACGGAACCGTCCGCCAGCGACAGGATCGGCTGGTAGTACGGAACGAAATGCTGGCTGTTGATCGCCCGTCGCAGATCGGCCTCCAGCTCCAGGCTGCGCATCGCTTCTTCGCGCATGGCGCCATCGAACATCACGCAGCGGTCCTGGCCCTTCAGCTTGGCCCGGTACATCGCCGCATCCGCGTCGCGCAGCATCTCCGCGCCGGAACTATAGCGCGGGTTCCAGACAGCGATACCGATGCTGCCCGACGGGAACAACTCGCGACCATCCACCCACATCGGCGCCTCCAGCGCGTTGAGCAGGCGCTGACCCAGCTGCATGGCCGCCTCACCGCAGCGCTCGCAACTGACCAGCAGCGCGAATTCGTCGCCGCCCAGGCGCGCCACCATGTCATCACTGCGCACCAGCGCCACCAGCCGCCGTGCGACTTCAATCAGCATCTGGTCGCCTGCGGCATGGCCGATGCTGTCGTTGACCCACTTGAAGCGGTCCAGGTCGAGGAACAGCAGCGCGAAATCCTGCGCGATGCCCAGCTCGGCACGCTCGAACGCACGTTCCAACCGGTCCTGCAGGTGCAGCCGATTGGGCAAGCCGGTCAGCACGTCGTGCATCGCCAGATGGGTGAGCCGCTGCTCCGCACGCAGGCGTTCGCCGATCTGCGCCAGCAGCTTCTGGTTCACGTCCGCCAGCTCGCGCGTGCGTTCTGCAACGCGCTGCTCCAGATCCGCATGCGCCTGCAGCAGGTGCTGGCGGTCGCGCTGGCGCACCAGACCATTGCTGATGGTGCGCGCGGCGAAGGCGAGCAGACGCTGGTCTTCGCTGTTGAACATGACCGATGCGCTGTAGCTCTGCACCGCGATCACGCCCACCACTTCGTTGTCGCCGAGCAGCGGTACGCCCATCCAGCAGTAGGCCGGCACACCCAGCTCATGCACCTCGCCGCTGCGGCTCAGTTCGCTGATCTCCTTGTGCGTGAGCAGCACCGGCTTGCCTCGCCGCAGGGTGTATTCGGTGAGGCCATTGGTGAACAGGCGCGAGGGCCGCTCGCGCTGCATGCTGTCCGCCGAATACACGAAATCCAGACCATTGCTCGCCGCGTTCACCAGCGCGATATAGAAATTACTGGCGTCGAGCAGGCTGTCGATGACCGCATGCACGCGCGCGTGGAAGGCCTCCGGGCTGGTTTCCTCCATCGCCAGTTCGGAGATGGTGAACAGCGCCGCCTGCAGCTGCTCGGCGCGTCGCCGCTCCAGTATTTCCTCCTGCAGCTTGCTGTTGATCTGCTCCAGCTCCAGCGTTCGCTGCAGCACACGTTCTTCCAGCTGCAGGTGCGCCTGCTGCCGGTCCATCGTGGAAAGAATGTGCTTGGCCACGAAGCTCAGCAGCGCGCGCTCGTCATCACCGTAATGGGTGCCGGCCTTGTAGCTCTGCACGACGATGGCACCGCAGACACGGTTGTCGCGCCACATCGGCACGCCCAGCCAGTCGCTGCTTTCGATGCCCTCTTCCAGCCCTTCCGGATAGGCAAGCTCGGCGTACAGCTTGTCCGAAGCACCGCAGAGCACGCTGCCATGGCGCAGCACCGCGAAGGTCAGGCTGCCCGGCATTTCTTCCTGGCGATAGATGCGCCCCGGCTCCGGAACGAAGGCATCCTGGGTATCGGCGTAGTACAGGTATTTCAGACTCTGCTGCTGTTCGTCGCATTCGACGATGTAGCAGTTCTCCGCATACATCAACGAGCCAAGGATGCGGTGGAAATAACCCAGCATCTCCGGCATCGCCAGATCGGCACCCGCAAGATCCGCGATCTCGAACAGGGCTTTCTGCAGTTGGCGCGAACGTCGCAGCTGGTCGATCTCCTGCTGCTGCCGCATCGACTCCAGCGCGCAGCCCACGAGCACGCGCGCCGTCCCCTGCCACGCTTCGCATTGCGCCGCCGGCAATGGTTCAGGCGTTTCCGCGGCAACCACGATCCGTGTGCCCGGCTCCGGCTCCCAGCACAACACACAGGCGTTGGGCGGCTTGGTGATGGCCGCGCTGCCCGACTCACCCAGCCGCCGCCATACCTGCGCGCGCAGGGCGTCGGCTTCGGCCGGCAGCACGCAGCTCCCTTCGCCGCTCTCCACGGCCGGGTCGCGCCAGGCCAACGCTACAGCGCTGGCGGTCGGCAGCAGCCCCCGCAGCGTGGCCAGCACTTTTTCAACAGGCAGATCAGTATCCGCCCGTGGCAATTCTGCACGCGCATCCAGCTCGCTATACGACATGTTTCCGTTCTCTCTGGGCGCCGGTTCACCCGGCGCTCCCCCCGAACGCGGAGCATACCTTTCCTTAATCTCAGCAGCTGATTTCCCTTATATATTTCTATTCATAATTCTGAATGCAGCGCTCAGCCTAAGTCGTCGTGGCTAGGCAGATGCCACGCCAGCACTTAGGCTTCCCGCGTGGACACCGCCGTGCAGATCCCTACCGACGAAGTGCTGATGCTGGCGTACGCCGGAGGCGACGGCGACGCTTTCGCGGAACTGTATGCACGGCACCGCGCACGGCTGTTCCATTACCTGCTCGGCCAGCTGCGCGACCGCTCGATGGCCGAGGAGCTGTTCCAGGACGTATGGCAGAAGATGATCAACGCGCGCGCCAGCTGGCGCCCGGACGCGGCCTTCGCCACCTGGTTGTTCCGCATCGCCCACAACCGCCTCAATGACCACTGGCGCGCGGCGCGCCATCGCCCCGTTGCCCCGGAAGATGCCGACGAGCGCATCGTGCGCCTGGCCGACACCTGCACGCCGGAACTGGTGGCCGACGAACAGGCACAGCGCGTGCAGCTGCATCAGGCGCTGGCCGAGCTGCCGCCGGAGCAGCAGGAAGTGGTGATGCTGCGGCTGGAACAGGAACTCAGCCTGGAGGAGATCGGGCAGATCACCGGCGTTGGCCGGGAAACCGTCAAGTCGCGGCTGCGCTATGCGATGGACAAGCTGCGCGCGAGGTTGAGCGAATGAACACTTCCGACATGCTCACGCCCGAAGAACGCGAGCTGGCCCGCCTGCTGGGCCGCCATGGCGAGGCCGACGCAGGCCCCAGCGCCAGCGTGGACGCGCGCATCATGGCGATGGCACGCAATCCGCAGCTGGCCGCGGTCGAACCGGTCAAACCCGTCGTCGTGGATGCGCCGCCCGCCGCCAACACCCT
>DALZZG010000090.1:0-6719 GCA_031987665.1 Stenotrophomonas sp. | reverse complement strand
CCGTCGCGGCCCGCAGGCCCGCCGTTCACGGCGCCCGGTGCGGGCACGCTGGTCGCGGGCAGCCTGACCTTCGACAGGGGAGGCGGGCAGGGGGCCTGTGCTAGCGTTCGTGGTCTATGACCGCATGGAGCAGACATGTCCCGACTCACTTCCGCCTGTCTCGTCGCAGGCCTGCTTTCCACCAGCCTGGCCGGTGCCGCCATGGCTGCTGACGAACCCCAGGACAAGTACGCCTGGCTGGAGGATGTCACCGGCGACAAGCCGCTGGCATGGGTGAAGGAGCAGAACGCCAAGGCCGAGGCCAAGCTGGCACAGAGCCCGCAGTTCAAGCAGATGGAAGCGGGCATCCGTGAGGTGCTGGATTCGGACGCCAAGATTCCGGGCGTGCAGAAGATTGGTGAGTACTACTACAACTTCTGGAAGGACAAGCAGCACGAGCGCGGCCTGTGGCGGCGCACCACGCTGGTGGAATACCGCAAGGCCGAGCCGACCTGGGAAACCGTGCTGGACCTGGACGCGCTGAACAAGGCCGAGGGCGAGAACTGGGTGTGGCACGGCGCTGATTGCCTGCGCCCGCAGTACACCCGCTGCCTGGTGGCGCTGTCGCGCGGTGGTGCCGATGCCGACGTCACCCGCGAGTTCGACCTGTCCACCAAGCAGTGGGTGAAGGACGGCTACTTCCGTCCGGAAGCCAAGGGCGGCCTGGGCTGGATCGACCAGGACAACGTGTTCGTCTACACCGATTTCGGCAAGGACAGCATGACCACGTCGGGTTACCCGCGCGTGGTCAAGCAGTGGCGTCGTGGCACGCCGATGGAATCGGCCAGCGTGGTGTACGAAGGCAAGCCGGAGGACATGTACATCGCGGCGATGCACGATGACACGCCCGGTTTCGAGCGTAATTTCGTCAGCCGCACCATCGCCTTCTACAACAACGAGCTGTTCGTGCTGGGTGCCGACGGCAAGCTGACCAAGGTGGATGCACCCAATTCGGCCGAGAAGGGCGTGCGCAAGGAATGGCTGACGCTGGAACTGCGCGAGCCGTGGACCGTGGGCGGCAAGACCTACACCGCCGGTTCGCTGCTGGTGACGAAGTTCGACGACTTCATGGCGGGCAAGCGTGATTTCCAGGTGCTGTTCACCCCGACTGACACCACCTCGCTGGCCGGCATGTCCTGGACCAAGTCGCATCTGGTGCTGAACATCCTGGAAGACGTGAAGAACCGCCTGCAGGTGCTGACGCCGGGCAACGGCTGGGCGACCAGTGCATTCACCGGTGCACCGTCGTTCGGCACCATCGGTGTGGGTGCGGTGGACGCCGATGAAAGCGACGCGGTGTGGATGACCGTCACCGACTACCTGACCCCGACCACGCTGTCGTTGGCCGAGATCGGCCAGCAGCCGGAAGTGCTCAAGACCATGCCGGCGTTCTTCGACGCCAGCGGCAAGGTGATCGAGCAGCACTTCGCCACCAGCAAGGACGGCACCCGCGTGCCGTACTTCGTGGTGCACGACAAGGCGATGAAGCTGGATGGCAGCAACCCGACCCTGCTGTATGGCTACGGTGGCTTTGAAATCTCGCTGACCCCGAACTACTCCGGCGGCATGGGCCGTGCGTGGCTGGACAAGGGCGGCGTGTATGTCGTGGCCAACATCCGTGGCGGTGGCGAGTACGGCCCGCGCTGGCACCAGGCGGCGCTGAAGCAGAACCGCCACAAGGCGTATGAGGACATGGCTGCCGTGGCGCAGGATCTGGTCAGCCGCAAGATCACCAGCGCCAAGCACCTGGGCGTGCAGGGCGGCAGCAATGGTGGCCTGCTGACCGGCAACATGCTCACCCAGTACCCGGAGCTGTTCGGTGCGGTGGTGGTGCAGGTGCCGCTGCTGGACATGAAGCGCTACAGCCACCTGCTGGCCGGTGCTTCGTGGATGGCCGAGTACGGCAACCCGGACACGGCGGACTGGGAGTTCATCAAGACCTTCTCCCCATACCACCTGTTCGACCCGGCCAAGACCTACCCGCCGGTGCTGTTCACCACCTCCACCCGCGATGACCGCGTGCATCCGGGCCACGCCCGCAAGATGGCGGCCAAGATGATCGAGGCCGGCAAGGACGTGACCTACTACGAGAACATCGAAGGTGGCCATGGTGGTGCAGCCAACAACGCGCAGTCGGCCCATATGTCGGCGCTGGCCTACAGCTTCCTGTGGCAGCAGCTTGGCGGGAAGTGATGCGCTATTGGCGTTGAGTTCGTGATGTTGCAGACGCCACCTTCGGGTGGCGTTTGTTTTTTGGGGTTGTGGGGTGGGTGGGGTTGGGGGCATGAAGCACCCCTCCCCAGCCCTCCCCTTCGCCCTGCGGCGAAAGGGAGGGGGCGAAGCGGCATTGCTGCGAGCGTCAGGGAGGGGGCGAAGCGGCATTGCTGCGAACTTCATGTGCTGCGGCTGTTGCTCTTGCTCTTGCTCTTGCTGTTGCTGTTGCTGTTGCCGTTGCCGTTGCCGTTGCTGTTGCTGTTGCCGTGGTTGTGGTTGTGGCTGTTGCCGTTGCTGTGGCCGTTGCTCCTCGCCCTCCCTTTTGCGAAGCAAAGGGGAGGGCTGGGGAGGGGTAGAGCTTCTCAGCCCTTCCAGCGCTTCAAACCACGCTCGATCCGTGCCACCGCCTCGCGCAGCCGTGCGATGTCCTGCGTGTAGGCGATGCGCACATGCTGGTTGGCGCGGTGGTTGCCGAAATCCAGGCCCGGCGTGAACGCCACATGCTCGGTTTCGAGGAAGTGCGCGCAGAAGGCCTGCGCGTCGTCGGTGAACGCGCTGACGTCGCAGTACAGGTAGAACGCACCCTGCGGCTCCACGTCGATGCACAGGCCCAGTTCGCGCAGGGCCGGCAGCAGGTAGTCGCGGCGTTGCCGGAACTGTTCGCGGCGCTGCTCGAAGATGGCGATGGTGTCCGGCTCGAAGCAGGCCAGCGCGGCGTGCTGGGCCATCGACGGTGCGCTGATGTAGAGGTTCTGCGCCAGCTTCTCCAGCGACGGCACGGCCTGCGGTGGTGCCACCAGCCAGCCAAGACGCCAGCCGGTCATGCCGAAATACTTGGAAAAACTGTTCAGCACGAAGGCGTCGTCGTCCACCTCCAGAACGCTGGGCGCGTCGAAGCCATAGGTCAGGCCGTGGTAGATCTCATCGACCACCAGATGGCCACCGCGTGCCTTCAGCGACGCGGACAGGGCGGACAGCTGCGCGGCATCCAGCGTGGTACCGGTGGGGTTGGCGGGCGAGGCCACCAGCGCGCCGACGCTGTCCGCATTCCAGTGCTGGTCGATCAGTGCAGGCGTGAGTTGGTAACCGGTGTCGGGACCGACTGGCAGCAGCTGCGCGGCGCCTTCCACCAGCCGCAGGAAATGACGGTTGCAGGGGTAGCCCGGATCGGCCAGCAGCCAATGCCTGCCGGGGTCCACCAGCAGGCTGGACGCGAGCAGCAGCGCGCCCGAGCCACCCGGTGTCACCAGAATGCGTTCGGGATCGATCTCAAGCCGGTAGCGATCGCGGTAGAAACCCGAGATGGCCTGTCTCAGTGCGGGCAGACCACGGGCAGCGGTATAACGGGTGTGGCCGGCGGCCAGTGCCGCCTGACCGGCGCGGACGATGGGCTCGGCGGTGGTGAAATCCGGTTCGCCGATTTCCAGATGGATCACGTCATGGCCTGCCTGCTCCAGCGCGTTGGCGCGGGCCAACAGGGACATGACGTGGAAGGGGGCGATCTCATCGCTGCGGCGGCTGTAGCCGGTGGGCATGGGGCTGGAGGTGTTCATCGCCACCATCATAGGCGCTGCGCATGATGCCGGCGCAGCGTGCCGGCAACTGCTGCCGTCGTCGGCCATTGATGGCCCATGGCACACTGTGGCATTCGCGCGGGCACCCCTGCCCGCACCCGGGAGCGCTTCGTGAAACCCGTCCTTCTTCTGCTGGTAGCAAGCCTGATGATCAATACCGCCGTCGCCTCAACGCCCACACCGCCCGATGTCGCCAAGCGCCCGCACACGGTGAAGGCACCGTTCGGTGCCGAGCGCCAGGACGAGTACTACTGGCTGCGCGACGATAAGCGCGAAGACGCGGACATGCTGGCCTATCTGCAGGCCGAGAACGCCTACACCGACGCGCTGATGGCACCACTCAAGCCGCTGCAGGACGCGCTGTACGCCGAGATCGTTGGGCGCATCAAGCAGGACGATTCCAGCGTGCCGTACCGCGAGCGCGGCTACTGGTATTACACGCGCTACGAAACCGGCAAGGACTACCCGGTGCACGCGCGCCGCAAGGGCGACATGCAGGCGGTGGAGCAGGTGCTGCTGGATGTGAACGCCATGGCCGCGGGCAAGGATTATTTCGCCGTGGACGACATGGACATCAGCCGCGACAACCAGCTGCTGGCCTGGGCCGAGGATGAAGTGGGGCGCCGTCAGTACACCATCCGTTTCCGGAACCTGGAAACCGGCGAAGTGTTGCCGGACGTGATCACCGGCGTGTCGCCCAATGTGGTGTGGGCTGATGACAACCGCACGCTGTTCTATGTCGAGAACGACCCGGAAACCCTGCTCACCGTGCGGGTGAAGAAGCATGTGCTGGGCACCCCGGCCAGCAGCGACGTCACCGTGTACGAAGAGAAGGACGACAGCTTCTACATGGGCATCGGCCGCACCCGTGACGACCGCTACATCACCATCGGCGTGGACAGCACCGTGTCGTCGGAGCTGCGCTATGCACCGGCCGACAAGCCGGAGGCATTCACCGTGCTGGCCCCGCGCGAGCGCGACGTGGAATACGACGCGGACCATTTCGACGGCCGCTGGGTGATCCGCACCAATGCCGATGGCGCCACCAACTTCAAGCTGGTCACCGCCGCCGATGGCAGCACCAGCCGCAAGCAGTGGCAGGACTGGGTGAAGCATGACCCGCAGGTGCTGGTGGAGGGCTTCGAGCTGTTCAATGGCCATACCGCCATCGCCGAACGCGCCGAGGCACTGGAGCGCGTGCGGCTTCTGTTTGCCGATGGCCGCAGCGAGCTGGTCAAGGCCGATGAGCCGGCCTACGCGATGGGCCTGTCGATCAACGCCGAGCCGGACACCGACTGGCTGCGCTACAGCTACACCTCGCTGACCACGCCGGCCACCACCTACGAACTCAACGTGAAGACCGGCGAGCGCCGCCAGCTCAAGCAGCAGCCGGTGATCGGCTACGACCCGTCGCAGTACCAGACCGAGCGCGTGTGGGTGACCGCCCGCGACGGCGCGCGCGTGCCGGTGTCGCTGGTCTACCGCAAGGGCTTCAAGCGTGACGGCACTGCGCCGCTGTACCAGTATGCGTATGGCAGCTACGGCATGTCCTCGGACCCGGTGTTCCGCCACAACGTGGTGAGCCTGCTCGACCGTGGCGTGGTCTACGCCATTGCCCACATCCGTGGTGGCGAGGAGATGGGCCGCAGCTGGTATGACAACGGCAAGCTGCTGCACAAGCAGAACACCTTCAACGACTTCATCGACGTGACCCGCGCACTGGTGGCGCAGGGCTACGCGGCCAAGGACCGCGTGGCCGCCGCCGGTGGCAGCGCCGGTGGCCTGCTGATGGGTGCGGTGGCCAACCAGGCACCGGGCGACTACCGGGTGATGGAGGCGCAGGTGCCGTTCGTGGACGTGGTCACCACCATGCTCGACGCCAGCATCCCGCTGACCACCAACGAGTACGACGAGTGGGGCAACCCGGAGCAGAAGAAGTACTACGACTACATGCTCAAGTACTCGCCGTACGACAACGTCACCGCGCAGGCCTATCCGTCGCTGTTCGTCGGCACCGGCCTGTGGGATTCGCAGGTGCAGTACTGGGAGCCGGCCAAGTGGGTGGCCCGGCTGCGCGACGTGAATACGGGCGGGCTGCCGGTGGTGTTCCGCATCGACATGAAGGCCGGCCACGGCGGCAAGTCCGGGCGGTTCGAGCGTTACAAGGAGCTGGCCGAATCCTATGCCTTCATCCTTGGGCAGCTGGGCGTGGCCAACTGACGACAGGCGCGGCATGGAAGACCCTGCACCGCCTCCTGAACCACGCCCGCCGGTGCGGCTGCGTTGGGCGTGGTGGCTGCTGGCCTATGTGAGCCTGGGCGTGGGCATCATCGGCATCTTCGTGCCGGGTCTGCCGACCACCGTGTTCGTGCTGATCTCGGCATGGGCCGCCTCGCGCGGTTCGGCACGGCTGCACGCCTGGCTGTTGAACCACCCCCGCTTCGGCAAGGCCATCGTGGACTGGCAGGCGCATGGCGCGGTCAGCCGCAAGGGCAAGTGGATGGCCAGCCTGACCATGCTGGTCTGCGCGCTGATCACCCTGTGGTGCGCGCCGCTGCCCTGGATAAAGGCCTTTTCGATCAGCATCATGGGGATCGTCTGCCTGTGGCTGTGGAGCCGGCCGCTGCCGCCGGAGGGCAACTGAACGGCGCGGTTGCGGTTCGGACTTCAGGGTCCAGTGGCTATACTCCGGGCATGAAAACGACGTTCCGTTGCCTGATGCTCATCCCGGTGGCCTGCGCGCTGCTGGCCCTCACCGCCTGCGGCAACAAGGGCCCGCTGGTCATGCCGCAGAAGCCGGTGCCGATCGAGGAGCAGGAAGTCATCCCGGCGGACGAGCCGGTTGACGGCGACGAGGCACCGCCCGCCGATGAGCCGGTGCCGGCCGCCGAC
>DALZZG010000089.1:526-6855 GCA_031987665.1 Stenotrophomonas sp. | reverse complement strand
CGACGGTGCGCACCTGGTGCGCCTGCGCGGGCAGCTGATGCAGGACGCCGCGCCGGCTGGCGTGGGCGCGATGGCCGCCGTATTGGGTGCCGAGGATGCCGTGGTGCAGGAAGTCTGCGCGCAGGCGGCGGGCAGCCAGGTGGTGGTGCCGGCCAATTACAACTCGCCGGGCCAGATCGTCATCGGTGGTGATGCCGACGCCGTGGACCGCGCGCTGGCGCTGCTGGCCGAAAAGGGCGTGCGCAAGGCGGTGAAGCTGGCTGTCAGCGTGCCCTCGCACACGCCGTTGATGCGCGAGGCCGCCAACCGTCTGGCCGAGACCATGGCCGGGCTGGACTGGCGGGCGCCGTCGCTGCCGGTGGTGCAGAACGTCGATGCCAAGGTGCATGACGGCGTGGACGCCATCCGTCAGGCGCTGGTGCAGCAGCTGTACCTGCCGGTGCAGTGGACCGGCTGCGTGCAGGCGCTGGCCGCGCAGGGAGTCAGCCGCATCGCTGAATGCGGGCCGGGCAAGGTGCTGACCGGTCTGGTCAAGCGCATCGACAAGAGCATCGAGGGCCGTTCGCTGGCTACTCCGGCAGATTTCGCCGGGGCGCTGGAAGAGTGGGCCAAGTAATCTAGCGATACAGGGGCAGCGGGCGCGTCCAGCGCCCGGCCTGGACCGGCGACCGCCACGGCGGCGCCGCATGGAATGAAGGAAACCGCATGAGCAAGCCATTGCAGGGTGAAATCGCGCTCGTTACCGGCGCCAGCCGCGGCATCGGTGCCGCCATTGCCGACGAATTGGCCGCGCTGGGCGCGACCGTCATCGGCACCGCCACCACCGAGAAAGGCGCTGCCGCCATCGGCCAGCGCCTTGCCGCGCAGGGCGGCCACGGCCGCGCGCTGAACGTGACCGAGCCGGGCGCGGTGGACGCGCTGATCGACGCGGTCAGCAAGGAATTCGGTGCCATCACCGTCCTGGTCAACAACGCTGGCATCACGCGCGACAACCTGCTGATGCGGATGAAGGACGAGGACTGGCAGGCCATTCTGGACACCAACCTCACCAGCGTTTTCCGCACCTCCAAGGCGGTGATGCGCGGCATGATGAAGGCGCGCAAGGGCCGCATCATCAACATCGCCTCGGTGATCGGCGTGACCGGCAACGCAGGGCAGGCCAACTACGCCGCCGCCAAGGCCGGCATCATTGCCTTCTCCAAGTCGCTGGCCAAGGAAATCGGCAGCCGTGGTGTGACCGTGAACGTGGTCGCGCCGGGCTTCATCGACACCGACATGACCAAGGATCTGCCCGAGGACGCCAAGACGGCGATGCTCGGCCAGATCGCGCTGGGCCGCCTTGGCGACCCGGCAGATATCGCAAAGGCGGTGGCGTTTTTGGCTGGCCCATCAGCCAGTTACATCACCGGCGAAACCCTTCACGTCAATGGCGGCATGTACATGCCATAAGCGTGTGGCGCAGGGACTGCGCCCAAGTGGTTGATCACCGTGGCTTTTTTGCAGAATGCAAGGGTGCGGTGCTTTCCACTACACTATCCCACGGCCATCGCTTGTGATGGCGTCTTTTGAACCACTACTCCATCTGGAGCGATATCCAATGAGCACCATCGAAGAACGCGTCAAGAAGATTGTTGTTGAGCAGCTTGGCGTCAAGGAAGAAGAAGTCACCACCAGCGCATCGTTCGTCGATGACCTGGGTGCAGACTCGCTGGACACCGTCGAGCTGGTGATGGCGCTGGAAGAAGAGTTCGAGTGCGAAATCCCGGACGAAGAAGCCGAGAAGATCGGTACCGTCCAGGCTGCCATCGACTACGTCAAGGCACACGTCAAGGCCTGATCCAGGTCTGACAAGGCGCGGTCGGCAAGCATGTCAGCCGCGTTGCAAATCCATGGGGCCGCTGATGCGGCCCTGTGCTTTTAAGCTTCAATCCCCCCGTGCGCGGGGCCAGGAGAATCCGCAATGAGTCGTCGCGTCGTCGTTACCGGCATGGGCATGGTGTCGCCGCTGGGCAATGATCTGGCCAGCAGCTGGGAAGGCATCATCAATGGCCGCTCGGGCATTGGCCCGCTGACGAATGTTGCAGATAACTATCTGGAACGTTTCACCACCAAAATTGCAGGTGAGGTCAAGGATTTCGACATCACCGCCGACAATCCCTTGTTCGGCAAGTACCGGGTCAGTGGCAAGGATGCCAAGAAGATGGACCCGTTCATCCATTACGGCCTGGGCGCCGCCTTCATGGCGCTGCACGACTCGGGCCTGGAAATCACCGAGGCCAACGCCGAGCGCATTGGCGCCATTGTTGGCGCCGGCATCGGCGGCCTGCTGGGCATCGAAGAGCAGACCATCGAGTTCCACGAGGGCAAGAAGATCTCGCCCTTCTACGTGCCCAAGACCATCATCAACATGCTGCCGGGCCAGCTGAGCATCATCGCCGGGCTGAAGGGCCCGTCGTTCTCGGCGGTATCGGCCTGCGCCACGTCCAACCATTCCATCGGTACGGCGATGCGCATGATCCAGTACGGCGATGCCGACGTGATGGTTGCCGGTGGCGCCGAGCGTGGCTCCTCGCCGACCGCGCTTGGCGGCTTCTGCGCGATGAAGGCCATGTCCACCCGCAACGACGAGCCGACCAAGGCCTCGCGTCCGTGGGACCAGGGCCGTGACGGCTTCGTGCTGGGCGACGGTGCCGGCATCCTGATCCTGGAAGAGTACGAGCACGCCAAGGCACGCGGCGCGAAGATCTACTGCGAGCTGGCCGGCTTCGGCGCAAGCTCCGACGCGTACCACATGACCGCACCGAGCGAGAACGGCGAAGGCGCCGCCCGCTGCATGGTGGCGGCGATGAAGGACGCTGGCGTCACCCCGGAACAGGTGGGCTACCTCAACGCACACGGCACCTCCACGCCGCTGGGCGACCTGGGCGAGACCATGGCGATGAAGACCGCCTTCGGCGAACACGCCTACAAGATGCTGGTCAGCTCCACCAAGTCGATGACCGGCCATCTGCTGGGCGCGGCGGGTGGCGTGGAAGCCATCTTCTCGGTCAAGGCGCTGGAAACCGGCATCATCCCGCCGACCATCAACCTGGACGAGCCGGGCGAAGGCTGCGACCTGGACTACGTGCCCAACGTGGCGCGCAAGGCGCAGGTGGATGTGGTGATGTCCAACGGCTTCGGCTTTGGCGGCACCAACGGCACGCTGGTGTTCAAGCGCATCTGATTCATAGGCCTTTGTCGCGCCTCTCTGCCGCCAGCGGGAGGGAGGTTGTGGCGAGGGCAAGGGCGATGAAGATGGCCCGCCATTGATGCGGGCTGCCGGCCATACGGAACCCGCTCCTCATCTGCCCTTTCGGGGCACCTTCTCTCGTCTGCGGGAGAAGGGATTCGTGCCACCTCTGGTATCCATGCCCACGATGCATCTCCTGACCCTGCCCGCCACCACCGACCTGCTGGCGCTGCACCGTGTGGCGCCGCATCGCTATCCCGTGCTGCTTGAATCCACTGCTGCCGGCAGGCAGGGGCAGTGGGACATGCTGCTGATCGCCGACGGTGCCCAGCTGCAGCTGCAGGCCGATGGCCGCGTGCAGCGTGAGGACGGGGCGCCGGTCGAAGGCGATTTTCTGCAGGCATTGGATCGCGACTGGCAAGCGCTGCGGCTGCCGCGTGATCCTGCGTTGGCCGACATCCCGTTCCGCGGCGGCTGGGCGCTGCTGCTGGATTACGAACTGGCGGGTCAGGTCGAACCCATTCTCATGCTGCCGCAGCGCACGGATGGGCTGCCTGTCGCGCTGGCGCTGCGCTGCCCGGCGGCGGTGTTGCGGGAGCGCGAAAGCGGCCGCTGCATCGCCATCGCCGAGCAGGACAGCGCAGCCTTGCTGCAACAGCTGCAGCACGACATGGAGAGCGCTGCGCAGCTGCCTGCGCTGCCGCACTGGCATGGCCCGCAGGCCATCGACGAGGATGACGGTGCACGTTTCACCGACGGCGTGGGCAAGGTCATTGACTACCTGTGTGCCGGTGATGTGTTCCAGGTGAACCTGTCGCGGCGCTGGCAGGCCCGCTTCGACGCGCCGCTGGCACCGGAGGCGCTGTATGCGCGCCTGCGCAGCGCCAACCCGGCGCCGTTCGCCGGTCTGTTCACGGCGGCGGGCAGGGCGGTGGTGAGTTCCTCGCCGGAGCGGCTGGTGTCGGTCAGTGGTGAGCTGGTGCAGACCCGCCCCATCGCCGGGACGCGGCCACGTTTTGCCGGTGATGACGATGCCGCGCACATCCAGGAGCTCGTCGGCCACCCGAAGGAGCGGGCCGAGCACGTCATGCTGATCGATCTGGAGCGCAACGACCTGGGCCGCATCGCCGCACCCGGCACGGTGGAGGTCGATGAGCTGATGACGGTGGAAAGCTATGCCCACGTCCACCACATCGTCAGCAACGTGCGCGCCCGGCTGCGGCCGGAGGTGACGCCGGGGCAGGTGATCGCCGCGACCTTCCCGGGCGGCACCATCACCGGCTGCCCCAAGGTGCGCTGCATGGAGATCATCGCCGAGCTGGAACAGACCGCCCGCGGCGCCTACACCGGCGCCTTCGGCTGGCTGAACCGGGATGGCGACATGGACCTGAACATCCTCATCCGTACCGCCGAGGTGCAGGGGGATGCCGCCAGTTTCCGTACGGGGGCCGGCATCGTGGTCGATTCGGACCCGGTGAAAGAGCTGGACGAGACCCGCGCCAAGGCGCGTGGCCTGCTGCGGGCGCTGGAACCACAGGCATGAACATCCTGTTTGGCCGACATTGGCGGCTGCGCGGTATCCTGAGCGGCAATTCGATCCTGATGGGGTGAGCATGGCGGGTGCCAAGCGCGGTTGTCTGGTGGTGCTGGCAATGCTGTTGGTGTTGATGGCGGCGGCCGGCGTGGGCGCGGCCCTGCTGTGGCAGCGTCAGGCCAGTTTTGCCAGCATGCCGCTGACACCGGACCAGCCAAGCGTCACCGTGTCCTCGGGCGACTCCTTCGCCACCGTGCTCGGCAAGCTGCGCGCGGCGGGCGTGGAGGAAGGCAAGGATCTGCAATGGCAGCTGCTGGCCCGCCAGATGGATGCCGCCGGCAAGCTGAAGGTGGGCGAGTACGCACTGGACCCGGCCCCGACGCCCGAATCGCTGCTGCGTGACATGCGCCAGGGCAAGGTGCTGCAGCGCCGGGTCACCATCGTCGAAGGCTGGAACATCCGCCAGCTGCGCGCCGCGATCAACCGCGCCGAGCCACTGCTGCACACCACCACCGACATGAGCGACAGCGAGCTGATGGCGGCGCTGGGCTTCCCTGACCAGCACCCCGAGGGCCGCTTCCTGCCGGAGACTTACGTCTACCAGCGCGGCGACAGCGATCTGGACGTGCTCAAGCGCGCCCATGCCGCCATGGAGAAGGAGCTGGCTGCCGCGTGGGCGGAGCGCAGCGACGAGCTGCCGCTCACTTCGCCCTACGAGCTGCTGACGCTGGCGTCCATCATCGAGAAGGAAACCGGCCTGGCCAGTGAGCGCCCGCAGATTGCCGGCGTGTTCGCGCGTCGCCTGAAGATGGGCATGCGCCTGCAGACCGACCCCACGGTGATCTACGGCATCGGCAGCGCCTATGACGGCAACATCCGCAAGAGCCACCTGACCACCGACACGCCCTACAACACCTATACCCGCGCCGGGCTCACGCCGACGCCCATCGCCATGCCCGGCCGCGACGCACTGCGCGCCGCCGCGCAGCCGGCAGCGGGCGATGCGCTGTATTTCGTCGCGGTGGGCGATGGCAGCGGTGCCCATGCGTTCTCGGCCACCTATGCCGAACACAATGCCGCCGTCGCGCGTTACCTGCAGCGGCTGCGCAACCGGAACAACGAGGCAGTACAACAATGAACCAAGCGTTGCTCCGGCACCCGCGTTTCGTCAGCCTTGAAGGCGGCGAGGGGGCCGGCAAGACCACGGCGATCAACGCCATCCGCGAACTGCTGCACACGCAGGGGCACGAGGTGGTGCTCACCCGCGAACCGGGCGGCACGCCGCTGGCCGAGCGCATCCGCGCGCTGGTGCTGACGCCGGACGAGGAGATCGCCGGCGAACCGCTGTCGCCTGAAGCCGAGCTGCTGCTGGTGTTCGCCGCGCGTGCCCAGCATGTGCAGCAGGTGGTGCGCCCGGCGCTGCAGCGCGGCGCGTTCGTCATCAGCGACCGCTTCACCGATTCCAGCTATGCCTACCAGGGCGCGGGCCGTGGCCTTGACCCGCAGTGGATCGCCGATCTGGAGCGCCGCGCGGTGGGCCTGTTGCCGGTCATGACCCTGCTGCTG
>DALZZG010000089.1:0-286 GCA_031987665.1 Stenotrophomonas sp. | reverse complement strand
GGCACATCAGGACGTGACCGCATGAGCGACGCCCTGGCCCCCTGGCAGCAACGCGCCTACGACCAGGCCGTGGCCGCGCTGGATGCCGGGCGGCTGGGCCATGGCCTGCTGATGTGCGGCCCCGCCGGCATGGGCAAGCGTGCGGTGGCGTTGAAGCTGGCCAGGCATGTGCTCGACCACGGCGCCGATGCCGCAGCACGCCAGCGCAACGCGCAGCTGATCGCCGCGGGCACCCATCCCGATCTGATGCTGACCTCGTTCATTCCGAACAAGGCCGGGGACAAGC
>DALZZG010000088.1:459-6926 GCA_031987665.1 Stenotrophomonas sp. | reverse complement strand
CGCCGCGAGCTGCGTGCCCGCTACGCGGCCTGGCGCGCGCTGCCTGAAACCGAGCGCCAGCGCATCCGCCATGCCGCCACCTCGCTGGCCAGCAAATCAAACGCTGACCAGGCCGGCGTGCGCGCGCAGTTCCAGAACATGGACCAGATGCACCGTGACGGCTGGCTGCTCGGCCCGCAGCTGGGCATCACCTATGTGCGGCTGCAGCCGCTGCTGGGCTACCTGCCGCAGGACCAGCGCGAGCCGATGCTGGCCCTGCTGCGCCAGCTCGAACCCACCGAACTGGAACTGCTGAGTCTGATCTCGCTGCGCACCCCGCCACAGGGCCGCGAGGCGCTGCGCAGCGAACTGCTGGCGGTGCCTGCGGCGCAGCGCGAAGCATGGCTGCGGGCCAAGGTGGGCGGCTGACCGCGGCGCCCTTCACAGCGTCATGACCATGGGCGCGTTCAACCGCGGGTAGGGCGATGACGCGGCCACCACGCTAGAATGCGCACACTCCGCGACCCGGCATCCGCGCAATCCAGCGCCGTCCGCAGTCCGCGCCTTCTGTTCTATGTCCACTGTTTCCGCCACGCCGCGCTTCCTGCAGGAAGTGCGGACGACCGGTTTCCTCGCCCTGCCGCTGGTGCTGGGCCATGTATCGGCCGGCCTCATCGCTTTCGTTGACAACACCATCGCCGGCCACCACGGCACGGATACCTTTGCCGCGGTTAGCATCGGCACCGCGCTGCTGTGGCTGCCGATGCTGGTGCCGATCGGCACGCTGATCTCGCTCACCGCCTCGGTGTCGCAGCTGCACGGCGCTGGCCGCGATGACGAAATCGGCCCGCTGTTCCGTCAGGCCCTGTGGCTGGGTGTCGGCCTGAGCACGCTGATGTTCGCCTTCCTGAGCGTGGTGCCCACGTTCCTGCCCGCCTTCGGCATCGCGGCGGACATCGTGCCCGGTGCGACCGGCTTCCTGCATTCCATCCGCTGGGGCGTGCCGGCGCTGACGCTGTACTTCTGCATGCGTTACCTGAGCGAAGGCATGCACTGGACGCTGCCGACCATGGTGCTCGGCTTTGGCGGCCTGCTGGTGCTGGGGCCGCTGGGCTACGCGCTGTGCAACGGCCGTTTCGGTTTTCCCGAGATGGGCGCCGAAGGACTGGGCATCGCCTCGTCGGTGACCATGTGGGTGCAGGCGCTGTGCTTTGCCGGCTATCTGTGGACGACCAAGCGCTTCGCCCACCTGCGCCTGTTCGAGCACTTCGAGCTGCCGCGCCTGGGCGCCATCTGGGACCTGCTGCGCACCGGCCTGCCCATCGGCATCACCGTGCTGATGGAAGGTGGTCTGTTCATCATCACCGCGCTGCTCATCGGCCGCATCGGTGCGGTGGAAGCCAGCGCGCACCAGATCGCCATCAACGTGGCGCAGCTGTGCTTCATGATCCCGATGGGCGTGGCCGAGGCCACCACCGTGCGCGTGGGCCATGCGGTGGGCAGCAACGACCCGCTGGGCGTGCGCCGTGCCTCGTGGGCCGGTTTCGCCATCGTGCTGGTCACCCAGCTGATCTCCATCACCGGCCTGCTGCTGGGGCACAACGCGGTGGTGCGGCTGTACACCGATGATCTGGCGGTGGCGATGCTCGCCTCCACGCTGCTGCTGTATGCGGCGACATTCCAGATTCCCGACGGCATCCAGGTGCTTTCCGCCGGCGCGCTGCGCGGGCTGAAGGACACCCGAGTCCCCATGTTCATCGCCATGTTCGCCTACTGGGGCGTCGGCATGCCGGTGGGTGCCGGCCTGGGCCTCGGCCTGGGCTGGGGCCCGCAGGGCATGTGGATAGGCCTGATCCTGGGCCTGAGCGTGGCCGCGATACTGCTGGGCTGGCGCCTGCGGGTGAGCATCCGGCGCTTGATCTTCCACGCTTCACCCTGACTTACAGGCCATGCCGGCAATCGCCGGTTGTGGTTATCCTGCCTTGCAACCAGCCCCTTCCGGAGCGTCCATGAATCCCCCACCTCTGCCGCGTCGCAACCCCATCGTCAGCTTCTTCGTCGGCCTGTGGGACGTGATGAACTTCACCCGCCGGTTGATCCTCAACGTGCTGTTCTTCGGCCTGTTGCTGCTGTTCCTGATGATCTTCATGGCCGTGTTGGGCAAGGGCGCGTCCTCGGCCAAGGTGCTGCAGGACCGCACCACGCTGGTGATCGCGCCGGAAGGCCGGCTGGTGGAGCAGTACAGCACCGATCCGGTGAGCCGCGCGCTGGCCAAGGCGCTGGGCGAAACCAGCGCCGAGGAAATCCAGCTGCGCGATCTGGTGCGTGCCATCGAGGCCGCCAAGGACGACAAGAAGATCGAGCGCGTGGTGCTGAACCTGGACAAGCTGCAGCCCAGCGGTTTCGCGTCCATGCGTGAAGTCACCAACGCACTGCAGGAGCTGCGTGCGGCCAAGAAGCAGGTGGTGGCCTTCAGCGAGAACATGAGCCAGTCGCAGTACCTGCTGGCCGCGCAGGCGGACGAGATCTACCTGGACCCGATGGGCAGCCTGCTGCTCGAAGGCCTGGGCCGCTATCGCCAGTATTTCCGCACCGGCCTGCAGGAAAAGCTGGGCGTGGACGTGCACCTGTTCAAGGTGGGCGAATACAAGTCCGCCGCTGAACCCTATGTGCTGGACGCCGCATCGCCGCAGGCCAAGGAAGCGGACCTGTTCTGGATGAACGACGTGTGGCAGCGCTACCTGGGCGACATCGCCAAGGCGCGCAAGCTCGACGCCACCCAGCTGGCCGCCGGCATCGACACCCTGCCCGAAGGCATTGCCGCCGTCGAAGGCGACCTGGCCCGCTTCGCCCTGCAGCAGAAGCTGGTGGACGGCCTGAAGACCCGCGAGGAAGTGGACGCCCTGCTGACCGAGCGTGGCATGGCCGATACCGACGCGGACGGTGGCTACCGCCAGATCGCGCTGGCCGACTACCTCACCCAGATCGACGCACGCCGCTCGCCAGTGGATTCGCGTCCGCAGGTGGCGGTGGTGGTGGCCGAAGGCGAGATCGCCGGTGGCGACCTGCCGGCAGGCCGCATCGGTGGCGTGTCCACCTCGGCGCTGCTGCGTGATGCGCGCGACGACGAGGACGTGAAGGCCGTGGTGCTGCGCGTGGATTCGCCCGGTGGTGAAGTGTTCGCGTCCGAGCAGATCCGCCGTGAAGTGGAAGCGCTCAAGGCCGCCGGCAAGCCGGTGGTGGTGTCGATGGGCGACATGGCTGCTTCCGGTGGTTACTGGATCAGCATGAACGCCGACCGCATCTACGCCGACGAATCCACCATCACCGGCTCCATCGGCATCTTCGGCATGATCCCGAACTTCGCCCGCAGCCTGGACAAGATCGGCGTGCACACGGATGGCGTGGGCACCACCCGTTTCGCCGGTGCCTTCGACGTGACCCGCCCGATGGACCCGGCCGTGGGCCAGGTGATCCAGTCGGTGATCAACAAGGGCTATGCCGATTTCACCGGCAAGGTGGCGCAGGCGCGCAACAAGCCCGTCGAGGCCGTGGACGAAGTCGCCCGTGGCCGCGTGTGGAGCGGTGCGCAGGCCAAGGAGCGTGGGCTGGTGGACGAGTTCGGCGGCCTGAAGGCAGCCGTGGCCGACGCCGCCAACCGCGCCAAGCTGGGTGAAGCCGGCAAGTACCGTGTGCGCTATATCGAGAAGGCCGCCACCCCGTTCGCCCAGTTCATGACCGGCTTCGCCGGCAGCCGCATGGGTGCGTGGATGCTGTCCGATTCGGGCCTGGCCCGCATGCTGCTGGCCAAGCAGATGCCGGAGCTGGACACCCAGCTGCGTTTCGTCGAGGACGCAGTGAAGGACCGCAACGGTGCACCGGTGAAGTCGCTGGTCTACTGCTTCTGCGGCCTGTAATCCGACCGCTGTATTCGCTTAAGACAACGCCGCCCGATGGGCGGCGTTGTTGTTTGCAGCGTTGATGACAGCACCGGAGCTTCGCCCAGACGAGCCCCTCTCCCGCAAGCGGGAGAGGGGGCGGGGTGAGGGCAGATCAATTCACCTGCGCACCACCCTCGGCCGCCTGCAGCGCCGCATCACGCGCCTTCGCCGCGTCTTCCGCCGCCGCCTGCGCGGCCTTGGCGTCCTGCAGCGGTTTGTCGATGGCCTCACGCAGCGCAGTGGCCTGCGGCTCGGGACGGCGCTCGGGTTCGGGCGGTTGCGGCTTGCCACAGCCTGCAAGCGCAAGCAGTGACAGCAGCATCAGGCAACAGGTGCGCTTCATCGGCGTGCTCCAGTGGGCGGTGGCGGTATCCTAGCCGGCAATCACCGCAGCGTCGTTCACGGCGTTGCGCTTCCAAGATGACGACGAGGACAAGCACGTGAACCCACAGCGTTGGCGACTGGACGGGCAAACCGCACTGGTGACGGGCGCAAGCGCAGGCATCGGCCTGGCGATCACCCGCGAACTGCTGGGCTTTGGTGCCGACGTGCTGATGGTGGGCCGCGACGCCGATGCGCTGGAAAGCGCGCGCGACGAACTGGCCGAGGCCTTTCCCGACCGCGTGATCCATGGCCTGTCGGCGGATGTCTCCGACGACCAGGACCGCCAGGAAATCCTCGACTGGGTGGAGGACCACAGCGACGGCCTCAACCTGCTGGTCAACAACGCCGGCGGCAACATCACCAAGCCGGCAGTCGAGTACTCCGAGGACGAGTGGCGCGGCATCTTCGAGACCAACCTGTTCTCGGCCTTCGAGCTGTGCCGCTACGCGCACCCGCTGCTGACCCGTCATGCCTCGTCGGCCATCGTCAACGTCGGCAGTGTTTCGGGCATCACCCATGTGCGCAGCGGCGTGGTCTACGGCATGACCAAGGCGGCGATGCAGCAGATGACACGCAACCTTGCCTGCGAATGGGCCGAGGACGGCATCCGGGTCAACTCGGTGGCGCCGTGGTACATACGCACGCGGCGCACGTCCGGGCCGCTGTCCGATCCGGACTACTACGAGGAAGTGATCGAACGCACGCCCATGCGCCGCATCGGCGAGCCGGAGGAAGTGGCGTCGGCGGTGGGCTTTCTGTGCCTGCCCGCGTCGAGCTACATCACCGGCGAGTGCATCGCGGTGGATGGTGGCTTCCTGCGTTACGGGTTCTGAGCGGCGCAGTCGCTGGCATCGAACAGGGCCTGCAGGCGCTGGTATTCGCGCTTGAGCTCCTCCGCACGCGAGGATGCAGCGAAACGCCACGCGCCTTCCGCGTCGAGCACGCGTTTGCGCCACACCGCGCAGTGCTGGGCGGCGGGGACGGCGGTGCAGGTATCACGCACGACTTCGCAGGCGTCACCTGCGGCGGTACGCGGGTTGCCGTCCAGCCCGGTGACACGCATTTCCACGCAGCGGCTGGGTGGCTCGGCGGTCTCGCTGAGATAGGCCTCGCCACCGCGCGGCCTGCACTCGAACAGCGGTGGCAGCGGTTCCGGCTCGGGTGCGGTGACAGCGGCTTCCGGCGTGGCAGCGGCCTTGGCCTCGGTCGCGTCGGCAGGCGCGGGATACAGCTTCGCCAGCTCAGGCGCGGGCGAAGGCGCAGGTGCCTGGACAGGGACGACCGGAGCCACCGGCGTGGGCGCTTCCACGGCCTGCATCACCTTCTTGGTCTGCTGCATGCCCTTCGGGCAGGGCATGTTCTGCACCGTCAACGCGCCCTGCGCATCGGTGCAGCGATAGAACACCACCTCGCCAGCAACGGCGGGTGCAGCGCATGCAAGCAGCAGGGCCAGCAGCACACCACGCATCATCATGAACCTCCACAATCCTGATCCAACCGCGCCTCGACCCCGCGCTGCTCGCGCACCAGCGCCTGCCGCTCACTCTGCAGCGCGCTGTTGTAGCGGCGGATCAGCTCCCAGCGACGGTCCCTGAGCCGCGCACAGACTTCCTGCTGCGGCAGGGCACTGCAGGTATCGCGCACCAGCGTGGCACCGGCAGGCATCACCACACCGGGCCGCCAGGGCACGGTGCCCGGTGGCGGGCCGTGATGGCCATGGCCGCCGTGGCCGTGGCGGGGCACGTAGCCGTAGGTCCACAGCGGCACCCAGCGCGGATTTCCCTCGTTGCTCTCGCTCGTGTAGCGGTCGCCTTCGGGCGTCACGCATTCGTACATGGGCTGCGGGGCATGCACCGTCACCACCCGCACCTCACGCTGGACCACGGGCGGGGCCGGCGCCGGTGCGGGGCTGGCAGGCCGTGGCGGTGGATCCTTGGGGCGCACCATGTCCAGCACCTGCTGCTGGTGCTTGCCCGCGCAGGGCGCATCCTGCAGCGACACCACACCGTTGGCGGCCACGCAGCGGTACACGCGCACATTGTCGGGCGGCGGCTCGGCCGCCCGCGCCGCGATGGGCAGCAGGGTCAGCAGGCCGAGCAGGGGAAGGAGAGGACGCATGGAGGCATGGTGCCATGAAGCGGGGAACGGGGAGGTGGGGAGGGG
>DALZZG010000088.1:0-235 GCA_031987665.1 Stenotrophomonas sp. | reverse complement strand
CCGGGTAAGCGCAGCGCACCCGGGGTCCTTCGCAGCCATCCACACAGGTGCACATGCTGCCCGAAGTCCTGCGCGTCACCGTTTTCCTGGGTGCGCTGCGCTTACCCGGGCTACACAGAACCCTTCCGCTTTCCGCTGCCGGAAAGAAACGCTCTGCCTCAATCCCGCAGCACTTCACCCGTGGCTGCCACGCGGATGCGGGTGGGTTGCTCGAGGCCACCGGTGGCGCCGTCCA
>DALZZG010000087.1:0-6984 GCA_031987665.1 Stenotrophomonas sp. | reverse complement strand
CGGCACGCTGGCCGGCATCGCGCAGTGCGCGGCCACGGGCGATGCGCGCGGCCGGGTCCTGCGGCTGCAGCGCCACCCATCTGCCGTAGGCATCGGAGGCCTGCTGCGGGCGGTCACTCCAGCGGTACATGTCGCCCATTGCCGACCAGGCGTCGGCATAGTCGGGGCTGTTGCGCACCACGGCCTGCAGGTCCGCCTCTGCGGCGGCATACTGACCATCCCACGCATAGGTGCGTCCACGCGCGAGCAGCAGGTCACCATTGCCCGGGTGTTCGGCCAGCAGCGCGGTGTAGCGCTCCAGCGCCTGTGGCCGCTGGCCGCTGGTGGCCATCTGCTGGACCTCACGCAGCTGCACCGTCAGCGCATCCGGCTCGGCCTCCTGGGCCATCGCGACGGACGCACACGCACCCAGTGCCATCAGCAGCCACGGCCGCAGCGCGCGCGCGGTTGAAACGGAAAGCGGTTGCCGACGCAAGGAATAGCTCCTCTGTTTCATGGTTGGTGTTTCCCTTCCGAAGCCTGGGGCACGGCGCCATCCACCGCGCCCGCCGGGGCGTGCTGCCACGAGCCGTCACGGCTGATGCGCCCCCAGTTGTGGCGCTTGCGAGGGCTGAACAACCACCGCATCGTGCCGATGAAGCGCCAGCATGAATTGAGCTGGCGATAGCCGAAATTCTCCAGGATCGCCACACCGAACATGCGCAGCTGCTGGAGGGGGTGCGAGTACAGGCCGAAGGACAGTTCCTCCAGCAGCATGGCGTTGACCGAGAGCAGGATGCCCATGCCCACCGCTGCGGCCAGGAAGATCAGGAATACATCCAGCGGCACCATGCCGACGATGGCCAGCACGATCATCGAGAGGTAGCCCACCACTTCGATGATGGGGCCGAGGAACTCGAACAGGATCATGAAGGGGAAGGCGATCCAGCCGGCGGTGCCGCCGTGGCGGCTGAACATCAGGCGCATGTTCGCCCACAGGCTTTCAGCCAGACCACGCTGCCAACGCACGCGCTGGTTGCGCAGCGACGACAGATCGGTCGGCGCCTCGGTCCAGCACACCGGATCAGGCACGAACACGATGCGGTAGTCGCGCTGTTCCTTGCGCAGGTTGCGGTGCATGCGCACCACCAGGTCCATGTCCTCGCCCACCGTATCCACGCGGTAGCCACCAATGGCGATCACGCGCTCCTTGTAGAACACGCCGAAGGCACCGGAGATGATCAGCAGCGCGTTCATCGGCGACCAGCCCATGCGCCCGAACAGGAAGGCACGCAGGTATTCCACCAGCTGGAAACTGGGCAGCAGCCGCTTGGGCAGGCCCACCTTGGACAGCATGCCGTCGCTGACGGTACAGCCGTTGAGCACGCGCACCACGCCACCGCTGGCGACCACGCGGCGGTCTTCCAGGAACGGACGCACCACGCGCGACAGGCTCTCCGGCTGCAGGATGCTGTCGGCATCGATCACGCAGAACAGCGGGTAGCGCACGCAGTTGATGCCGGCATTGATGGCGTCGGCCTTGCCACCGTTGGCCTTGTCCACCATGCGAACGCGCGGATACTGCGGCGATGCGTAGACAGCCTTGACCTGCTCGGTGGCCAGACGCGCACGGTAGGCCTCGGGCACCGGAACCAGGCCGAAGGCTTCGATCAGTGCTTCGCGGGTGCGGTCGCTGGAACCATCGTTGACCACCACGATCTCGTACTCGGGGTAGCTGGTCTTGAGCAGCGAACGCACCGAGGACACAACGGATCGTTCCTCGTTGTATGCCGGCAGCACGATGCTCACCGGTGGCTGGTACTCGCGCAACCCCGGCGGCAGGTAGTTGGCCCGGTACTCGCGCATGTAGCGCACGATCTGATAGGCCGAGATGTAGTTGAGGATGAGGTAGGACAGGTTGATCGCCATGAAGTAGGCGATGAACACCCACTGCAGTTCCGCCACCAGCTGCAGCCACGTCAGCTGGTGCAGGTAATCCACGAAGGACTGCCAGTATCCGTTCATGCTGCTCCCCTGAGCCCATGCTCGGATAGAACCTGTTCGATGATGTCGCGTCCGTAGGTGTCGCTCTGCCGCTGCTGCACCTGGCGCAGTGCGTCGGCGCCCATGCCCGGCAGCGCCAGCAGCGCCTGCGCGGCGCGGTAACGCACCCACCAGATGCTGTCGGCCAGCAGTGGTTCCAGCCGCGAGGCGTCATTGGTCTGGCCGATGCGGCCCAGCGCGGCCGCCGCGTGCATGCGCACATGCCAGCGTGAGGCGGTGAGGAAGCCGGCCACGCGCTCACGGTCCTGCGGGTCGCACACCAGCTGCAGGCAGACCGACAGGATGTGGTCGTCCACATGCCCGTCCAGCAACTGCCGCACCACGCTGCCGGCACGCTGCGGGTCGATGTCGGCCAGGAAGCGCACCAGCTTGACGGTGGTGTCGGCGTTGGCGCGCAGCAGTGCATTGCTCAATTCGCGCGCGGCGCTGCCATCGTGGTTCTCGGCCAGGATGCGCGCCACGTTGCCGGGCACCCAGTCCTCGCGCTCGGCCACCAGCGGCACGAACATGGCCATGGCGCGCGGCGGATCCACCTGCGCCAGCGCGCGGGCGGCACACAGCGACACGATGGGGCTGCGGTCGGCCAGGAACGGTGACAGATCGTCGAACAGGCGACGGTCGCGCAGATGGCCCAGCGCGATGATGGCCATGGCGCGGTCGTGGTAGCTGCCACGCATCAAGCGACGGCAGGCACCTTCCAGCCCGGCCTGCTGCGCGACCGGCACGAGCCTGCGCACAACTTCCTCGGCGTGCGATTCATGCAACGTGTTCCAGGCCTCGACGAAGCCCTGGGCCTCGCCCTGCTGCAATGCACGCACCTGTGGCGGCGTGGCGTCCTGCAGCGCCTGCTGCAGCTTGCCCGTCCAGTATTCACGGGCACGCGCATCGCGCTGCTCCCGCCGCTGCGCACGGATGCGCAGGATCACGATGATCGTCAACAACACGCATGCGAGCAGGAGGGTCAGTACCGCAACCCAGCCCGCCACCATCACGGCCGTCGATCCCTTGGCCAGTTCTTCCATTGCCTACCCCTGCTTAGGCGGAATGGCGACATGGCTACCGTGCTGTGCCCCATTCATTTCCGATTCCGCACTTTCGGCGCGAAGCATAGTCGCAAGATGCGACTCATGTCACACTTTTAACTTTGCCATTTCACATTGTTGTCATGACATTATGAGTCCGTTGGCAGAGCGCCGACGCAACCAATTGAAAACAAGGGAAATTTCCACGCGTTGGAAAAGTCGCTTTGGCCGGACAAATGTTGCAGTGCAGCATGAATCCACAGGACGGCTTCGCATTTCAAGCCCGGAAGGTATGCTCCAGACACGTCCCCGGACCTTTGGAAGCGCCATGTACCGACATCCGAACACCCGCCGCTCCCGCCTGGCCCCTCTGCTGCTGGCAGGCACTCTGCTGCTGGCCGGCATCGCCCCGGCCCTGGCCACACCGCCCACCGATGGCGACATCAACCGCCTGCTGGCGGCCTCGCGCGCGCAGAACATGCTCGACTCGATGCTGCCGCAGATGGAAGCCATGCAGGCCCAGCAGTTCAACCAGCTCACCGCCAACCAGACCCTGACCGCCGAGCAGAAGCAGCAGGTACAGCGCATCCAGCAGCGCACCTCGCAGACCATGCGCGAGGCGCTCTCGTGGTCGCAGATGCGGCCCATGTACGTGGATCTGTACAAGAAGACGTTCTCCAAGGAGGACGTGCTGGCGATGGCCGAGTTCTACGAGAGTTCCGCCGGCCAGAGCCTGCTCGACAAGACCCCGGCGCTGATGCAGAACCTGATGGTGGCCATCCAGCAGAAGATGACCCCGCTGCTGGCCAACCTGCAGAAGGATCTGGACCAGATCGTCAACGAGCCGGTGAAGTAAGCCCGAAGACCCCGCATGCAGAGCGCAGCCATGCTGCGCTGGGGCGCTACCGGCAAGGCCAACGCCGAGCGTGGCTCGGCGCTACGACGGTGAACCGCCCCCTGTAGAGCGCAGCCATGCTGCGCTGGGGCACTACGGGCAAGGCCACCGCCGAGCTTGGCTCGGCGCTACGGCTTCCAGCCGAACAGGTCCATCGCCTTCTGGAACTCGCGGTCCAGCGGCGCGGCCACGTCCACACGCTCGCCGGTCTGCGGGTGCGGAAACGCCAGACGTTCGGCATGCAGCAGCATCCGGTGGATGCCCTGCATGCGGAAGCTGCGGTTGTGCCGCCCGTCGCCGTGGCTGGTGTCGCCGATCAGATGGTGGAAGCAGTGCTTCAGGTGACGGCGGATCTGCCGGAACCGGCCGGTCTGCGGCTGGCAGCGCAGCAGCGCGTAGCGTGAGGTCGGAAAGCCGGTGGACGGTATCTCCAACTCGCCGATCTGCAGCCGCTGGAAATGGGTGATGGCCTGCTTCTTCACCGGCTTGCCGGGGCCACCGTCCAGATCATGGTCGATGGTGAAGCTCTCCTCGGCAGGCCAGCCACGGCAGACGGCCAGATAGTCCTTGGCCACCTCGCCCCCCATCAACGCCTTGCCCAGCGTGCTGGCGGTATCGCGGTCGAAGGCCAGCAGCAGGCAGCCGCTGGTGGCACGGTCCAGCCGATGCACCAGAAAGATCGGCCTGCCCAGCTGCTCGCGCAGGCGGTCGGCGAGAAAGTCATCCTCGCCACGCGCCAGCTTGCTGTCGTGGACCATCAACCCGGTAGGCTTGTTGACCACGGCCAGCCACTCGTCCTGATACAGCAGCGGCAGCGGTTCGACCACCGGCGCGGTCGCGTCGGCGGCATCCTCGGGTTCGTTCATCGCCGCAGCCAGGCCGACGCCAGCGCCAGCACGCCCACGCCACCGGTCAGCCACGACCACAGCGGCACCGATGCCAGCTGCGGGCCACCGGCCTGCAGGCCGTACAGCAGCACCGAGATCACCACCAGCCCGACACCGGTCACCGCGGTGATCACCCGGCGCTGCATGCGCACCAGCGTGTCGTTGAGGGTGACGATGTCCTGCGAACGCATGGTCAGCTCGTGCTTGCCTTCCACCTGCTGCTGCAGCCAGCGGTGCAGCAGCGCCGGCATGTCCGGCGCCTGCGTCATGATTTCCGGCAGGCGCTTGCCCAGCTCCTTCAGCGTGCGGCGCGGGCTGTAGCGCTCGCGCAGGATGCGTTCGAGCACGGGCTTGGCAACGGCCCAGATGTCCAGCTGCGGGTCCAGCTGGCGGCCCACGCCTTCGATGTTGAGCAGGGTCTTCTGCAGCAGGATCAGCTGCGGCTGCAGCGTCAGCTGGTAGCGCTGCGCGGTGCGGAACAGTTTGATCAGCACTTCGGCCAGCGATATCTGCGACAGCGGGCGGGTGAAGTACGGCTCGCACACCGCACGCACGGCTGCTTCCAGCTCATCGATGCGCACGCTGGCAGGCATCCACTGCGCCTGCAGGTGCAGCTCGGCGATGCGCCGGTAATCGCGGTTGAAGATGGCCATGAAATTCTCGGCCAGGTAGTACTGATCCTCTTCCGAGAGCTGGCCCATGATGCCGAAATCCAGCGCGATGAAACGCGGGTTCTCGCGCCGCGCCGGGTCAACGTCCACCCAGATGTTGCCGGCGTGTGCATCGGCATGGAAGAAGTTGTCGCGGAACACCTGCGTGTAGAACACACGCACGCCCTTGGCCGCCAGCGCCTGACGATTGATGCCGGCCTCGTCCAGTGCGGCGATGTCGTCGGATGGAATGCCCCACACCCGCTCCAGCGTGAGCGCACGCTCGGCGGTGTGGCTCCAGATCACTTCCGGCACGTACAGGTCGTCGGAGTTCTCCCAGAACCGGCGCAGCACGCTGGCGTTGGCGCCCTCGCGCTGCAGGTCCAGTTCGGCGGCCAGCGTGGTCTCGATCTCGGCCACCACTTCGCGCGGGCGGATCTTGTCCGCGCGCGGATGGGTACGTTCGACCAGCGCCGCCAGTGACTTCAGCAGGGCGATGTCACCGGCGATCTGCTGCTCGATGTCCGGGCGCAGCACCTTGACCACCACCTGCCGGCCATCGGTCAGCGTGGCTGCATGCACCTGGGCGATGGAGGCCGAGGCCAGTGGCACGGTATCGAAGCTGGCGAAGGCTTCGCTGACCGGCCGCCCCAGCGCCTGCTCGACGATGGCCCGTGCCTGCTCGCCATCGAACGGCTTCACCCGGTCCTGCAGCAGGGTCAGTTCCACCGCCACATCCGGCGGCACCAGATCGCGGCGGGTGGAGAGGATCTGCCCGAACTTGACGAAGATCGGCCCCAGTTCCTGCAGCGCCAGACGCAGGCGCGCACCGCGTGACTGCGAGGCGATGTCGGCGCTGGCACGCGGCACGAACGGCTTGGCCAGGCGCAGCCAGCGCTCGGCGGGTGTATCCACCAGCAGGTCGTCCAGGCGGTAGCGCAGGATCACCTTGCCGATGCGGCTGGCGCGGAACATGGCACGGGTCGCCTTCATGCGGCACCTCCCATGCGCTGACGCAGGCGCGACACGCGCGCGGCCAGCCGCTCCACGTCATCGCGCACCACGTCCACGTCATCGTGGAAGGCATCCAGCTCGGCACGCGCCACCACGTCACGCGACTCCTCGGTGACGTATTCGGCCGCGCTCTGGGCCAGATCCTTCATGCCGCGCCGGGCCTGTGCCAGCGCGCCGCGCAGGGTCTGTGCGATCTGCACGCCCAGCACGTCACCGAACGCCTTGACGAAGGGCTGCTGCCAATCCGGGTCGTAGCGCGTGGCCAGCTGCTGCAGGCGGCGCGCCAGTTCGGCATCGCCGGAGACCTTCACCCGTCCCGCGGGCGCACCGCTGGCGTTGCGGCGCGCGTTGGCCAGGAAGGGCAACTGCGCCAGCACGCCACCCAGCGTGCTGCGCACGGCCAGGTCCGGCTCCAGCGAGGGGTCCACCGGGCCGACGGTCAGGCGCGGGCCGCTGACGCCGATCTGCATCGC
>DALZZG010000086.1:0-7020 GCA_031987665.1 Stenotrophomonas sp. | reverse complement strand
CGCCCCTTGGCCATGCGGTCCACCTGCGAGGCCTCGGCGACGAAGCGCTCCCAGCGGCGTGGGTCCGGATGACGCTGCAGCGCGCGCTTGAATGGCGCCTGCCGCGACTCCCAGATCCCCTTGGATTTCATTTCGCCCGCAAGATTGCCGCCAGCGGCCTGCACCCGCGCCAGCCCAGCGGTGAGCAGCAGCTCGCGGATCAGGATGGGCATGAGCGCGGCCACGGCCTCGCCCTCGCCACGCAGACCGGCAAGCATGCGCAGCACCGCCTGCGGCTGGCCGGAGAAGGCGGCCTCGCTGAGCCGGAACACGTCGTAACGGGCGGCGTCGGCCACCAACGATTCCATCCGTGCCACGTCCAGCGTCTGGCCATCGGCCAGCAGAGCCAGCTTGTCGATTTCCTGTGCGGCGGCCAGCAGGTTGCCTTCCACCCGCTCGCTCAGCCGCTGCACGGCCGCCGGTTCGGCTCGCAGGCCCTTGGCACGCAGCCGTCGCTCGATCCAGTCACCGAGTTCATGCGGCTTGACCGCCCAGGCCACCGACAGCACGCCGACGCGGCCTACCGCCTCGGCCCACTTGCCTTGGTGCGCCTTGCTCCATTCGCCCGCGGTGATGAGCAGCACGACGTCCGACGGCGGCTGCGCACAGAAGGCGCTGATGACCTCGGCCCCCTCCTTGCCCGGCTTGCCGCTGGGCAGGCGCAGCTCGATGAGCCGGCGCGAGCTGAACAGGCTCGGCGCGTTGAAGGTGGACGACAACTGGCCCCAATCGAAGTCGCGGCCATCGGCATCGAACACCTCGCGCTCACCGATGCCGTCAGCGCGCGCCTTGGCACGCACCGCATCGGCGGCTTCGATGACGCGCAGCAGCTCGGGGCCGGCAATCAGGTAGACCGGCGCCAGCGTCTGGTTGCCGATCTGGCTGGCCAGTTGTTCCGGGCGCAGTTCCATGGCTCAGCCGTGCCGCACGCAGGTGACGGACAAGGCGGACGCAACCAGCATGGCGTCAGTGCGCCGGTGCAGGTGCGGGAGCCGGCTGATTCTTCTGCTTTTCCATCTCGGCGCGGACCACGCTGTCGATGCGGCGCAGGATCGATGCGGACATCTCACGACGCAGTTCATCAGCCAGGATTTCGCGCTCGGTGGTGGTGCCGGTGGCATCGATTGGCGGTGAGACGTAATCACGCGACAGCTCGACCGCCTGCTCAGGCACCACGACGCTACCGTCCGGACGCTTGAAACTGAACACCACCGCATAACGCAGACTGAATTCCTGAGCGCGGCCCTGGCTGTCGATGGCAATGGGCAGGTCACCCCAACGCTCGGAGCGGATCTGCAGGCGGGCGTACTGGGTGCTGTCCTTGCTGGCGCTGTCGTCATCCTCCACCACGGTGGCACCGGAGGCACGCAGGCCGCGGTTGAGCAGCTTGACGAGCTCGCTGTAAGGCGCGGAGGACTCGACCTTCACCGCGGGCAGGTCCGCCGGCAGGCTCAGCTTGTTGCGCAGGTGGAAACCGCAGCCGGTCAGCAGGCTGGTGGCGAGAATCAGGGCGATCAGGATTCGGGTCATTGGCACAGTCTGGCGGAGCCGGCCGGGGGCGGCAATAGAAATAACGACGCGCATCATCGCGCACGGGGCGTGAGTGGTGATGAAACGGACATCCCCTACCCCTCAAAAGCCACAAGCCGGGCACGGGAGGAGGCGCACCCGGGAAGCACATGGCGGGACTGCAGTTGCACCCCCGCCAGCGGGAGAAGACATGAAGTCAGTTGACTCCCCCTCTGGCGGCATCGAAGGGCGGAGTACCCGCCCCTCGAACGCCCGGTCACGCTGCAACGATGTTGACGATCTTGCCCGGAACGATGATGACCTTGCGGATGGTCAGGCCGTCCAGGAACTTGGCCGCGTTCGGCTCTTCCTTGGCGGCGGCCTCGACCTGCTCGCGCGGGGCATCGGCGGCAACCTCGATGGTGCCACGCAGTTTGCCGTTGACCTGTACTGCCAAGGTCAGTGCGTCCTTGACCAGTGCGGCGGCATCGACCTGCGGGAACGGCTGATCTTCCAGCAGCGTCTCGGCATTGCCCAGTTCCTGCCACATCGCATGGCAGGCATGCGGGGTGATCGGGTTGAGCAGCAGCACGGCGGCCTGCAGGGCCTCCTGGCGCACTGCACGGCCCTGCTCGCTGGCGTCATCGAACTTCGCCAGCGAGTTCAGCAGCTCCATCACCGCGGCGATGGCGGTGTTGAAGGCGTGGCGGCGACCGTAATCGTCGCTGACCTTGCCGATGGTCTCGTGGGTCTTGCGGCGCATGGCCTTCTGGCTGGCGTCCAGTGCGGCAGCGTCAAGGGCCGGCGCACGGCCATCGGCGGCATGCTTGTGGACCATCGTCCACAGGCGGCGCAGGAAGCGCGCCATGCCGTCCACGCCCGCCTCGTTCCACTCCAGCGACTGCTCCGGCGGTGCGGCGAACATGGAGAACAGGCGCACGGTATCGGCACCGTACTTGGCCACCATGGCCTGCGGATCCACGCCGTTGTTCTTGGACTTGGACATCTTCTCGGTACCGCCGATCACCACCGGCTGACCATCCGAACGCAGGGTGGCGCCGGTGATGCGGCCGCGCTCGTCGCGCACCACGTCCACGTCGGCCGGGTTGAACCAGTCCTTGGAACCGTCGGGGTTCGGGCGGTAGAAGGTCTCGGCGATCACCATGCCCTGGCACAGCAGGTTCTGCGCCGGCTCGTTGCTGTCCACCATGCGCGCGTCACGCAGCAGCTTGTGGAAGAAACGGAAATACATCAGGTGCAGGATGGCGTGCTCGATGCCACCGATGTACTGGTCCACCGGCAGCCAGTAGTTGCCGCGCTTGTCCACGGCCTCGCGGGCACCCGGCGAGGTGTAGCGGGCGTAGTACCAGCTCGACTCCATGAAGGTGTCGAAGGTGTCGGTTTCGCGCTCGGCCGCGCCGCCGCAATCCGGGCAGGTGGTCTTGCGCCATTCCGGGTCGGCCTTGATCGGCGAACCGGTACCGGTGAGCTCAACGTCCTCCGGCAGGATCACCGGCAGCTGGTCTTCCGGCACCGGCACCGCGCCACACTTGTCGCAGTAGATCACCGGGATCGGGCAACCCCAGTAGCGCTGGCGGCTCACGCCCCAGTCGCGCAGGCGGTAGTTGATGCGGCGCTGGCCCTGGCCCTTGCGCTCGAAACGCTCGGCCAGTGCCTCGAAGGCGCCATGGAAATCCAGACCATCGAATTCAGCCGAATTGACCAGCTCGGTCTCGCGGCTCTTGTCGCCGTACCAGTCCTGCCAGCGGGTCGGGTCGTAGCTGCGCTCGTCGTCGTTCTTCGGGCTTTTCAGCGCGATGACCTGCTTCTTGGGCAGGTTGTACTTGCTGGCGAACTCGAAATCGCGCTGGTCATGGCCGGGCACGGCCATCACCGCGCCGGTGCCATAGCCCATCAGCACGAAGTTGGCCACCCAGATCGGCACCTGCTCGCCACTGACCGGATGGATGGCCCTCAGGCCGGTATCCATGCCGCGCTTTTCCTGGGTTTCCAGCTCTGCCTCGGATACGCCGCCCTGCTTCAGCTCGGTCAGCATCGCCGCCAGCGCCGGGTTGCTCTTGGCCGCATGGATCGCCAGCGGGTGTTCACCTGCGATGGAAACGAAGCTCACGCCCATCACGGTGTCCGGGCGGGTGGTGAACACGCGCAGCGGGTCCAGCGCGCCGCCGTCCACGTCACGCACGTCGAACTGGATTTCCAGGCCTTCGGAACGGCCGATCCAGTTGCGCTGCATGGTCTTGACCGAATCCGGCCAGCCCGGCAGTTCATCCAGGCCGTCCAGCAGCTCCTGTGCGTAATCGGTGATGCGCAGGAACCACTGCGGAATCTCGCGCTTTTCCACCAGCGCGCCGGAGCGCCAGCCACGGCCATCGATGACCTGCTCGTTGGCCAGCACGGTCTGGTCCACCGGGTCCCAGTTCACCACTGCATTGCGGCGGTAGGCCAGGCCCTTGCGCATCAGGCGGGTGAACATGCGCTGCTCGTGGACGTAGTAGTCCGGCGTGCAGGTGGCGAACTCACGCGACCAGTCGATGGCATACCCCATCGCCTTGAACTGGGCGCGCATGTGCTCGATGTTGGCGTAGGTCCACTTGGCCGGCGCCGTCCTGTTCTTGATGGCCGCGTTCTCGGCCGGCAGGCCGAAGGCGTCCCAGCCCATGGGCTGCAGCACGTTGTGGCCGGTCATGCGCTTGTAGCGGCTGATGACGTCGCCGATGGTGTAGTTGCGCACATGGCCCATGTGCAGCGCACCGGACGGGTACGGCAGCATCGACAGGCAGTAGTACTTGGGCTTGTCGGAGGTCTCGTTGACCTCGAATGCCTTGGTGGCATCCCAGAATTTCTGGGCGGCGGCTTCAACCTGCTGGGGATCGTAGATGGTCGGTTCGACGCTGGACATGGCAACGCTTGGCAACGGCAAAGCCGCAAAGGGTACCGCAGTGCATCATGGCACTCCAACCGGCGCACGGCACCTGCCCGGCCACAAACCGCAGGTCATTGATAAGCCGACAGTTTCAGCACATCCATCGAGAGGCCACCGCGCGATGTGAAGCCGGGTTCCCGCGCGTTGACGTCAACCGCGCGCGGGGGCCACGCGGGCGGCACCCAGCAGCCACACCAGCCAGCCGAGGAAGGCCAGCCGTTGCGCCATGGCGACCGGCATGGCGACCTCAAACAGAAACGCGCTGGACAGGCACCAGATGGCGCAGCCCAGCGTCAGGCTTGCCAATGGCCGCCACGCACTGTCTTTGACTGCGCCCAGACGCAAGGCGACGGCACCCGCGCTGAACGCCACCAGCCACAACAGCCATGCGCTGGCGTGGAACTGGCTGGCGCGGTTCTCGATGTCCTCCACATCCAGCGGCAGCAGGCCCATCGCCGCGAACGCGACCCCCGCCAGCAGCAGCATCTGCCCACCCACCCGCAGCGGGCGCGCGGCATGGACAGGCATGCGCAGCACCAGATCCAGCGCCACCACCACTGCCAGCAGGCCCGGCATCACGAAGCCCACCAGGCTGAACGCGGTGCCGCCCGGCACCCCGCGCGCGCCCAGCAGGGACACCGGATGGCGCAGCTGATCATAGCCTTCCAACCGTGCGCCGAAGCCAAACACCGCCACCAGCCACAGCACCGCTGCCACCGGCCCGGCCCATCCCATCAGTTTGTTCGCATTCACTGCCACACACCCTTGCATCGCTCAGGCCGCTACCCATGCGGCGCGGCTACCAGGCGTCATTGTGACGGCAGCGGACCGCCGCCGCACCGCCAGTGGTTGAGAAGCGCCCACCCTGCCACCATGAAAGGGATTCCTGTCCGCAATGAAGCCAGCCATGAGCGATCTTCCCCACGTATTCGACGCCACCACCGAAACCTTCGAGGCCGAAGTCCTGCAGAAGTCGTTGCAGACGCCGGTGCTGGTCGATTTCTGGGCCACCTGGTGCGGGCCGTGCAAGACTCTGGGGCCGATCCTGGAAAAGCTGGCCGGCGAGTACAACGGCGGTTTCGAGCTGGCCAAGGTGGACGTGGACAAGGAGCAGCAGATTGCCGCGGCCTTCCAGATCCGTTCGGTGCCGACGGTGTTCCTGATCAAGGGCGGGCAGATCGTGGATGGCTTCCCGGGCGCGATGCCCGAGGGCCAGCTGCGTGAGTTCCTTACCCAGCACGGCGTGATGCCGGCGGAAGGTGGTGCCGAGGCTGAGCCCGAGCCGGAAGCCCTGCCGCTGGATCCGCAGGCCGAAGTGGCCGCGCTGCGTGATGCCATCGCCGCCGAGCCCGGCAAGGATGAGCTGAAGCTCGATCTGGCCCTGGCCCTGCTCAAGACCGGTGCCGTTGAGGAGGCCAGCAGGCTGATCGATGCCCTGCCCGCCAATCTGGCCACCGACGACCGCGCCGTCCGCGCCCGCGCACGTCTGGATTTCGCCAACGCCCTGAAGGATGCGCCGGCGGCTCCGGCGCTGGCCGCGCGCCTGCAGGCCGATGGCAATGATCTGGAAGCCCGCTACCTGCTCGGCATCCGCCACCTGCTCGGCGGCGAGGACGAAGCCGCGCTCGAGCAGTTCATCGAGATGCTGCGCATCGACCGCAGCTTCCGCGATGGCCTGCCGAAGAAGGCCCTGATCGACGCCTTCCGCGTGATCGAGGATGAAGACCTCGTGGGTCGCTACCGCCGCCGGATGTCCTCGCTGCTGTTCTGAGCCGCGAACGCCAACGCCGCACCGGAAAGCCAGGGCCAACTGCTCTGGCTTTCTGCTTTTCAGATGTCGGATTCCGCAAAGCGCCTACGGCAGAACACGACCATACGGCAGCGAATGCTAGACTCGACCACCCCACCCGCTTCCGCCCCTGCAATGAAAGCCAGCCTGTTCCGCCGTGGCATCAACCTGTGGCCGCCCTTCCTGTTCTCCGGCATCCATGTCACCGACATCAGCCCCGACTACCGTCATGTGCGGGTGGAGCTGCGCCAGCGGCCGTGGAACATGAACTATGTGCGCACGCACTTCGGCGGCAGCCTGTTCGCGATGACCGATCCGTTCTGGATGCTCTGCCTGCTGCAGAACCTCGGTGGCCGCTACTACGTGTGGGACAAGAGCGGCAGCATCGATTTCATCAAGCCCGGCCGTGGTGTGGTCTGGACCGAGTTCCGCCTGGACGACCCCACGCTGGATGAAATCCGTGCCGCCACTGCAGGCGGGGACAAGTACCTGCGCTGGTTCCAGAACGATGTGATCGACGCGCAGGGCGATGTGGTGGCGCGGGTGCGCAAGCAAGTCTACGTGCGGCTCAAACCCGAGGCGCGCGACGCCGCCTGATCAGGGCGATGGCTGCGTGACCGGCACCGGCACGCTGATGCTGGACGCACCCGCCCTGCGCGAGTACGAGGCCACCTGCAGCCTGCCATCGGCACTCAACGTGAGCGGCCGCTCGCCGTCACGCAGCGCCGGCGGCATCGCG
>DALZZG010000085.1:0-7596 GCA_031987665.1 Stenotrophomonas sp. | reverse complement strand
CGCCGAAGATCCGCGCGCTGGAGATCATCCGCGAGCTGGAGCCGGTCAAGCGCAACGTGTATTCCGGCGCGGTCGGCTACATCGGCTGGCACGGCGATGCCGACACCGCCATCGCCATCCGCACCGCCGTCATCCAGGACGGCCACCTGTACGTGCAGGCCGGCGGCGGCGTGGTCTATGACTCCGACCCGGATGCCGAATGGCACGAAACCATGAACAAGGGCCGCGCGCTGTTCCGCGCCGTGGCCCAGGCCGCCAAGGGCCTGTGAGCCCGCGCCCCCCACCGAATTTCGCCAGGAAATCCCCATGCTGTTGATGATCGACAACTACGACAGCTTCACCTTCAACCTCGTGCAGTACCTGCAGATGCTGGGTGCCGAGGTGCAGGTGGTGCGCAACGACGCGATGCGCGTCGAGCAGATCGCCGCGCTCAAGCCGTCGCACATCGTGGTGTCGCCGGGACCGAAGACGCCCAACGAGGCCGGCGTGTCGCTGGAGGTGATCCGCCAGCTGGGGCCGACCATCCCGCTGTTCGGCGTGTGCCTGGGCCACCAGAGCATCGGCCAGGTGTACGGCGGCGATGTGATCCGCGCGGGCAACATCATGCACGGCAAGACCTCGCCCATCCGCCATGAAGGCAAGGGCGTGTTCGCCGGCCTGCCGGATCGCTACGAGGCCACCCGCTACCACTCGCTGGTGGTGGACAAGAACACGCTTCCGGCGGAGCTTGAGATCACCGCCTGGACCGAGAATGCCGATGGTTCGATGGAGGAGATCATGGGCCTGCGCCATCGCCAGCATCCGGTGGAAGGCGTGCAGTTCCATCCCGAATCCATTCTCACCCAGCACGGCCACGCGCTGCTGAAGAACTTCCTGGAACGCACGCAGCAATGACCGGCCTTGCCCCGCTGCGGCTGTTCGTCGTGATGCTCGGTGGCCGCCATGCGCGGGCCAATACCGAGGTGCACGACGTGGTGTTCGCGGTGGCGCCCACCATCGAGCGGACCCACGCCCAGCTGCGCGCGCAGTGGTTTGGCGAAGCCGCCGGCCTGCACATCGACTCATGGATGGCGGTCGATGGCGTGGCGCAGTGGCAGGTGCGTTTCACTGAAACACCGCCGGAGGCAGGCGGGCCGACGCTGTACTTCGTCAACCTCGGCGGCTACCTGCCGGATACCTTCGGCGAGGACCACCGCTATCTGCTGGTGGTGGCCGCCGACGCCGTGGAGGCCAAGCGCACGGCCTTGCAGCAGGCGCAGGCGCAGTGGCTGAAGCCACACCGCGACGCGCTGCTGGAAGTGGACAGCTGCCTGCCACTTGGCCCCATCGGCGGCCTGCATGTGCAGCTGCAGCCCGGCGCCCATGCCGGCATCGCCTGCCACAGCGATTACATCGTCATTTCCTGAGTTACTGGAGTTGTCATGACCATCACCGCGCAGGAAGCCCTGCAACGCACCATCGAACACCGCGAAATCTTCTTCGACGAGATGGTCGATCTGATGCGCCAGATCATGCGTGGCGAAGTCTCGCCTACCATGACCGCCGCCATCCTCACCGGCCTGCGGGTGAAGAAGGAAACCGTAGGCGAGATCGCCGGTGCGGCCACCGTGATGCGCGAATTCGCGCTGCCGGTGGCGGTGCCGGACAAGCGCCATCTGGTGGATATCGTCGGCACCGGTGGCGACGGCTCGCACACCTTCAACATCTCCACCTGCTCGATGTTCGTGGTGGCTGCTGCCGGTGCCAAGGTAGCCAAGCACGGCAACCGCAGCGTGTCGTCCAAGTCCGGCAGTGCCGACGCGGTGGAAGCACTGGGCGCGGTGATCGAACTGAAGCCTACGCAGGTGGCGCAGGCCATCGAACAGACCGGCATCGGTTTCATGTTCGCGCCCATGCACCACCCGGCGATGAAGGTGGTCGCCCCCGTGCGGCGCGAAATGGGCGTGCGCACCATCTTCAACATCCTTGGCCCGCTGACCAATCCGGTGGGCGCCACCAGCATCCTGATGGGCGTGTTCCATCCCGATCTGGTCGGCATCCAGGCGCGCGTGCTGCGCGAACTGGGCGCGGAGCGCGCGCTGGTGGTGTGGGGTCGCGACAACATGGACGAGATATCGCTGGGCGCCGGCACCCTCGTGGGTGAGCTGCGCGCCGGCAAGGTGCGCGAATACGAGATCCACCCGGAGGATTTCGGCATCGCCATGTCCGCAAGCCGCAACCTCAAGGTCGCCAATCCGGAAGAATCCATCGCCATGCTGCGTGGCGTGCTGGACAACCAGCCCGGCCCGGCCAACGACATCGTCGCGCTCAACGCAGGCGCGGCGCTGTACGTTGCCGGCGTGGCCGACAGCATCGCCGATGGCCTGGCCCGTGCCCGCGCGGTGATCGCCGATGGCAGTGCGCGTGCGCGCATGGAACAGTACGTGGCCACCAGCCGCGCGCTGGCCGGCATCACCTGACCCCTTCACTCCTTCATCGCCCTGCAGGCGCTGCCCGTTTTCCAGGACACACGATCATGAGCGACATCCTCAACACCATCCTCGCCCGCAAGTCGCAGGAGGTGGCCGAGCGCAGCGCCCGCGTGCCGCTGGCCGAGCTGAAGGCGCGCGTGGCCGACGCCTCGCCGGTGCGCGGCTTCGCCAATGCGCTGCAGGCGGCCATCGCCAACGGCGACCCGGCGGTGATCGCCGAGGTCAAGAAGGCCAGCCCATCTAAAGGCGTGATCCGCGCCGACTTCCATCCCGCCGACATCGCGGTGAGCTACGAGTTCGGTGGCGCCAGCTGCCTGTCGGTGCTCACCGATGTGGATTTCTTCCAGGGTGCCGACGCCTACCTGCAGCAGGCGCGCGAAGCCTGCACGCTGCCGGTGCTGCGCAAGGATTTCGTCATCGACCCCTATCAGGTGGTGGAGGCGCGCGTGCTGGGTGCCGACTGCATCCTGCTGATCGTCTCGGCGCTGGACGACCGCCAGCTGGCCGAGCTGTCCGACCTGGCCATGCAGCTGGGCATGGACGTGCTGGTGGAAGTGCACGACATCGACGAACTGGAGCGTGCCATCCAGGTGCCGGTGCCGCTGGTGGGCATCAACAACCGCAACCTGCGCACCTTCGAGGTATCGCTGGACACCACGCTGTCGATGAAGAACGCCGTGCCGCGTGACCGCCTGCTGGTGACCGAAAGCGGCATCCTCGGCCCGGCCGATGTGCAGACCATGCGCGATGCGGGCGTCAACGCCTTCCTCGTCGGCGAGGCCTTCATGCGCGTGGAAGAGCCGGGCGAGGGCCTGCGTCAGCTATTCTTCCCGGCATGAGCGATACCTACCCCGTTCCGCGCGATGGCGCGCCGCTGGTCGTCTTCGACTTCGACCACACCCTGTACGACGGTGATTCCGGCAGCCACCTGTTCGCGTGGCTGATCAAGCGCAATCCCCTGCGCATGCTGGGCGCGCTTCTGATCACGCCGCTGTTCGGGCCGCTGGTGGCGATGCTGCCCACGCGCCGCTTCGGCATTTCCGGCTATGTGTGGGTGGCCACCTTCGGCCTGCACAAGGCGCGTGATTTCAATAGCATCATCGACCAGTACGTGCTGCGGCACGAAGCCGAGATCCGCACCAAGCTGCTGCCGCACGCACTGGATGTGTTCACCGCGCACCGCAAGGCGGGCGACAGGGTGGTGGTGGCCACCGGCGCGCCGCCGGAGCTGGCCCGCGCCATCCTGGCCTTCGTGGCCCAGCAGGGCGTTCCGGTGATCGGCAGCGAGGTCGGCCCGCGCCTTGGCGCGATGGGTGCCACCCGCCACTGCCACAACGAAGAGAAGATGCGCATGCTGCGCGAGCGGGGCTACGGCGACATCGCCATTGCCTATTCGGACAGCACCGCCGACCTGCCATTGCTCAAGGCCGCCAAGGCCCCGGTGGTGGTCAACCCCAAGCACGCGCGCGTGGACTATTTCCGCAAGGTGCTGCCGGCGGGCACGCCCATCCTCAACTGGGGCTGCCCCGGCCGCGGCGGTGACCCGCTGTAAGGCGCTGATGCGCCCCTCTCCCGCGTGCGGGAGAGGGGTTGGGGTGAGGGCAGCAGATGAAGTGCCACAGCGGCCTGCAGCTGCGCCTGCTCAGCCCCGCAGCTTCGTCAACGCCAGCCCGATCTGGAACAGGCTGATCGACAGCACCAGCACGCCAACGGCAATCAGCACCCAGCGCTCCTTGACGCGCTTGACCAGTAGCGCCGCCACCGGCGCGGCCATCATGCCGCCGATCAGCAGGCCGGCCACGATGGACAGATGCTGCAGGCCCATCGACAGGATGAAGGTGGCCGATATCGACAGGGTCACGATGAACTCGGCGGCGTTGACCGTGCCGATGGTGGTGCGCGCCTGGCCGCCGCGCGCGAGCAGGGTGGAGGTGGCCACCGGCCCCCAGCCACCGCCGCCGCTGGCGTCCAGCAGGCCGGCGAAGAAGCCCAGCACCGGCACCCGCTTCACCTCCTGCTTGGGCGTGAAGCGGCCAAAGGCGCGCGCCAGGATGAAGATGGCCAGTGCCAGTAGGTAGAGGTAGATGAAGGGGCGGATCACATCGCCCGGCAACTGGGTGAGTACATAGGCACCAATCGCGCCACCCACCGCACCGGGCAGGGCCAGGCGCAGGAACAGGCGTTTATCGACATTGCCGGCGGCCAGATGCGACACGCCCGAAGCGCCGGTGGTGAACACCTCAGCGGTGTGGATGCTGGCGCTCACCGCTGCCGGCGGCAGGCCGAGGCTCAGCAGCACCGAGGACGAAATCAGCCCGAACGCCATGCCCAACGCACCATCCACCAGCTGCGCACCAAGCCCGACAAGGATGAACCAATAGAATTCGCTGCCAATTTCCATGCGTGGAAGCCTGCGGGCATGGGCAGGGGAGGTCAAGGTGAAATGACGTTATGCCAGCGATATTGATCAGTCGTGACGCGATCCGGCCAAGTCATGCAATCCGTTGCCGACGCGCATCCATGCCACCGGTATCAGCTGGCAAACCGCGCAAAATGGCAGATGTCAGCCACCACAGCCACCCGTAGCCCGGGTAAGCGAAGCGCACCCGGGAGCCACGCGGAGGTAAAGCCACAGGGATGGACAGCACCCAAGGACAGCCACAGCCCTCAAGGCCGCTCAGCCGTCAGAGCGTCAGGGAAGCGTGTCTCAACTCATCCCCGAAAAGCCCCGGGTGCGCTGGCGCTTACCCGGGCTACAGGGCTGGCAGGCCCGCGGTGCACGGGAAGATGGCCAAAATTCCGTAGCCCGGGTAAGCGGAGCGCACCCGGGAACCACGCGGAAGTAAAGCCACAGGAAACGACCAGCCCCAGAGACAACTGCGGGCCAATGGGTCATCCAGCCGTCGTCAAAGGGTCAGGGAAGCGCGCTTCAGCCCCTCGCCGGAAAGCCCCGGGTGCGCTGGCGCTTACCCGGGATACAATAGGGCGTTGATACGTGAATACGTATCAGCGAGTCCCGTACAGCACCACGGTCTTGCCGCGGGCATGCAGCACGCCGTCGGCCTGCAGCTTCTTCAGCACGCGGCCGGCCATCTCGCGCGAGCAGCCCACCAGACGGGCGATCTCCTGGCGGGAGACGCGCAGCTGGGTGCCCTGCGGGTGGCTCATCGACTCCGGCTCCTTGGCCAGATCGTGCAGCGTGCGGACGATGCGGTCGGTCACGTCCAGGAAGGCCAGGCGGCTGGCCTTGCGGCTGGTGTGCAGCAGGCGCCGGGAGATCTGCGAGCCGATGGCGTACAGCAGCTTGGGCGCGTCCGTGGACAGCGGCCCCAAGAACAGCTGGTGCAGCCGTTCGTAGCTGATCTCGGCCAGTTCGCAGGGGGTCCGGGTGCGCAGGATGACCTCGCGCCGGTCCGATTCGATGAACAGGCCCATCTCGCCGACGAACTCCCCGGCGCCGAAGTAGCCCAGCACCAGCTCACGATCGTCATCTTCCTCGGCGATGATGCTGACCGAGCCGCTGACCACGTAATACATGGTCCCGGCCGGGTCCCCCGGGCGGAACACGTCCGTTCGGGCCGGGTAGCGGCGGCGGTGGCTGTGGGCCAGGAAACGGTCAATCGTGGCTATATCCAGAGCCAGCGGACTGGAGGCGAGGCGCACATTGGACACGGTAGGTACGTTCCCTGGGCTCATGATGTTCACGCTGCGAATGAACTTACTTAATGGCCAAGCTTAACCAGCCCCATCGTACGGGGCAAACGGTTCGCCCGGGGGGTACGTTTCGCCGGGGGGGACTTTGCCCCATAATCCGCCCTTTCCACCAACTACAGGATCGACCGCCGTGGTCAAGCCTTTGCCTCGCCTGAGGTTGCAAGGATTCAACAACCTCACCAAGGCCCTGAGCTTCAACATCTATGACGTCTGCTATGCGCGTACTGAAGAAGAGCGCCAGCGTTATATCGAGTACATCGACGAGGAATACAACGCCGATCGTCTCACGCAGATCCTCACCGATGTGGCCGAGATCATCGGTGCCAACATCCTGAACATCGCGCGTCAGGATTACGACCCGCAGGGTGCCTCGGTGACCATCCTCATCTCCGAGGAGCCGGTGATCGACAAGAAGGCCGCCGGCAAGGAGCTGATCTCGGACGCCGTGGTCGCGCACATGGACAAGTCGCACATCACCGTGCATACCTACCCGGAGACCCATCCGCAGGAAGGTATCGCCACGTTCCGTGCCGACATCGATGTGGCCACCTGTGGCGTGATCTCGCCGCTGAAGGCGCTGAACTACCTGATCGAGAGTCTGGAATCGGACATCGTGATCATGGACTACCGCGTGCGCGGCTTTACCCGTGACGTGAAGGGCAAGAAGCACTTCATCGACCACAAGATCAACTCGATCCAGAACTTCCTGGCCAAGAACATCAAGTCGCGTTACGAGATGTTCGACGTCAACGTCTACCAGGAAAACATCTTCCACACGAAGATGCACCTGAAGGACTTCGACCTGGACCAGTACCTGTTCGAGGAGAAGGCCAAGAACCTGTCGTTCAAGGAACGCATGAAGATCGAGGCGCTGCTGCGTCGTGAGATCGAAGAGCTGTTCCACGGCCGCAACCTGGCCGAGTAAGCGCAGGCTGCAGCAGATCGACAACGGCCCGGTACGCAGGTACCGGGCCGTTGTGTTCTGCGGCGCAGTCACAGGCCAACGCCCGGGCCGTAGTGCCGAGCCATGCTCGGCAGGGGCTTCAACGGGAATGCGCAGCGGAGCGTGGCTCCGCGCTACGGTTGCCCCTGGGTCACACCCGGTAGGCAATCGCCTTCATGGCCTTGGAGGCCAGGGCCATCACCGACGGGATCGGGAACGGCAGCTTGCGTGCGCCGGCGTGCTCGGCATGGTCGGCGTGGCGGGCTTCGTCGATCTTCATCACCTGCAGGATCTGGCGGCTGCGCTGGTCGGCCACCGGCAGGGTTTCCAGATGCTCGTCCAGATGGGCCTCCACCTGACGCTCGGTCTCCACCACGAAGCCCAGGTTCCAGCCATCGCCGCGCAGGCCAGCCAGGGTGCCGATGGTGTAGCTGCCGGCATACCAGAGCGGGTTGAACAGGCTGGGGC
>DALZZG010000084.1:0-7984 GCA_031987665.1 Stenotrophomonas sp. | reverse complement strand
GGGCCCCGGGCGCCCATCATGCCCTGCCCCGGCTGGGCTTTGCCAGCTGGCGCGTGTCAGGCAAACCCGCCGGGCAGCCAGCCAGGGGCCATGGCCCGGCGTCGGTATCACTTCAGCCTGCGCCGCGGTGCGCGCCCTCGCCTTGGGCGCAGCCAGCAATGACGCGGGGCATGCTTTAACCTAGTCGTCTTCACAAGACGATAGATAACGCATTCCATGAGTGACCACCGTTCCCGCTTTCTGCAGCTGGCGCTGAATGCCGACGCGCTGCGCTTCGGCCAGTTCACCCTCAAGTCCGGCCGCGTGAGCCCCTATTTCTTCAACGCCGGCCGTTTCGATACGGGCCTGGCGCTGGCCCAGCTGGGCAACTGCTATGCCGATGCCATCGAGTCCGCCGGCGTCGCCTTCGATCAGCTGTTCGGGCCGGCCTACAAAGGCATCCCGCTGGCTACCGCGATTGCCTGCGAGTTCTCGCACCGTGGCCGCGACCTGCCGCTGACCTTCAACCGCAAGGAAGCCAAGGACCACGGCGAGGGCGGCAGCCTGATCGGCGCAGACATGGCCGGCCGGCGCATCCTGATCGTGGATGACGTGATCACCGCCGGCACCGCCATCCGCGAGGCGCTGGCCATCATCCGCGAGGCCAACGGCATCCCGGCCGGCATCGTGGTGGCGCTGGACCGGCAGGAAGTGGCGTCCGAGCAGGACCCACGTTCAGCGGCGCAGGCCGTGGCCGAGGAGACCGGCATTCCGGTGATCGCCGTGGCCAACCTGGCCGATCTGCTTGCATTCGCCTCCGGGAACCCGGAACTTGTGGGCTACAGGGAACCGTTGCTGGGCTACCGCGCCCGCTACGGCAGCAATCCAACCGGCTGACAGCAGGGGGCTGTGCCATGGGACCGAATCCGTCCAGGACGGGTGTATTCGCTTTGATGCTGGCGGCGCTGACCGTGCCGGCACTGGCGCAGAACAAGCCTGCCGACACCGGCAAGAAGCTCTACTGCTGGGATGAGGGTGGCCGACGCATCTGTTCGGACACGCTGCCGCCGGAAGCGGTGAACAGCGCGCGCGAGGAGTTCAACGCACGCAGCGGCACGCGCAGTGCCGAGGTGCAGCGCGCGCTCACCCCGGAGGAGCGTGCCGACGCAGCATTGGCAGCAGCACAGGCGCAGGTGGATGCGGCGGCGGTGGAAACGCGCAAGCGCACCGAGCAGGCCATGCTCGCCACCTATGGCAGCGAGGATGCGTTGCGCCGCGTGTTCAACGAGCGCACCGCCATCGTGGACAACAACATCAAGACCGCGGCGTTCAACGTGACCAGCCTGCGCGAGGCACTGGCCGCGCAGCTGGCTTCGGCGGGCAACAAGGAGCTGTCGGGCCAGAAGGTGCCGGACAAGCAGGCGCAGGACATTCGCCAGCGCCATGTGGAACTGCTGGCGCAGCTGCGTCTGCAGGCCGCGTTCGAGCAGCAGCGCAGGACGCTGGATGTGGAGATCGCCGAGACACTGGCGCGCTACCGCGAGTTGAAGGGCATCAGTGCGCCAGCGGAAGCGGGTGCGGCGGCGCCTGCGACGACGCAGGGCTGAGCCTTCGCGCAATGTGTGGAAACTGGAAGCGGCCTTCGGGCCGCTTCTGCTTTTGGGGGGTCGGTGGAGATTCTGCAGTTCCTGCCGGCACCACTGTTGCTGCCCTCACCGCAATTGTTACCGCCCTCACCCCAACCCCTCTCCCGCTGGCGGGAGAGGGGCTTTCGGTTGCCTGCGTTGCACTGCCCCTCCCCTGCTTACGCGGTTCGGGCGCTTTTTTACAGCGCTTTTACGGCTATGCCCCATGCGGGGCGTCGATCGTTTACGCCTGCCGGGAGGACGATGCCCACCCAGAACGGGGCGTCCCTGCAGGCATTGACTGCAGGGCTGCCTCGCCCTTTCACCGACGTGTGCCCGGCGTGGCCGGGAGCGTCCTGTAACGAGGTTTTCCCATGCCCGGCTGGCTTGCCCTGTTGTGCGGACTGGTGGTGCTGATCGCCGCCGCCTACCTGTTGTACGCAGTCCTGCGTCCCGAGTCGTTCTGAGGACCGTGCCGTGACTGAAACCCTTGTCATCCTTTTTGCCAGTGTCGCGCTGGCCTGGCCGCTGGGCCTGTACCTGGCCCGGCTGATGCGTGGCACGCCGATGCGCATCGACGTGCTGTTCCATTGGATCGAAACGCCGCTGTACCGCGTGCTCGGCGTGGACTCGAAGCACGCCATGTCCTGGCGTGGCTATGTGGTGGCGTTCCTGGCCAGCAACCTGGTGCTGGCGGCGCTGGCGCAGGCCGTGTTCATGGCGCAGGGCTGGTTGCCGTTGAACCCGGACAACATCCCCAACATGCGCTGGGATACCGCGCTGCACACCATGGTGTCGTTCCTGACCAACACCAACCAGCAGCACTACAGCGGCCAGGCGCAGCTGTCCTACCTGTCGCAGATGGTGGCCATCACCGGCCTGCAGGTGATCACGCCGATGATGGGACTGGCGCTGGCGGTGGCGACGCTGCGTGCGCTGTTCACCAAGGCACCTGCTGCCGAGGTCGCGGGTGAAGCCACGACGCGCGTCACCGTGGGCAATTACTACGCCGACGTGGTGCGCCTGTGCCTGCGCTTCCTGCTGCCGCTGTGCCTGCTGTGGACGCTGCTGCTCACCTGGCAGGGCGTGCCGTCCACGCTCGCCGCGGGCCCGGAGGCCACGCCCATCGAGGCCAACGCAGAGCTGCAGTCGCAGAAGATTCCGCTGGGCCCGGTCGCGGCGATGGTCGCGGCCAAGCAGCTGGGCGCCAACGGCGGTGGCTGGTACGGCACCAACAGCGCCACGCCGCTGGAAAGCCCGACGCCGCTGTCCAATGCGTTTGAGCTGATCGGCATTCTGCTGATCCCGATCGCGGTGATCTTCATGGTGGGCCCGCTCACCGGGCGTCGCAGGCTGGGCGTGCTGATCTTCGGCTGCATGCTGGGCATGTCGGTGCTGTCCAGCGTGGGCAGCGTGTGGCTGGAAGGCCACAGCGCCACCGCCGCCAGCCCGTTGCTGATGGAAGGCAAGGAGGCCCGGCTGGGTGCCGAGAGCACCGCGCTGTGGGCCAGCATCACCACGCAGGTGACCAACGGTTCGGTCAACGGCATGCAGGATTCCATGAGCCCGCTCACCGGCCTGGTGTCGCTGGTCAACATGCTGGTGGGCGCGATCTGGGGTGGCATCGGCTGCGGCCTGCTGCAGTTCCTCGTGTACCTGATGCTGGCCGTGTTCCTCGCCGGCCTGATGACCGGGCGCACGCCGGAACTGCTGGGGCGCAAGCTGGAAACACCGCAGGTGAAGCTGCTGGCGGTGCTGGTGCTGCTGCAGCCCATCACCTTGCTCGGCCTGACCGCGCTGACGCTGGCCGTGCCTGACCTGGCCGGCACCTCCAACCCCGGATTCCACGGCATCAGCCAGGTGTTCTACGAGTACGTGTCGGCCTATGCCAACAACGGCTCCGGCTTTGAAGGCCTGTCCGACAACACCGTGTGGTGGAACGTGAGCTGCGCGCTGGTGCTGGCTCTGGGCCGCTTCCCGCTGCTGATCATTCCGCTGGTCATCGCCGCGCAGCTGGCCGGCAAACGCCAGGCACCGCAGACCGCGGGCAGCCTGCAGATCGAAACCCCGACCTTCGCGCTGACCCTGATCTGCGTGATCGTCGTCCTTACCGTGCTGCAGTTCATGCCGGCATTGGTGCTTGGCCCGGTGGCCGACCACCTCAGCCTGACGCTGCAGGGAGCCTGATGAACATGAAAGCCTCCGTTGTTTCCCCCGCCACTTCACGGCGCCCTGCCCTGCTCGATGCCGCTGGCCTGCGCAGGGCCCTGCTGGAATCCGTGCGCAAGCTTTCGCCAGCGCACCTGCTGCACAACCCGGTGATGGCCGTGGTTGCCGCGGGCACGCTGCTGGCGCTGGTGCTGACCCTCAGCGGCCACGCGCAGTTCGGCTATGGCCTGACCGTCACCGCGATCCTGCTGGTAACGGTGCTGTTCGGCAATTTCGCCGAAGCCGTGGCCGAAGCGCGCGGCCGTGGCCAGGCGGCTTCGCTGCGACGTGCACGCCAGGATCTGGTGGCGCGTCGCCTGTCCGCGCCTCATGCCGATGCTGGCGAGACCCGTGTGGCGGCCGCCGAACTGCATCCGGGCGACCATGTGATTGTCAGTGCCGGTGAATTCGTGCCGGCCGATGGCGAGATCGTGCACGGTCTGGCCACCATCAACGAGGCGGCGGTCACTGGTGAATCCGCGCCGGTGCTGCGCGAGGCCGGCACCGACCGCTCCGGCGTGATCGGTGGCACCAAGGTGCTGTCCGACCAGATCATCGTGCGCGTCACCGCCGAGCCGGGCCACAGCTTCCTGGACCGCATGATCGCGCTGGTGGAAGGTGCCAACCGGCAGAAGACGCCGAACGAGATCGCGCTGACGCTGCTGCTGGCGGCCATGTCGCTGACCTTTCTGGTGGTGGTGGCCACGCTGCCCGCCATCGCCGGCTTCGTCGGCGTCACCCTGGATCCGCTGCTGCTGATCGCCCTGCTGGTGTGCCTGATTCCGACCACCATCGGCGGCCTGCTGCCGGCCATCGGCATCGCCGGCATGAACCGCGCCCTGGCCGCCAATGTGTTGGCCAAGTCCGGCAAGGCCGTGGAAGTGGCCGGTGACGTGGACGTGCTGCTGCTGGACAAGACCGGCACCATCACCCACGGCGACCGCCAGGCCTCGGCCTTCCATGCGCTGGCTGGCATCGACGTGGCGCAGCTGCGCGACGCCGCCCTGCTGTCCTCGCTGGCCGACCCGACACCGGAAGGCAAATCCATCGTGCGTCTGGCGCGTGAACAGGGCTGCGTCATCGCCGAGCCGGAGAAGGCCGACTACCTCGCCTTCACCGCGCAGACGCGCATGTCCGGTGTGGATCTGGACGGCGGCCGCAGCATCCGCAAGGGCGCCGCCGACGCCATCACCGCGCATGTCAGCGCACTCGGCGGCAACGTACCGAACGAGCTCCAGGCACGCGTGGATCAAGTGGCGCGCGTCGGCGCCACGCCGCTGGTGGTCTGCGAAGGCCGGCATGTACTGGGCGTGGTGGAGCTGTCCGACGTGGTCAAGCACGGCATGCGCGAGAAGTTCGCACAACTGCGTGCCATGGGCATCCGCACGGTGATGATCACCGGTGACAATCCGCTGACCGCCGCCGCCATCGCTGCGGAGGCGGGCGTGGACGACTACATCGCCCAGGCCAAACCCGAGGACAAGCTGGCACGCATCCGCAGCGAGCAGGCCGGTGGCCGGCTGGTGGCGATGGTGGGTGACGGCACCAACGATGCACCCGCGCTGGCGCAGGCCGACATCGGCCTGGCGATGAACTCCGGCACGCAGGCCGCGAAGGAGGCCGGCAACATGGTCGATCTGGATTCGGATCCGGCCAAGCTGCTGGCGGTGGTGGAAGTGGGCAAGCAGCAGCTGATCACGCGCGGCGCGCTGACCACCTTCTCGCTGGCCAACGATGTCTCCAAGTACTTCGCCATCCTGCCGGCGCTGTTCGCCGCCGCCATCCCGTCGATGGCCGCGTTGAACGTGATGCAGCTGTCCAGCCCGCGCAACGCGGTGCTGGCGGCGCTGATCTTCAACGCGCTGGTGATTCCCGCGTTGATTCCGCTGGCGCTGCGCGGCGTGCGCTTCCGCCCGGCCACCGCCACCGCGCTGCTGCGCCGGAACATGCTGGTGTACGGACTGGGTGGCGCGCTGTTCCCGTTCGCGGCCATCAAGGCCATCGACCTCCTCATCAACCTGGTAGCAGGCGCATGAACACTTCCAACACCTCCTCCCGCCGCACGCACAACCCGTTGTGGCGCCCAGCCATCGGCCTGTCGCTGTTCGGGCTGCTGGGTACGGGTCTGGTCTACGCGCTGATCGCCACCGGCATTGCCGGGGCGCTGTTCCCCGCACAGGCCAATGGCAACCTGATCCGCGACGCCGATGGCAGCGTGCGTGGCTCGCTGCTGGTGGCGCAGCCGTTCATGGGCGATGGTTACTTCCAGACCCGCCCTTCCGGTGCCGGTTACGACCCGATGACCAGCGCGGGCAGCAACATGGCGCGCAGCAATCCGGAGCTGATCAAGCGCGTGGCCGATGCCACCGCTGCGGTGGCCGTGCGCGAGGGCGTTGATCCGGCCAGGGTGCCGAGCGATCTTGTCACCCAGTCCGGCAGCAACCTGGACCCCGAGCTGTCCCCTGCCGCCGTGCAGCTGCAGATTCCGCGCGTGGCCAGGGCGCGCGGCATGACCACGGAACAGGTGCAGGTGCTGGTGAACGCGCAGTTGAAGCCACGCCAGCTGGGCGTGCTGGGCGCGCCGCGCATCAACGTCATCGCGCTGAACCGTGCGCTGGACGCGGCCACGCATGCGCCGTGATGCACGTCGCGCTGGCAACAGCGCACAATCAGCGGCATGAACGATACCCGCAGCCGCCAAGCCGATGCCCTGGTCGAAGGACTGCAGCGTGATGCGGGCGGCAAGCTGACCGTCTTCCTCGGCGCCGCCCCCGGCGTCGGCAAGACCTTCCGCATGCTCACCCGCGCCCAGGAACAACTGCGGCGCGGCGTGGACGTCGTGGCGGCCGTGGTCGAAACCCATGGCCGCGACGACACGGCGGCCCTGCTCGACGGGCTGCCGGCCATTGCGCTGCGGCCGGTTGAGTACCGCGGCCACACGCTGCAGGAAATGGACCTGGACGCCGTGCTGGAGCGCCACCCCACGCTGGTGTTGGTGGACGAACTGGCACACCGCAATGCGGCCGGCAGCCGCCATGAGCGCCGCTGGCAGGATGTGATGGAGCTTCTCGACGCCGGCATCGACGTCTGGACCACGATCAACATCCAGCATCTGGAAAGCCTCAACGATGTGGTGATGCGCATCACCGGCGTGCGGGTCAGCGAGACCGTACCCGACGTGGTGTTCGACCGCCTGCACGACATCGTGCTGGTGGATCTGCCGCCGCGCGAACTGATCGAACGCCTGCAGCAGGGCAAGGTCTATGTGCCCGAGCAGGCCTCGCAGGCACTGCAGGCGTTCTTCTCGCCGGCCAACCTCACGGCCCTGCGCGAACTGGCGATGCAGGAAGCCGCCGACCGCGTGGACAGCAGCCTGCGCGAAACCCGCGCAGCGCGCGGCGAGGGCAACCTGCCGCTGCGACGGCGTGTGCTGGTGGCCATCGATGGCAGCGGCCACAGCGAGTATCTGGTGCGCGTGGCACGGCGCATCGCCGAGCGCCGGGACGCACCCTGGACGGTGGTGACCGTGCAGCACCGTCGCCACGACGAGGCCACGCGGCGCGAGATCGACACTGCCTTCGCACTGGCGCGGCGCCTCGGCGGCGAGGCCGAACTGCTGCATGGCCCCGGCATTGCCGATGCGCTGCTGGACTACGCCGCGCACAACGCCGTGTCCTCGATCGTGCTGGGCCGTACCCGCGAGCGACCTATCGCACGGCTGTTCAACCAGACCCTCACGCAACAGCTGATCCAGCGCGGCGCGCACTACGAAATCACCATCATCAGCACGCCACAGGCACGCGCACGCGCGCGCCGTGTCGGCCTGTCGCTGTCGCCGGAAAGCTGGGGGCAGGACGCTGCGCTGGCCGTGGCCGCTGCTGCGGTCGCGTGCGTAGTGGCGTGGCTGAGCGAACGCTGGCTGGGCCTGAGCGACCTGGCCATGGTGTTCATCGTCGCGGTGGTGGTGGTGGCCGCGCGCACACGCATGAGTGCGGCAGTGTTGGCGGCGACACTGTGCTTCCTCGCCTACAACTTCTTCTTCATCGCCCCGCGTTTCACCTTCGCCATCACGGCGCGCCAAGGCGTGATCACCGTCTTCCTGTTTCTTGCCGCCGCACTGGTGGCAGGGCGACTGGCCTCGCGCCTGCGCATGCAGGTGGTGGCGCTGCGTG
>DALZZG010000083.1:0-8006 GCA_031987665.1 Stenotrophomonas sp. | reverse complement strand
ACTTCACCTGCAGCAGCAGCGAATGCAGGATGCGGGCGTCCTCTTCGTCCAGGTCACCGGGCAGCGTATCGCTGCCACGGAAACGGCGATGGAAGGCGCGTGCGGCGGCGGCGCGGTCGGCCAGCGGGTAGCCCAGCGCCTGCAACGCCATCCAGCGGTCGAAGCCCTCCGGTGCCGGGCCGTCGCTGGCGCGCGGCCAGATGCCGAAGCCGGCTTCGGCCAGCTGCTGCCACGGGAAGTAGCGGCTGGGGTCGGCCTTGCGGGTGGGTGCCAGGTCGGCGTGGCCGATGATCTGGTCGCGCGGGATGTTCAGGCGCGTGCACAGGTCATCCAACAGTTTGATCAGCGTGGTCATCTGCGGCTGGGTGAACGGGCTGTCGCCGTTGTTGTCGATCTCGATGCCGATGGAGGCCGAGTTGAGATCGGTGATGGCGCCCCAGCTGCCGCCGCCGGCATGCCAGGCGCGCTCGCTGTCGGCCACCAGCTGGTAGAGGTCGCCGTCGCGCCCCACCAGATAGTGCGAGCTGACCCTGCCGCCGCTGTTGGCGGTGCGCAGCGTGTCCAGGCTCTGCTGCACGGAGTCCTGCTCGGTGTGGTGCAGCACGATGATCACCGGGCTGCGCGCGTTGTGGTTGGGCGACGGCACCCACTGTGCCAGCGGGTTGCGCACCGGCGTGGAGGTACAGGCGGAAAGCGCGGCGGCCAGCGCCAGGATCGAAAGGCGTTTGATCATCATGGCTGGCATTGCACGGGCTGGAGGCGGTTAATGCAAGGGTTTGGGGGTTGGAGGTGCCGAGAATGGCTGCGAAGGGCTGCCCTCACCCCAACCCCTCTCCCGCGTGCGGGAGAGGGGCTTTGAAGCCGGCGTTGCCTCGACCTGCAATGTACTGAAGCCCCTCTCCCATTTCGGGAGAGGGTGCGCCTTACACCTCGTACGCCGACTCCCCATGCGTGGTGACATCCAGACCCGTCAGCTCCGCTTCCTCGCTGACGCGCAGGCCCACCAGCGCGCGCACCAGCAGCAGGATCACGCTGGTGACCACGGCGCTCCACAGCACGGTGAAGCCGACACTCACCGCCTGCACCCATAGCTGGTGACCGATATCCAGATCCACCTTGGTTCCGCCCAGCGACTGCGCGCTGAATACGCCGGTAAGCAACGCGCCGACGATGCCACCCACGCCGTGCACGCCGAACACATCCGCCGTGTCATCAGCCCTCAGCAGCCGCTTGAGGCCAGTGACGCCCCACACGCAGACCATGCCGGTGACGAACCCGATGACGATGGCCCCCAACGGGCCCACGGTGCCGCAGGCCGGCGTGACGCCCACCAAGCCGGCCACCGCACCCGATGCGGCGCCGAGTGCGGACGGGTGGCCCTTGGTCACCGCTTCCACCAGCGTCCAGCCCAGCACTGCGGCGGCGGTCGCCAGCACGGTGTTGATGAAGGCCAGCGAGGCGACCGTGTCGGCGGCGGCGGCCGAGCCCGCGTTGAAGCCGAACCAGCCCACCCACAGCAGCATCGCGCCGATCCAGGTCAGCGGCAGGTTGTGCGGCTTCAGCGCGACGTGCCCATACCCCAGCCGCTTGCCGACGAACCACGCCGCCACCAGCCCGGCCACGCCGGCGTTGATGTGCACCACGGTGCCGCCAGCGAAATCGATGGCGCCCATCTCGCCCAGGTAACCACCGCCCCACACGATGTGCGCCATCGGGATGTAGCCCACCGTGAACCACAGTGCCGAGAACAGCAGCACCGCGCGAAACTTGATGCGTTCGGCGAACGCACCCACGATCAGCGCGGTGGTGATGCCGGCGAAGGTGGACTGGAAGGCCACGAACAGGTAATCCGGCAGGCCGGCGATGGGCGTGTTGCCCGCCGAATCGGGCGTGAAGCCCTTGAGGAAGGCGAATTCGGTGAACGAACCGAAGAACGCATTGCCTGCGCTGAACACCGCGCTGTAACCGTAGGCCACCCACAGCATCAGCACGAGTGAGAACACCACCAGCACCTGGCTCAGCACCGAGAGCACGTTCTTGGCCCGCACCAGACCGCCGTAGAACAACGCCAGGCCCGGCACCACCATCATCAGCACCAGCAACGTGGCGGTGAGCATCCATGCCACGTCACCCCGATCGAAGCCCGGCGCGGCTGCTCCGGCATCAGCCTCGACAGGTGTGGCGGTATCCGGTAGCACCTGTACGCTTTCGCTGGGCAGCGGCTGCGTGGTCGGCGCGTCCTGCGCCATCGCAACCGTGGAAAACACGCTCGCCATGACGATGGCGAGCAGCAACGACAGGCACAGTCCACCGAACCGGGTGTTCAACCCGATGAAAATTTCCGTTCGCATGTTTGACTCCGGCTGTGGGGATCAGCCCTGCTCCGGGTGCCAGCGCCGCATCAGGCAGGCCGCGCGTGGCGGCATGTCAGCACGGTGGTCTGGCCACCGCTGGCAGGGTGTCAGAGCGCGTCGGCGCCGGTTTCACCGGTGCGGATACGTATCACCTGTTGCAGAGGGATCACGAAGATCTTGCCGTCGCCGATCTTGCCGGTGCCGGCCGAGGCCTGCAGGGCTTCTATGACGGCGTCCACGCGGTCATCGGTGACGGCGGTTTCGATGCGTATCTTCGGCAGGAAATCCACGACGTACTCGGCGCCGCGGTACAGCTCGGTGTGGCCCTTCTGGCGGCCAAAGCCCTTGACCTCGGTAACGGTGATGCCGGAAACGCCGATGGCGCCCAGTGCTTCGCGTACGTCGTCGAGCTTGAACGGCCGGATGATGGCGGAGATCAGTTTCATGCGCGTATCCCGTTGTGGAGGAAGCCGGCCCAGCACATCGGGCCGGCAGGGTGTCTTCCACCGGCCATCGCGTGGCCGCTGGCTGTTGCGCCGGGCGTGTCGCAGAAGCCTGCCGCCAGCACCAACCCTTGCGGTGCCGGCGACAATGACGCGGGAGGGAGGCTGGCCCCTGGCAACGCGCCCGGTACTGCCTGTGCCGCACCTGCGTGCGGCGCGCCAGCATGGCTCATCAGCCACGAAGGCGGTGGCGATGGCGGCGGAGGGAGGGGTTTCCGCCGCCATCGCCGCCGTACATCAGCTTGCGTAGTACAGCTGGTATTCCAGCGGGTGGGTGGCCGCGCGGAACTTGGTCACTTCCTGCATCTTCAGCGCGATGTAGGCATCGATGAAGTCGTCGCTCATCACGCCACCGGCCTTGAGGAACTCGCGGTCCTTGTCCAGTGCTTCCAGTGCCTGGTCCAGCGAGGAGCAGACCTGCGGGATCAGCTTCTCTTCTTCCGGCGGCAGGTCGTACAGATCCTTGTCGCTCGGTGCGCCCGGGTCGATCTGGTTCTTGATGCCGTCCAGGCCGGCCATCATCAGCGCGGTGAAGGTCAGGTAGCCGGACTGGATCGGATCCGGGAAACGCATTTCGATGCGGCGTGCCTTCGGGTTGGACACCCACGGAATGCGGCACGACGCCGAACGGTTGCGGGCCGAATAGGCCAGCATCACCGGTGCTTCGAAGCCCGGTACCAAACGCTTGTAGCTGTTGGTGCCGGAGTTGGTGAAGGCATTGATCGCACGGGCGTGCTTGAAGATGCCGCCGATGTACCACAGCGCCATCTGGCTCAGGCCGCCGTAGCCGTCACCGGAGAACAGGTTGGCGCCGCCCTTGGCCAGCGACTGGTGCACGTGCATGCCGCTGCCGTTGTCGCCGACCAGCGGCTTGGGCATGAAGGTCACGGTCTTGCCGTTGCGGTGGGCAACGTTCTTGATGACGTGCTTCATGCGCTGCAGTTCATCGGCCTTGGTGACCAGGGTGTTGAACTTGGCACCGATCTCGCACTGGCCGGCATTGGCCACTTCGTGGTGGTGCACTTCGACTTCGATGCCGACCTTTTCCAGCACCTTGCACATCTCGGCGCGGATATCGTGCAGCGAGTCGGTCGGCGGCACCGGGAAGTAGCCGCCCTTCACGGTCGGGCGGTAGCCGCTGTTGGTGCCGTCGTAGCTCTTGCCGGTATTCCAGGAGCCTTCCTCGGAGTTGATCTTGAAGAAGGTGTGGCCCATGTCGTTGGCGAACTGGACCGAATCGAAGATGAAGAATTCCGGCTCCGGGCCGAAGAAGGCCAGGTCGGCGATACCCGAGGACTTCAGGTACGACTCGGCGCGCTTGGCGATGCCGCGCGGGCAGCGGCCGTAGCCCTGCATGGTGGCCGGGTCCAGCACGTCACAGGTCAGCACCAGGGTCGGGTCGGCGTAGAACGGATCCAGGTAGGCGCTGTCGGCGTCCGGCATCAGCACCATGTCCGACTCGGCGATGCCCTTCCAACCGGCGATGGAGCTGCCATCGAACATCTTGCCTTCCTCGAACAGCGACGGCTCGATGATCGAGACCGGGAAGGTGACGTGCTGCTCGATGCCGCGCATATCGACGAAACGCAGATCGATGAACTCGACCTGGTTGTCCTTGATCAGCTTCTCAACATTTTCCTGGGACATCGGGTGCGGCCTCGGGTGGTTGATTGGGGGGTTGGTTAAGGAAGGAGCAACTAGCGTGCCAACCTTGCGACAATCGCAAGCCATTGTTTTTGTTGAATGACACCGAACAACAGCCGCGCGCGATTGCACCATCTTGGTGCACTTCAACGTGAATGCACCATGAGAGTGCGCACCGATTGATGCTCTATGCTGTGCCGGCCTTTTCCCACCACCGCCTCCATGTCCGACCTGCTCTCCGCCCTGTTGCTGGGCATCCTCGAAGGCCTCACCGAATTCCTCCCCATCTCCAGCACCGGCCACCTGCTGATAGCACAGCACTGGCTCGGCAGCCGTTCGGACTTCTTCAACATCGTCATCCAGGCCGGCGCGATCCTCGCCGTCACCCTGGCATTGCGCCAGCGCTTGTGGTCGCTGGCCACCGGTCTGAATCAACCGGAGAACCGCGACTACGTGATGAAGCTGGCCGTGGCCTTCCTGGTCACCGCGCTGGTGGGCCTGCCGGTGCGGCTGGCTGGCTGGGAGCTGCCTGAAACCGTCACCCCGGTGGCGTGGGCGCTGGTCATCGGTGGCGTGTGGATGCTGGTGGCCGAGCATTTCGCCAGCCGCCTGCCCGACAGCGACACCATCACCTGGAAGGTCGCCATCGCCGTCGGTCTGGCGCAGGTGGTGGCCGGCGTGTTCCCCGGCACCTCGCGTTCGGCGGCCGCCATCTTCCTGGCCATGCTGCTGGGGCTGACGCGCCGTTCAGCTGCGGCCGAGTTCGTTTTCCTGGTGGGCATTCCCACCATGTTCGCTGCAAGTGGCTACGCGTTCCTCGAACTTGCCAAGGAAGGACAACTTGCCAGCGAGAACTGGGGCGACGTGGCCGTGGCATTCACCGCCGCTGTCATCACCGGATTCATGGTTGTGAAATGGTTGCTGGGCTATATCAAACGCCGCCCGTTCACCGGCTTTGCGATCTACCGCATGGCGCTGGGCGTGGCATTGCTGTTGTTCCTGCCTGCTGGAAACTGAATGCGGCAGACAGGATTTAACCCCTGCCGTGACACCCAAGCGTTTATCGTCGCGACCGTTCCCTCTGCTCCAAGGAGTCATCCATGAATCGCACCCTCCTGTTGGCCCTGCCCCTGGCCCTGCTGGCCGCCTGCAGCAACCCGCCGGCCTCGACCAAGACCGACACCGCACCGCCGGCAAGCACCGCCACCCCGGCACCGGCCGTGGACGGCAGCGTGCTGACCGCCAACCACTGGCTGCTGGACTCCGCCGTGGACAGCACCGGCAAGCGCGTCGATGGTCTGTTCGCCCGCGCCGACAAGCCGCTGACCCTGATCTTCAACGATGGCCGCCTGAGCGTGGACAACGCCTGCAACCGTCTGGGTGGCAGCTACACCCTGGAAGGTGACGCGCTGACCGTCGGCGACATGATGTCCACCAACATGGCCTGCGGCGAGCCGGGCGTGGCTGCGCTGGACGGCCTGGTGAGCGAGCGCCTGAAGGGCAAGCTCAAGGTGACCGCGCTGCACGCCGATGCCATGACCCTGGTCGCCGCCAACGGTGACGTGCTGGGCTTCCGCGCCGAACCCACCGCCGAAGCCCGCTACGGCGGCGAGGGCGAAACGGTGTTCATGGAAGTGGACGCACAGACCAAGCCCTGCCAGCACCCGCTGATGAAGGACGCCACCTGCCTGCAGGTGCGTGAGGTGAAGTACGACGACAAGGGCCTGGAACAGGGCAAGCGCGGTGCCTACGAGAACTTCTACGGCAACATCGAGGGTTACACCCACGCGCCGGGCGTGCGCAACGTGCTGCGCCTGAAGCGCTTCCAGGTGAAGAACCCGCCGGCCGATGGTTCCTCGCTGGCCTACGTGCTGGACATGGTGGTCAGCCAGGAAACGGTGGACAAGAAGTAAGCCGCCGCGGTTGATCGCTTGCGTTGAAACAGAAAGGGCGCCGCAGGGCGCCCTTTCTGTTTGCAGCCGAAATTCCGTAGCCCGGGCAAGCGCAGCGCCCCCGGGGAACCACAACCGTGACACGGCGGGGCAATGCAACCGTCAGCCGGCCTGCGTGTCCCGGGTGCGCTGCGCTTACCCGGGCTACACAGACACACCTTTGCCCGTAGAGCGGAGCCATGCTCCGCTGGGCGTTACCGGTGAAGCCCCTGCCGAGCATGGCTCGGCGCTACATGGGCGGGCGCGGGATCAGGCCAGCGACGGGTTCAGCGTGTAGGTGCCGTGCAGTGCGGCTTCGCCCAGTACGTGGCCCTGCATCAGGCGCAGCACGTCGCCTGCGGTGAATGCCGGCGGCAGCGGCAGCTGGGCCACGTCCAGCGCGAACAGACGGAAGAAGTAGCGATGCAGGCGCTCGTCGTTGAACGGCGGGTACGGGCCGTCATAGCCGAAGTACGTCCCGGCCATCTGCGGGTCGGCGGCGAACCAGCCGGTGTAGTCGTTGATGCCCTGACGCGAACCCGCCGGCCCGGCAGGCTGTGCCTTGCCATGCACGCTGAAGCCATCGCTGCAGCTGCCTGCAGCGATCTCGCGCACGTCGGCGGGGATGTCCGCCATCACCCAGTGCACGAAGTCGCCACGCGGCTGGTCCAGCGGAATGCTGACGTCATCGCGGCCCACCAGTTCGGGCACGGTCGGCACGTCCGGGTCCATGCACAGCAGCGCGAACGAGCGCGTGCCCTCAGGCACATCGCTCCACGACAGCTGCGGGTTGCGGTTGCCGGCAAAGCCCTTGGCATCACCGGCGGCGAACTCGGCCGGAATCGGCTGCGCGTTCTGGAAGCTCTGGCTGTGCAGTTTCATGGCAACTCCTTGGATCAGACTTCGGGATAGCCCAGCCGCACGGCGACCGGGGTGAGGTACAGGAACTCGGCACCCAGCACCTTGGCGTACTTGCGCCAGTGACCGGCCTCGATGGTGCCCGGGCCCAGGCTGCGCACCGGCGGGAAGCGCAGGCCGAAGGCCTGCTCCAGCAGCACGCCCATGGCCTGCGGGTCGTTGACCGCGTCATCGGTGCGGATGATCAGGTGCGTGTACAGATCCTGCTCGTGCAGCTCGGCCACCTGTTCCAGCGCGCGTGCCAGCCACTGCGCCGCATCCATGCTGGAGGTCAGCGCCAGCGGTGCCGGCGCACCCAGCGCCAGCCATTCGACCAGCATGTCGCGCGGGTCACGCAGGGCGATGACCAGGCGGCCTTCCGGCAGCTGCGGGCGCAGCGCCCACAGCAGCGCGTTGTCCCACCACAGCAAGTTCTGGAAGCCGTCGTTGGGCGGCGTCGGGCCGAAGCGGTCATCACGCAGAACGCGGCTGCCGGCGGCCATCACGGTGACCACGCGGTCCACGCCCGAGCCCGGTGCGCCCCAGACGAACATCGGCCGCATCGGGTTGCCTTCGGCCACTTCGCCCATCGCCGGCCATTCCGCCGGTGCCTTGGCCTGCGGCGGCAGCGGCAGGCGTGCCGGTGCCAGGTCGGCGTGCAGGTGCTGCCAGGTGGC
>DALZZG010000082.1:0-8224 GCA_031987665.1 Stenotrophomonas sp. | reverse complement strand
CGCCCATACCCGCCTACCGCGAACAGCGCCAGCCCGCTGTCGGTGCCCATGCAGCGCCGCCATGCCTCACACAGCAGCTGGTCCACCGCGCGGGCGCGCAGCGCCAGCAACCGCTCTACATTGTCGGCCTGCTCGAAGCGCCGGGCCAGCCGGGCGTCGTTGTGCGCAAGCCACTGCCGGGCCTGCTCGGCCCAGCCTGCATCACCGGCGGGGTCCGCCGGCGCGTCCGGTACGTTCTCGACCAGGCCCGCCGGCAGTTGGCTCATGCCTGCGCGGAGTCGGCGGCTGACTCGGCCGGCGACAGCGTCAGCACTTCCACGCCGTCCTCGGTCACCGCGATCATGTGTTCCCACTGCGCCGAGAGCTTGCGGTCCTTGGTGACCACGGTCCAGCCGTCGGGAAGCACCTTGGTGTAACGGGTGCCTTCATTGATCATCGGTTCGATGGTGAAGGTCATGCCCGGCTTCAGCACCAGGCCCTGGCCGGGACGGCCGTAATGCAGCACCTGCGGTTCGTCGTGGTAAACCTTGCCGATGCCGTGGCCGCAGTACTCGCGCACCACGCTGAAGCGCTCGGATTCAGCATATTCCTGGATGGCGTGGCCCACGTCGCCCAGCGTCGCGCCCGGCTTGACTGCGCGGATGCCGCGCCACATCGCTTCCTTGGTGGTCTCCACCAGGCGCTTGGCCATGACCGACGGGGTGCCGACGTAATACATGCGGCTGGTATCGCCGTGCCAGCCATCCTTGATGACGGTCACGTCGATGTTGATGATGTCCCCGTCCTTGAGCGCCTTGGCTTCGCTGGGGATGCCGTGGCAGATGACGTTGTTGACCGAGGTGCACACGGTCTTGGGGAACCCGCGGTAGCCAACGTTGGCCGGAATCGCACCCTGAACATTGATGATGTGGTCGTGGCAGATGCGGTCCAGCTCCTCGGTGGTCACACCGGGCTTGACGTGGGGACCAATGATGTCGAGCACCTCGGCCGCCAGACGGCCGGCGATGCGCATCTTCTCGATTTCTTCGGGGGTTTTCAGTTGGATTGCCATCCCGCCATTATCGCCCATTTGGCGCGCCACGCCGAGCTTGCGGGGCATCTGCCAGAATTCTGAATGCGGAACGCCAGCCCCCCCGCTGACCCTCCCTGACCCGCGCCACGGCCCGGTTTGCACTGCCCCGCCGCCGCCGGCTATACTCCGCAGGCTTTGTCGGGCGCCTGCCCGTCAGAACCGCCCACGCCGGGCGTCACCGGTGAATCCACACCCTACGCCCCCATCCGTGCCGGGGTGCCCTGCCAGTCAGGGTTCGGCCACGGAGGCGCAGGGGAAGCCCAACCCCGGAACCCATGTGCGCCCCACAGGCTGCACTGGCATGCACGGCTTTCACAACAGCCGCCGCGCAGGCCAGCAACGGTTCCCTATCAGGAGTTCTGCAATGCCCCAGATCACCATGCGTCAGATGCTGGAAGCCGGCGTCCACTTCGGCCACCAGACCCGCTACTGGAACCCCAAGATGGCTCCGTACATCTTCGGCGCCCGCGGCAAGATCCACATCATCAACCTGGAAAAGACCGTCCCGCTGTTCAACGACGCGATGAACTTCATCTCGTCCGTTGCCCAGAAGCGCGGCACCATCCTGTTCCTGGGCACCAAGCGCAGCGCGCGCGACGCCATCAAGGAAGAAGCCGAGCGTTGCGGCATGCCGTTCATGAACCAGCGTTGGCTGGGCGGCACCCTGACCAACTTCCGCACCGTGAAGCAGTCGGTTGCCCGCCTGAAGGAACTGGAAGCCGGTGAAACCGACGGCACCTTCGACAAGCTGGTCAAGCACGAAGTGCTGGGCCTGCGCCGCGAGCGCGACAAGCTGGAAGCCTCGCTGGGCGGCATCAAGGAAATGAACCGCCTGCCGGACGCCATCTTCGTCATCGACATCGGTCACGAAGACATCGCCATCAAGGAAGCCAAGAAGCTCGGCATCCCGGTGATCGCCGTGGTTGACACCAACTACAACCCGGAACTGGTGGACTACGCCATCCCGGGCAACGACGACGCCATCCGCGCCGTGCAGCTGTACGCCCGTGCCGCCGCCGACGCCGTGCTGGAAGGCAAGGCCGCTGCTCCGAACGCCGCTTCGGTGCGTGAGGAAGAGTTCGCCGAAGCCGCCGCCGAAGGCGAAGAAGCCAAGCCGGCCCGCCGCGCTCCGGCCAAGAAGGCTGCCAAGAAGGGCGACGAGGCTTCGGCCTGATGCATCCGGGCGGGCGCAGCCACCGCGCCCGCTTCCCCTGTACCGGTGCCACGCGTACCGGTCGCTGACAGGGCCACGTAACAACGGCCGGCAATCATTGCCGGCTTGCCCCTTTCTATTCGTGAGGTAATTCCATGGAAATCACTGCTTCCCTGGTCAAGGAACTGCGTGAGCGCACCGGCGCCGGCATGATGGAGTGCAAGAAGGCTCTGTCCGAAGCTGGCGGCAACATCGATGCCGCTGCTGAAGCCCTGCGCAAGTCCGGCGCCGCCAAGGCCGACAAGAAGGCCGACCGCGTCACCGCCGAAGGCCGTATTGGTGTTGCACAGGACGGCGGCAAGGCCGTGCTGGTTGAAGTGAACTCGGAAACCGACTTCGTTGCCAACGACGTCAACTTCAAGAACTTCGTCGATTCCGTCGCCCAGGCCGCCCTGGCCTCCGGCGCCGCCGACGTGGAAGCGCTGAAGTCGGCCAAGCTGCCGGGCGGCGAGACCGTTGAAGAGTCGCGCGCGACCGCCATCCAGAAGCTGGGCGAGAACATCCAGATCCGTCGTCTGGTCAAGGTTGACGGCAACAACACCGTCGGCGCCTACGTGCACACCAACGGCAAGATCGGCGTGCTGGTCGACCTGGCCGGTGGCAACACCGAGCTGGCCAACGGCCTGGCCATGCACGTGGCTGCGATGAACCCGCCGCACAACAAGGCTGCCGACGTGCCGGCCGAGTTCGTTGCCAAGGAAAAGGAAATCGAGCTGGCCAAGATGAGCGAAAAGGACAAGGCCAAGCCGGCTGAAATCCTGGAAAAGATCATCAGCGGCAAGATCAACAAGATCATCAGCGAAGTGACTTTGTACGGTCAGAGTTACGTTCTGGACAGCGACAAGACCGTCGAGCAGGCCGTCAAGGCCGCCGGTGGCGACGTCGTCGGCTTCCAGCGCCTGGTGGTTGGCGAAGGCATCGAGAAGGTGGTGGAAGACTACGCCGCCGAAGTTGCCAAGGCCATGCAGGTCTGATTCCAGCTCACGCTGGGGCATGAAAAGAGCCGCGGAAATCCGCGGCTCTTTTTTGTTGCGTGGTTCACTGTCACAAATGCCATCCACGCGGGTAACAACGTAATCTGGCAGCACATTCCCCAATCGGGGCGGTCTGCATGCTTGATGCACCGCCGCTCCCCGTCAGCCCATGACTCCCGAGCTCATCGCTGCACTGTCGGTCTGCCGCGACCTGCCCTCGCCGCCCGCGGTCGCCGCGCGGTTGATCGAACTGGCACAGAACCCGGAGACCGATATCGCCAGCGTGGCGGATGTGATCGCGCTGGACATGGGCCTGAGCGCGCGCATGATGCGCATCGCCAACTCGCCGCTGTATGCCAGCCAGCGCCGCATCGACAACCTTGGCCGCGCCCTGACCATGCTCGGGCTCAACGCCACGCTGCAGCTGGCACTCGGCTTCAGCCTGTCCAGCGCACTGCGTGATCAACGGCAGCAACAGCTGCATGAAGCCATCTGGCGCCGCGGCATCCTCAGTGCGCTGTCGGCGCGCAACCTTGGAGTGGTGTGTGGCGTGCGGCGACCCGACGAACTGATGCTGGCCGGCCTGCTGCAGGACATCGGCATGCTCGCGCTGCTGCAGGTGCGCGGTGACAGCTACCCTGCCCTGCTCGCCGAGCACACCAACAGTCATCACCTGCTTGCCGCCGAACATGCGCTGTTTGGCTGCAGCCATGCCGATGTCGGTGCGCTGCTCTGTGAGCAATGGGGCATGCCGGAGTATCTGGCGCGCGCAGTGCGCCACAGCGAACCACCGGCCGAGCCCGGCGATCTGTTTGAACGCTGCGTCGCGCTTTCCGGCCACGTCGCCCGCATCTGGCTGGACAGCGACACCGATGCCGCCCATGCCACCGCTCTGGAACTGACCCATGCGCAACTGAAGCTGGACAGCCATCACTTCGAGCAGGTGCTGAAGGACGTGAGCCGGATGCTGCCCGACATCAGCGCGCTGTTCGAGGTGCCGGTGCCGTCGCCTGCGCGGGTTTCCTACCTCATCGAGCATGCCAACGAGCTGGTGATGCTGCGCAACCTGCGCGCCCTGCAGGACGCCGATGCCGCGCTGCAGCGCGCGGATGACTACGAACAACAGGCCCGCGACCTGAACGAGCAGGCGCATCTGGACGCGCTGACCGGCACCCTCAACCGGCGCGCTCTCCAGCGCCTGCTGGACCAGGAGTTCCGGCGCGCCCAGGCCTCCGGCACGGCGTTGTCCATCGCCTTCACGGACCTGGACGACTTCAAGAAAATCAACGACATGCATGGCCACCTGGTTGGCGACCAGGTACTTCAGGCCTTCGCCCACTGCGTGCAGTCACAGCTGCGCGGCGCGGACACCGTGGCCCGTTTCGGCGGCGAGGAGTTCGTGGCGCTGTTTCCCGGCAGCAGCGAGCAGACCGTGGTGGAGATCGTCCGCCGGGTGCTGCAGGTCGTCACGCAGACGCCCATGGCCTTTGTCAATGATCAACCGCTGTACGTGACCTTCTCGGCAGGCGTGGCCACCCATGGTGCCTACGAGCGTTTCAACGACACCCATGCCCTGCTGCGCGCCGCTGATGACGTGCTGTACCGTTCCAAGAACCTTGGCCGCAACCGGGTGATCGCGCGCGCACCGGGCAACGAGCCTGCCGCCCGCTGAACCGGCGGCGAAAAATGCCAGCGATGTCGCTGCATTGCAACAGAACATCTGACCATGTGACGCCGGTTCCGTTAGAATTCCCGCGTTTTCCAGCCATCAGAGGTCGTCATGTCCCAACTCGCCTACCACCGCATCCTTCTGAAACTTTCCGGGGAGGCGCTGATGGGAGATGAGGACTACGGCATCGACCCCAAGGTCATCAACCGTCTGGCGCAGGAAGTGATCGAAGCCCAGCAGGCCGGCGTCGAGATCGCGCTGGTGGTGGGTGGCGGCAACATCTTCCGCGGCGCAGGCCTGGCCGCAGGCGGCATGGACCGCGTCACCGGCGACCACATGGGCATGCTGGCCACCGTCATCAACGCGCTGGCCATGCAGGACGCGCTGGAGAAGCTCGGCGGCAAGGCCCGCGTGATGAGCGCGATCAAGATCAACGATGTGTGCGAGGACTACATCCGCCGCCGCGCCATCCGTCATCTGGAAAAGGGCCGCCTGGTGATCTTCGCCGCCGGCACCGGCAACCCGTTCTTCACCACCGACTCCGGCGCCGCGCTGCGCGCCATCGAGATCGGGGCGGACCTGCTGCTCAAGGCCACCAAGGTGGACGGCGTCTACAACAAGGACCCGAACAAGCACGCCGATGCGGTGCGCTACGACACCCTCACCTATGACCAGGTCATCAACCAGGGTCTGGAAGTGATGGACACGGCCGCCTTCGCCCTTGCCCGCGACAGCGACCTGCCGCTGCGCGTGTTCGACATGGGCCAGCCGGGCGAACTGCTCAAGATCCTGCGTGGCGAGAACATCGGCACCCTGGTCCACGGCCGCGACGTTCACTGAACCGAACGCGGCTCCGGTCCGGACAGGCCCGGTCTTCGCCTATAATCGACCGGTTCCAGCACCATCAAGGATTCCGGCGATGATCAACGACATCAAAACCAATGCGCAGACGCGCATGGCAAAGAGCATCGATGCTCTGCGCCACACCCTCACCACCATCCGTACGGGCCGCGCCTCTCCGGCGCTGCTCGACGGCATCAAGGTCAAGGCCTACGGCACCGATACGCCGCTGAACCAGGTGGCCAGCATCAGTGTGTCCGAAGGCCGTTCGCTGGTGATCACCCTGTTCGACAAGAACATGATCAAGGAAGTGGAAAAGGCCATCTACGCCTCGGACATCGGCATCACGCCGACCACCATGGGCACCGTGATCCGCCTGAACCTGCCCCCGCTCACCGAGGACCGCCGCAAGGAACTGGCCAAGTCGGTCGGCAAGGAAGGTGAGGACACCAAGGTGTCCATCCGCAACATCCGCCGTGATGCCAACCAGGAAGTGGCCAAGCTGCTCAAGGACAAGGCCATCACCGAGGACGACGACCGCCGCGCGCAGGACGAGATCCAGAAGCTGACCGACAAGGCCATCAAGGACGTGGACGACGTGGTCAAGCTGAAAGAACAGGAACTGATGGCGGTCTGACCCGTGCCGTCCGCCCAGCCCAGCGACACACCCGCAGCTCCCCTGCCGCGGCACATTGCCATCATCATGGATGGCAATGGGCGCTGGGCACAGCAGCGGCGCCGGCCGCGCATGATCGGCCACCGCGCCGGTGCACGCGCGGTCAACCGCACCATCGACCACTGCCTGCAGCACGGCATCGGCGCCCTCACCCTGTTCGCGTTCTCCAGTGAAAACTGGGGCCGCCCGCAGGAGGAAGTGGACGCCCTGATGAAGCTGTTCCTCGGCGCACTGGACCGCGAGGTGGATGAACTCCACCGCCGTGGCGTGCGCGTGCGCTTCATCGGTGAGCGCAGCCGCTTCGCCGCCAGCATCGGCCAGCGCATGGCCAAGGCCGAGCAGCGCACCGCCGGCAACGGCACGATGACGCTGAGCATCGCCGCGAGCTATGGCGGCCGCCAGGACATCGCCATGGCGGCCCGCGCACTGGCCGAACAGGTGGCTGCCGGCACGCTGAAGCCGGAACATATCGACGAGCGCCTGCTGGGACAGCAGGTGGCACTGGCCGACATGCCGCCGCCGGACCTGTTCATCCGTACCGGTGGCGACACCCGCATCAGCAATTTCCTGCTGTGGCAGCTGGCCTACACCGAACTGTGGTTCACCGACGTGCTGTGGCCGGATTTCGACGCGGCCACCCTTCAACAGGCACTGGATGACTATGCCGGGCGCGAGCGCCGCTTCGGCCTGACCAGTGCCCAGATCACCGCCGGCAAGGCGGCCGAGAGCACACTGCCATGACCAAGACCCGTGTGATCGCCGCGCTGATCATGGCCCCGGTGGCCATCTGCGCGATCCTGCTCCTGCCTACCCAGTGGCTGGCGGCCGCCGCTGCGCTGGTGTTCCTGACCGGCCTGTGGGAATGGCTGCGCCTGACCGGCGTGGACGGCCTGCCGCGCACCGTGCTGCTGGTGCTGAACCTGCTGCTGATGGTGCTGCTGGTGTGGGCCTCGGCCGGCTCCAACGTGCTGTTCCAGCTCACCACGCTGATCGGCGTGGGCTTCTGGGTATTGGCACTGGTGTGGCTGCGCTTCTTCAACTATGGCGCCAACGAGGAAGCCGGCTCGCGTATGCTCAAGCTGGCTGCCGGCACCTTGGCCATCATTCCCGCGTGGGCGGCACTGGTGCTGATCCACGACAGCGACCCCAATGGCCCGCGCTGGCTGCTGACCGCGCTGACCTTGGTCTGGGCCGCGGATTCGGGCGCCTATTTCGCCGGGCGCGCCTTCGGCAAGCACAAGCTGGCCCCGCGCATCAGCCCCAACAAGACCATCGAAGGTCTGGTTGGCGGGCTGGTGGCCGGCATGGCCACGGCCGCGGCATTCGGCTGGTACGCCGGTGCACAGCCGTCGCAGTACGGCTGGCTGATGCTGGTGGCTGCGGTCGCCGTGCTGGCGTCGGTGCTTGGCGATCTGTTCGAGAGCCTGCTCAAGCGCCATGCCGGCGCCAAGGATTCGGGCAATGTGATCCCGGGCCATGGCGGCGTGCTGGACCGCGTCGACGGCGTGCTGGCCGCCCTGCCGGTGTTCGCGCTGGGCAAGGAAATCTTCGGTTTCTGATCATGTCCAGCCCGTCCACACCGCGCCAGGTCGCCATCCTCGGCGCCACCGGTTCCATCGGCACCTCGGCACTGGATGTCATCGCCCGCCATCCGCAGCAGATGCGCGCCAGCGTGCTGGCGGCCGGCAGCAACGTCGATGCCCTGCTCGCCCTGTGCCGCACCCACCGCCCCGATCACGCCGCCATCGCCGATCCGGCGCTGTTCGCGCAGCTGCGCGAC
>DALZZG010000081.1:0-8420 GCA_031987665.1 Stenotrophomonas sp. | reverse complement strand
CGCCGCTGGTGTTGAGCATGTCGTCGAACTCCTGCAGCAAGGCGAACCATGTCACCGCGCGCTCACGGTCGGCCACATCCACAAACCGCTCGATGAAGCTCCATTCCGGCCAGCGTGCACGCCACTTGTCCAGGAAACTGTCCAACGCACTGCTCACATCAATCCCTCTGCATCAGGCCGACGCCGGCCGGGTGGCGGGCCATGCCGCCGGGTGCCACAGCTGCTGCGGCGTTTCACACATCTGGTCGGCCTGCCAGGCGAGCGGGTCGTCATCGCCCAAGCGGTAACCCCACAACGCGGCCACGGACGGCATGCCGGCCGCGCGCGCGGCCACGATGTCGCGCTCGTCATCGCCCACATAGACGCAGCGCCCCGGCGCGACGTCGATGCGCTGCGCCGCCACCTGCAACGGCAGCGGATGCGGCTTGCGCTCGGCCAGGGAGTCGCCACCGATCAGCACGGCGCAACGCTGCTCCCAGCCCAGCAGCGGCAAGATCAACTTCGCAAGATATTCCGGCTTGTTGGTGACGATGCCCCAGCGGGTGCCGGCCTGATCCAGCGCATCCAGCAACGCAGCGATGCCATCGAACAGGCGCGCGTGCCGGCCGATCAAGGACTCGTACACATCCAGAAATTCCGGAATCAGCGCCTGCCGCTCGCTGTCGGCCATCTGTGGAAACGCCACGGCCAGCATGGCGCGGCTGCCCTTGGACACCACCGGCCGCAGCAGCTCCAGCGGCAACGTCTCCAGCCCACGCGCCTCGCGCATGCTGTTGGCGGTGGCGATGAAATCCGGCGCGCTGTCCAGCAGGGTGCCGTCCAGATCGAACAGCACCGCCGCCGGGAAGGCCGTGCCGGTCATGCCTGGTCCGGCTTGACCGCGTAGGCCAGGTAGTTGATCTCGGTGCGGCTGCTCAGGCGTGCGCGGTTGCGCCACGGCTCGTAGGCCATGCCACTGACATCCTGCAGCTGCATGTCGGCCTCGCGCAGCCATGCGCCCAGCTCGGCCGGCTTGATGAATTCCTGGTAGTGGTGCGTGCCCTTGGGCAGCAGGCGCGCGATGTATTCGGCACCCACCACCGCCACGGCGAATGCAGCCGGGGTGCGGTTGATGGTGGACAGGAACAGCTTGCCGCCCGGGCGCAGCAGGCGCTGGCAGGCGGCGATGATCGCGCCCGGGTCCGGCACATGCTCCAGCATCTCCATGCAGGTCACCGCGTCGAACGCACCCGGCATTTCAGCAGCCAGATCCTCGGCGGCCTGCACGCGGTAGTCCACCTGCACGCCGGATTCCAGTCCATGCAGACGCGCGACCTTGACCAGCTCCGGCGCGAGGTCGATGGCCGTCACCTGCGCCCCTTCCTTGGCCAGCGCTTCGCTGAGCAGGCCACCGCCGCAGCCGATATCCAGCACCTTGGCGCCACGCAGCGTCACCCGGTCGGCCACGTACTTCAGGCGCACCGGGTTCAGTGCGTGCAACGGCTTCTGCGGGCCGTCGGCATCCCACCAGCGGTTGGCCAGCGCGGCGAACTTGTCCAGTTCGGCCTGATCGAAATTGGTGGAGGCGGAAGATGCACTCATTTCGGTTTCCTCATGCAGCCGCCTGCGCGGCCGGTCTGCGCACTCAGGCGCGGATGTTGCGGATACGGTCGCGCCACTGGCGCGCATTGGCGGCGATGGCCGCCACGTCCATGTCCACCAGCTCACGCTGCACCAGCTTGGGCTTGCCGGCAATCCAGACGTCGCTGACCTGGTGGCGGCCTGCAGCGTAGACCAGCTGCGACAGCACATGATGCAGCGGCTGGGTTTCCAGCGCGGACAGGTCCACGCAGGCCAGATCGGCCTGCTTGCCCACTTCGATCGAGCCAACCTGTTCACCGAAGCCCAGCGCGCGTGCGCCGCCCAGCGTGGCAGCACGCAGGGTGGCGGCCGCATCCAGCGCGGTGGCGTCGTTGGCCACGGCCTTGGCGAGGATGGCCGCGGTGCGGTTCTCGCTGAACATGTCCAGGTCGTTGTTGCTGGCGCAGCCATCGGTGCCGATGGCCAGGTTCACGCCCGCACGCACCAGCGCGCAGGCCGGGCAGAAGCCCGAAGCCAGCTTCAGGTTCGATTCCGGGCAATGCACCACATGCACGCCACGCTCGGCGCACAGGTGGATCTCGCCTTCGGTGAGCTGGGTCATGTGCACGGCGATCAGGCGGTCATTGACCAGCCCGAGCCGGTCCAGACGCGCCAGCGGGCGCTGCCCGTGCAGCTTGATCGAATCGCTGATCTCCTGCGCGGTCTCGTGCGTGTGCAGGTGCACCGGAACATCCAGCTGGTCGGACAGCATCCGCACCCGCTCGAAGTTGGCGTCGCTCACCGTATACGGCGCATGCGGCGCGAACGCGGTGCCGATCAACGCATCGCCACGCCACTGGTCGTGGAGCTCGCCGGCTCGCGCGAAATATTCGTCATCGCTGCGCGCCCAAGCGCTGGGGAAATCGATGATCACCGAGCCCACCAGCGCGCGGAAGCCGTGTTTCTTGTACACCGCTGCCTGCACATCGGCGAAGAAGTAGTTCTCGTTGGCGCAGGTGGTGCCACCGCGCAGCATCTCGGCGATGGCCAGCGTGGTGCCGTCGGCGACGAACTCCGGGCCGATCACCGCTGCTTCCACCGGCCAGATGTGCTCTTTCAGCCAGGTCATCAGCGGCAGGTCATCGGCGACACCGCGCAGCAGCGTCATCGGGTTGTGGGTGTGGGCGTTGACCAGACCGGGAATCAGCGCCGCTTCCGGGCGCGACACCACGGTGGCGGCAGCGAACTGCCGGCGCGCCTCCGCGCGCGGCAGCACCGCGACGATGCGGCCATTGGCAACAGCCACGGCGTGGTCTTCCAGCACCACCGCATGCGGCTCCACCGGCACGACATAGCCGGCTTCGATCAACAGGTCACACGGCTGCGGTTGCACTTCACTCACTGGACTCACCATCTCTTTCGGGACAAACCGGCACTGGCCGGATATGAAGAGGCGCCGCATCCCCGGCACCGCCAGCCGTTGGCTGTGCGGTGGAGGGCGGCGGCGCCTTCATCGTGCTGCTTACTTGACGCGAGCGGAGTATTCGCCGGAACGGGTGTCCACGCGGATCACTTCATCCTGGTTGACGAACAGCGGCACGCGCACGACGGCGCCGGTTTCCAGCGTGGCCGGCTTGCCGCCACCACCGGAGGTGTCACCACGCACGCCCGGGTCGGTCTCGGTGATCTTCAGCTCGACGAAGTTCGGCGGGGTCACGTCGATCGGCGAACCGTTCCACAGGGTGACCACGCAGGACTCCTCGCCCTTGAGCCACTTCTCGGCACCGTTCATGCCGGCCTTGTCAGCCTGCACCTGCTCGAAGGTCTCCGGGTCCATGAAGTGCCAGTACTCGCCATCGCTGTACATGTAGTTCATGTCGGTATCGACCACGTCGGCGGCATCAACCGAGTCGGTGGACTTCATCGTCACTTCCTGCGTGCGGCCGTCCTTGATCAGGCGGTACTTCACGCGGGTGAAGGCCTGGCCCTTGCCCGGCTTGACGTACTCGGTATCGATGATGACTGCCGGCTGGTTGTTGACCAGGATTTTCATCCCGTTCTTGACGTCGTTCATGCCGTAACTGGCCATGCTGGAGCTCCTGAAGTGGCAAAAACCGGCATGCCTGGAAGCCAGCCGGATACAATGGAAAGCCCGCCATCTGGCGGGGCATCAGTTTTTCTGACCACCAATGATAACCGCAGCCCCCGTCCTCACTCCAGAAAAAGCCGCCCTCCCCCTGCACGCCGATGGCTGGCAGGCCGTGTGGCGGCAGGCCATCCGCAACCCGGAGGCCCTGCTGGGCGAGCTGGGGCTGGAAGCCGGGCAACTGGGCGTGAGCGCCGAGGCGCTGGCACAGTTCCCGCTGCGCGTGCCGCGCGGTTTTGTCGCACGCATGCGCCACGGCGACCCTGCCGACCCGCTGCTGCGGCAGGTGCTGGCCATCAACGATGAAATGCAGATGGTGCCCGGGTTCAGCTTCGACGCGGTGGGCGATGGCCCGGCCAAGAAGGCCACCGGGGTGATCCAGAAGTACCGTGGCCGCGCTCTGCTGGTGGCCACCGGCAGCTGTGCCATCCATTGTCGCTACTGTTTCCGCCGCCACTTCGACTATGCCGGCGAGAACGCCGCCAAGGGCGGCTGGCAGGAGGCCGTGGCCGCCATCGCGGCAGACCCGGGCATCGACGAGGTCATCCTCAGCGGTGGTGATCCGCTGTCGCTGTCCACCTCCAAGCTGGCCGAGCTGACCGATGCGCTGGCCGGCATCGGCCACATCAAGCGCCTGCGCATCCACAGCCGTCTGCCGGTGGTGCTGCCCGAGCGGGTGGACGACGGGCTGGTGCACTGGCTGGGCGCCCTGCCCTGGCCGGTGGCGTTCGTCATCCACGCCAACCACGCCAACGAATTCGACGCGGGCGTGGACACCGCGCTGGCGCGTCTGCGCGGCACCGGTGCCCAGCTGCTCAACCAGGCCGTACTGCTGCGCGGGGTCAATGATTCGGTCGACGCACTGGCCGAACTCAGCGAGCGCAGCTTTGCCGCAGGCGTGCTGCCGTATTACCTGCATCAGCTGGATCGTGTGCAGGGTGTGGCGCATTTCGAGGTCAGCGACGAACAGGCGCTGGCACTGCATGCCGCGCTGATGGCGCGCGTGTCCGGCTATCTGGCTCCCAAGCTGGTGCGCGAGCTTCCCGGCGACACCAGCAAGCGCCCGCTGTAAGCAGCGGGCGCGTTTTGCGCCTTCAGCTCTTGACCAGCTGCAGCGGCGGCTCCGGGCGCAGCAGGCGCACGATGCCTTCCACATCCAGCGGACGGCCCAGCCAATAGCCCTGGACCAGGTCGCAGCCACGCTGGCTGAGCAGCTCGAACTGCGCTTCCTGCTCCACGCCCTCCGCCACCACCGTGATGCCCAGCGCGTGCGCCATGGCGATGATGGCCGTGGTCAGCGCCAGATCGTCCGGGTCCCGGCCCATGTCGGCCACGAAGCTGCGGTCGATCTTCACGCCGTCCACCGGCACCTGACGCAGGTGGCTGAGGCCCGAGAAGCCGGTGCCGAAGTCGTCCAGCCACACCTTCACGCCCGCGCGGTGCAGCTTCTCCAGCAGCGACACGGCCAGCATCTCGTCGCCGATGACGGCCGTCTCGGTCAGCTCCAGGTGCAGGCGCGAGGCGGCCAGACCTGAGCTGTGCAGGCTGGCCTCCACTTCCGATACCAGGTCGCCATTGCGCAGCTGGCGGGGCGAGACGTTGACCGAGATGAACAGCTCTTCGCCCAGCGCGTTGCGCGGCCACTTGGTGGCCTGCTCGCAGGCTTCGCGCAGCACCTTGGGGCCGATGCGCTGGATCAGGCCACTCTGCTCGGCCACGTCGATGAACACCGACGGCGGAATCGCGCCGAGCGTGGGGTGGTTCCAGCGCAGCAGCACTTCCACGCCGGTAAGCACCCGGTCGCGGGTGCGGTAGATCGGCTGGTAGACCAGCCGCAGCTCGCCCCGCTCCCACGCGCCGCGCAGCTCCTGTTCCAGGTGCAGGCGGCGTTCCACCGCATGGTCCATCGCGCGGTTGTAGTAACGGAAGCAGTGCTTGCCGGCCAGCTTGGCCTGGTACATGGCGATGTCGCCATTCTTCAGCAGCGCGGTGGCATCCACCGCGTCATCCGGGTACAGGGTGATGCCGATGGAGCTGCCGAGGAATATCTCGCGCTGCTGCACCTGCAGGGGCCGGCCCAGTTCCACCACCAGACGTTCGGCCAGCGTGGTGGCGGTATCGGCCACGCGGCGCTCGCCGCTGCCGATCAGGATCACGAATTCGTCGCCGCCGAAGCGTGCCAGCAGGGCTTCATCGCCCCCCAGCTGATCCACCGCCGCGGCGATGCGCTGGGCGAACTGCAGCAGGGCCTCATCGCCCGCCTCATGGCCCAGCGTGTCGTTGACCCGCTTGAACTCATCGATGTCGATGAACAGCAGCGCCAGCCCATGGCCGGCGGCGTGCGCGCGCAGTAGTCGGTGGTCCAGCGCCTCGCGGAAGGCCAGGCGGTTGGTCAGGCCGGTCAGGGCATCGGTATAGGCCATCTGCCGCACTTCGCGGTCATGGCGGGCGATGCTCTGGCTCATGCGGTCGAAGGTGCGCAGCAGTTCGCCCACCTCGTCGCGACGGCGGCTGGCCGGCGCGCCGACACTGTAGTCACCGCGTTCGATACGTCGCGCGGCGCTGCCGAGCGAGCGGATCGGGTTCACCAGCGTGCGCTGTACATAGAAGGCCATCACCACGGCGAAGGCCACCAGCAGCGCCATCAGCGCGTAGATCCAACCCAGCTGGCGCTGGCGGGCATCTTCCATGCGCTCGGTGAGCACACGCATGGCGGCGGCTTCCTGTACGCGCACCGGGGCCATGTCCATGCCCACACGCACACCACCGAGACGCTGGTCACCGATGCTGATGGGCAGGTCGATTTCCAGAATGGAAGGCGTCTCCTGCACCAGTGCTTCGGTGGCGGCCACGGCCTTGGCGGCCAAGGGGTCGTTCATGCGCTGCCCGTAACCGGACACATCCATGCTGCCGTCGTGGATCAGCAGCCCCTCGGCGTCATACACCAGCACATAGCTGACCGCCTTCTGCGCGGTGGTGTTGCGCACCAGGCTGCCGATGGCCGAGAGGTCGGCGTAATACAGCGGATTGACCAGCGTATCGGCCAGGGACGCGGCCAACGCAGTACCGCGTTCGCGCACGCTCTGGTCGAACACCTCGCTGACCACTTCGCGGCTGTTGTGCAGCACCTCGCGCTGTGCCGCCGCCTGGCGGGTGAGCATCAACCCCACCAGCACCACGACCACCAGCATGGCGCTGGCCGCCGCGAGCAGGAACCGGGCCTGCAGGCCGAAGAAGAGCCGCCTCATTCCACTTCCATCCTGACCCTCGCCAGCCCGTTGCGCAGGCGATCGAGCGCCTGCTGGCTGGTCGGATCCATCACATGGAAGCCGGTGGTTCCGAAGAATTTGGCCAGTGCCGGCCCCGCTTTCGGGTCGCGGCTGGCTTCCAGCAGGACCACTTGCAGGCGGTCACGCACGACCGGATCCAGGTCGGCCCGCACCATCTCCACCGCGCGCGGTATCGCTTCGCTGCGATGGAGCACACGCATGTCGCGCCGGAACGCAGGCGGCATCGCGCCGTCGTCGGTCCAGTCGATGCTGCTGATGACGCCGGCATCCACCACGCGCTTGTGCACGTAGGTGGAGATGTTCAGTTCCGTCCGCGCGAACACATAGCCCACCGCTTCGGCGCTGGGCATGTCCTGCGGCGTCAACAGAATCTGCGGCTGCACGCCATGCTGCAGCAGCTCCATCACCGGTATCAGATAGGCACTGGTGGACGCCACGCTCTGCATGGCCAGCGTGCGCCCCTTCAGGTCTTCCAGCGTGCTGATCGGGCTGTCCCGACGCACGAAGAACACGCTGTGATAGGCGCCCACGCCATTGCGTTCGGTCAGCAGCAACGGGCGCGCACCGGCCCGCTGCTGCAGCGCCATCGCGGTGCCAGCGGTCTCGGTAACCCAGTCCACCCGACCACGGCGCAGGTAACTGGCCATCTGCTGGGCGTCTTTTGCCATCAGAATGCGACCTTCGACGATCCCCACGTCGTGCATCCTCGGAATTACATAGTCGAGCAGTGGCTTCAACTGGTCGTAGTGCGATTTCGGATCATCACTGATCCGCCCCAGCACCAGGACCGAGCGCTCCACTGCTCCCCCTGCCAGCGGCTGCAAAGCGGCCACTGCCAACACGGCTCCCCAAAGCCATCGAAACGCACGCAAACCGGCGACTCCCCTGTTGATTCCCCAAGCCTACCGGAATTTTTCCCCGTGTGACGGCTTTCGGAATTCAGCGCTCGCCAGCCAACCGCGCCATGCGTTGGGCGTCGGCCAGGATGCCCCGCAGCAGGCGGACTTCCTGCTCGGACAGGTCGGCCTTCATGAACAGGCGGCGCAGCTTGCGCATGGCCGATTCCGGCGCGCGGCCCTTGTGGAAATCGATCTGATCCAGGGTCTCGCCGAACTGACCGAACAGTCCTTCCAACTGGTCGTGACTGGCTGGCAATTCGCCAAAGCCCGGCTCGCGCTCGGCAGGCTGCTGCTCCCCTTCCAGCACCGCCATGCGCACTTCGTAAGCGAGCACCTGCACCGCCGCCGCAAGATTCAGCGAACTGAATGCCGGGTCTGAGGGGATGTGCACCGCCAGATGGCAGAGCTGCAGTTCGTCATTGGTCAGCCCGGTACGTTCACGACCGAACACGAAGGCAACCTCGCCCCCCTCCTCGGTCGCCTTGGCCACGGCCCGCTGACCCGCCACTTCCGGCAGCAGCTCTT
>DALZZG010000080.1:0-8905 GCA_031987665.1 Stenotrophomonas sp. | reverse complement strand
CCGCGCCAGCGTCGCCAGATCATTGAGGCCGTCGATATGCAGCACACCGTCTGACTGACGGCCATCGTCCGGGCAATCCGCTGCCAGCGGTGGCATGCGCTGCGCCTGACGTTGTGCGGCGGTCAGCCACGGCGAGGCCAGTGCGGGCCAGCGCGCGACCTGCATCTGTTCGCGCTGCGGGTGCCCTTCGCAACCGGCGGACAGGCGCTGCCCGGTCTTCGCATCCACCTCGAACGACAACCGGCCGGACTGCCACAACCGCGCCTCGCGCTCGGCGAAGGTGGGCGGCACCACGCCATCCAGCACCATCGCCGGGAAGCGCCGCTGACACATCGCCGCCGGCGTCTGATCGGCGGCGATACCCAGCGGCCAGCAGATGTCCACCTCGCTCACGCTGGGTGGCATCACCCGCGCGGCGTTGTCGCCGGCTTGGCGTGGCAGGCTGTCGATCACCTCGAACATCAGCGGCAATGCCGTCACCGCGCCGTACTGCCCCGGCAGCGGCGTGCCGTCGGGTCGCCCGACCCACACGCCCACCGTGTAGCGGCGTGTACCGCCGATCGCCCAGGCATCGCGGTAGCCGTAACTGGTGCCGGTCTTCCACGCCACGCGCGGGCGGGTGCCGGTGTCGAAGGTGCCCACGCCGTAGCCAGGGCGCGGATTGGATTCGAGGATGTCGCGCACGATCCACGCCGCTCCCGGCGACATCATGCGCCGCTCGATGCGTGGCGCGTCGGGCGTGTAGCGCACGCGCCCGGCGATGCCGTCGCGGTTGAACGCGGCGAACGCACCCACCAGATCTTCCAGACGCGCCCCTGTGCCGCCGAGAATCACGGCGAGATTGGGCGTGGCGCCATGCGGAAACTTCAGCTTCACGCCGGCATTGGCCAGGCGCCCGGTGAAGCGTGCAGCCCCTACCCTGTCCAGCAGATCCACCGAAGGCACGTTCAAGGACAGGCGCAGGGCGCTGGCCGCACCGATGGGCCCATTGAAGGCAGCGTCGAAGTTGCCCGGGCGATAACCACCGAAACTCTGCGGTGCATCGACCATCAGGCTTTCGGAATGGATCAGACCATCATCCAGCGCCATGCCATACAGGAACGGCTTGAGCGTGGAGCCGGGCGAGCGCCATGCCTGCACCATGTCCACATGCCCCAGCCGCGCCTTGTCGCCGAATGCGACCGAACCGACGTAGGCGCGCGCTTCCAGCGTGGTGTTGTCCATCACCAGCAGGGCGGCTGAGGTGCGCTCGGGCAGCTGCGAGAAGTAGGACGCGACGCGCTCCTCCAGCGTGCGCTGCAGGCCGTTGTCGATGGTGGTCTGGATATGCGCGGCGCGCGGCTGCTGTGCATGCAGCCGCTGCGCGAGCAGGGCCGCGTGCAGCGGCTGCTTCAACGAGCGCGCGACGACCGGCTCGATGCGTGCATCTTCCACGTCCTGCGCCGACCACACGCCCAGTTCGGCCATGCGTGCCAGCACCTTGTCGCGCGCACGCTGCGCCGCCTCGGGGTGACGGTCCGGCCGTAGCCGACTGGGCGACTGCGGCAGCACCGCCAGTAGCGCGGCCTCGGCCTGTGACAGGTGCGCCGCTGGCTTGCCCAGATAGGCCCAGCTGGCCGCCTCCACGCCTTCGATGGTGCCGCCGTAGGGCGCGCGCTCCAGATACAGGTCAAGAATCTGTGCCTTGCTCAGATGCACTTCCAGCTGCACCGCACGCAGCAGCTGCTTGAGCTTGCCCCAGGGTGTGCGGGTATGCGGATCGAGGATGCGCGCCACCTGCATGGTCAGGGTGGAGCCGCCGGAAACGATGCGCCGTTCCAGCAGCATCTGCTTGCCTGCCCGCAGCAACGCCCACGGGTTGACGCCCGGGTGACGCCAGAACCAGCGGTCCTCGTAGGTCAGCAACGCCTGCAGGTACAGCGGCGACAGGGTGCGCGCATCGGCGGGATAGCGCCACACGCCCTCGGCATCGGCGAAGGCGCGCAGCGGCGTGCCGTCGCGTGCCACCACCAGTGCGCTGGTTTCGCGTGACTTCGGCAACGGCAGCGGAAACGCGAGATCAAGAATCAGCAGCAGCGAGAGCACCGCCACCGTACCCCAGCGCAGCAGCCACAGCAGTCTGGCGCGGGGCGTGCGGGGTGTGGCGTGCGAGGCAAGTGCGTTACGCGCCTTGCTGCATACACCCTGCAACCACGACAACAGCGGCCTCACTCTGGCGTTCCCCTGCGTTGTTCATCTGCGTGCGCGACTACAGCCCTCACCCCAACCCCTCTCCCGTGGGGAGAGTGGATTTCAGGCGGATCGTCACGGCTGGACGACGGTGATGGTGGTCGGGTTGGAACGGCCCACGCCACGCAGCTCCGGACGGTACATGTCCTCGGCCAGCGGCGGCGGCACCGTGTAGGTACCCGGGGTGACGGCGCGCACCAGATAGAACACATGCGCGGTGCTGCCGCTGGAGAGCTTGAGCGCGGCCACATAGCGGTCGTCGCGGAACTCCTCGTACTTCACGTCGGCGGCGCTGCTGCGGTCGCTGATCTGCACCTCGCCCACGACCACGTCGGCCCACTGCTTGGCATCGCCCAGGTTGAAGTTCTCGATTTCCAGACCTGCGGGCAGCAGATCGGTCAGCAGCGCATCGGGCATGGTCTTGTTGGAAGTGACGCTCAAGCGCACGATCAGCGCCTCGCCTTCCTTCAGCGGGCGCGGCGTCCACGGCTTGCCGTCGGTGCCGTACCAGCTGCGTTCGATGCCGATGCTGCTGTTGTCCGGTGCCGGTGCCTGACGCGGGATGCCCGCCACTTCCAAGCTGGCGAACATCGGCGCTTCACCCTGCGGCGAGAAGCTCACGCCCTGCGCCAGTTCGGCAGCGGTGAACAGACGCGCGAACGCCTTGCGTGCATCGATGGTCTCGCGCTTGTCACCCACCACCAGCTCACCGGACACCAGCTTCTTCTGGTTGACCATCAAGGCCTTGCCCAGACGTGCCAGCGCCACCTGTTCCTGCGTGCTCAGCCACGTCCAGCCACTGTTGCGGCGGGCATCCAGCTCGCGGCCCATGCTGATCGCGCGGGCGTCATACTCGGGCTTGGAGAGGCCACGCTCGTGCAGCAGCGCGATCATCAGCGCGTCGTCGCGCAGCGGCGTGCCGTAGTCACCGAAGTAGGACGGACGCTCGCTGCTGGGCTTGGCGAAGCCGGCGGCGATGGCGGCCGCACCGCGCTTGCTGTCACCCTGCAGGGTCAGCGCCACGCCCAGGTGCACCAGCGACAGGCCGGTGACCGCCTTGGAGCGCTCGTTGTCCCACAGCGTGCGCAGCGTGCCCAGCGGCGCGCGGTTCACCCGTGCCAGCACATAGCCGGAATAGGCCTGGTTGGCGAACTTCAGCGCATCACGGCGGTCCTGGCCGTAGAACTGGTTGCCGCCGCTCAGCAGGTCCTCGCTGATGCGGTTGAGTGCCTTCTGCAGCATCGCATCGGGCACGGCGAAGCCGGCGTCCTTGGCATCGAGCAGGAACTCGGTGATGTACGGCGTCAGCGCCGGGTTGACGTAGTCGTCGTTGCCCCACATCGAGAAGTTGCCGTTGGCCACCTGCATGGAGGCCAGCCGTCCGAACGCACCTTCCATGCGCTCGTTGCGCGCCTTGGCGTCCAGGCCATCGGCACCGAGCACGCTGGAGGTCGCCTGATCCAGCAGCAGCGCGGCATAGCCCTTGCTGGTGGTCTGCTCGGCACAGCCATACGGATAGTTCAGCGCACCGTGCAGTGCCGAGGCGAACGGAATCGGCGGCAGCGCGCTGACCAGCATGCGTGCGTTGACCGATCCGGACATCAGGCCACCGGCGAAATCGCTGCCCAGCGTGACCGGCACCAGCGGGTCAAGCGTGCGGCTCTGCGCGCGCAGCACCTGCGGCCATGCGGCACGCACCGGCAGGTCGTAGCGGCGGTCCACCTTGAAGCCGTTGCCGTCCACGCGCACCCGCACCTTGGCCACGCTGTAGCCCTCCTCCGCCGACAGCGGGAAGTTCAGCGTGGTCTTGGCATCGACACCCAGCGTCACTTTGCGGGTGGATTCGGCGATGCCCAGCGGGCCTTCGCCGTCCACGCGCACCGCGAACTCACCCGGCTTGCCGGTGAAGTTCTGCACGTCCAGGGTGACAGTGCTGCGGTCGCCCGGCGCCATCACGCGCGGCATGCTGGCCTCGGCCAGGATGGGCGCACGCACCACGGTTTCCACATCGCGGTTGCCGTAGCGCTCGTCGCTGTAGACCATCGCCGACACGCGCAGGGTGCCGTTGAAATCCGGCACCGGCAGGTTGATGCGTGCATTGCCCTTGGCGTCCAGCGCCACCGGGCCGGAGAACAGGTCCACGGTCTGCACGCGCGCGGTGGGACGCTTGGCCTGTGGCAATGCCGCCAGCGCCATGTCGCCACCGAACTTCAGCTTGCCGCTGTTGCCCTCGAAGCTCTCGATCACCCGGCCGTAGATGTCATACGCATCCACGCCCAGGCGACGCTGCGCGAAGAAATGCGCGGGCGCATCCGGCACCGGGAAACGGGTGATGTTGAGGATGCCCACGTCCACCGCCGAGACGGTGACGTGCGCCGGCTTGCCGGCCAGTTCCGGCGCGCTGACGGTCACGGTGATCGGCTGCTCCGGACGCATCTGCTTCGGTGCCACCAGGCCCACCGCGACGCGGCGGTCGGCACGGTTCATCGGCACATGGGCCACGCCCACGGCACGCGCCGGAGTGATCTTGCTGGGCGCGCTGCCACCACGGAACACCAGCGCGGTGACGTACACGTCATGCCGCTCCCAGTCCTTGGTGACCGGAATCTCGAAGGTGCTGCCCGGCTTGGCGTCGATGTCCTGCACGTAGAGCATGCGGTCGCTTTCGACCATCAGCACGCCACGGCCGGCATGCGGCGGGGTCAGGGTGACCTTGAGCGTGTCGCCCGCGCGGTAGCCGGTCTTGTCCAGCGACAACTTGACCTTGTCAGGGCGTGCATCCAGACCACGGTTGTCATCGTCCCAGCTCCAGCCGGCGCGGAACGGATAGCGCATGGTCAGACCGGTGGCCGGGTCGAACACGTCCACCCGGTACTCCCCCCACTCCACTGGGAAGTCGAACTTGGTGGAGGTGGCGCCGGCGTCGAGGGTGCGGGTTTCCTTGTTCTCGAAGCGGCGGGTGAAATCGTAATCCCAGCGGTCGTCGGTATAGGTCCAGTGGTAGTCGCGCAGTTCGCGTACCAGCGTGACCTTCAGGCCCTTGGCCGGCTGCGGCTTGCCGTCGGCATCCACGCGCATCAGCTCGAAGCGCGCATTGGCATTGGCGTCCGCACCGTCCTCATCGCTGAACAACGGGCGCACCGTTACCAGTGCCGGTGCCGGCCACAGCACGCGCTTGAGCGTGCGGGTGACGGTGCGGCCACCGGTTTCGTAAACACTGCCGGACAGCAGCGCCGCCACGGTGGTGCCCTTGCCCGCCTCTGCCGGCAGCGCGATGTCCTCACGCAGCTTGCCGTCCTTGGGCAGCGTGGTATCGATCACATCGTTGGCTTCGCGCGGCAGCTCCACGGTGGGGTCACCGAAGAACCAGCCCGGCATGGATTCGACCGGATGCTGCTCCACTGCCACGGCCAGACGCGCGGTGAAACGGTTGCCATCGGCCGGAGCGCCGTACAGGTAGGCGGCATCGGCCTGCAGCTTCAGCGGCTCACCCGGCTTGAGCGTCTTCTGCGCGCTGTCCAGGTCCAGCTTCATGCGCTCGGGCAGGAATTCCTCGATGCGCAGGGTCATGCCCTGCACGGCCTCCTTGCTGGCCGGGTCGGTACGGAACTCCACCTGCCAGCGGCCCGTGGGCGCTTCGGCGGGAATGGTCTGCTCGAACGCGAAATAGCCCTGCTCGCCCGGTTGCAGGCGGGTTTCACGGAACACCTTGCCGTCGGGCTGCTTGAGCCGCAGGAACACCGGCTGCGCCTTCACCGGCTTGCCGTCGTTGTCGCGCAGCAGCGCGGAGACACGCACGGTTTCGCCCGGGCGGTAGAGGTCGCGGCCCGACCATGCGAACACGTCGAACCAAGCGTTCTGGCGGCCGGCCACGGCGAATTCGCTCAGATCCAGCGCCGGCTGGTTGAACGGCAGCATGGTGGTGTCGCTGCCGGCGGTGGCCACCAGCACATGCGCCGCATCCAGCGTGTAGTTCAGCAGCGCGTTGCCGTTGGCGTCGGTCTGGCCCTTGAGCACCACCTCGCCCTTGCCGTCGATGACTTTCAGGTCCACCTTCTTTGCCGGCGCACCGTTGGCCAGCGAGGCGGTGTGGACGAACAGCTTGTCCTTGTACGCGCGCGTATGCAGGCCGATGTCGCTGACGGTGAAGAAGGCGGTGTCGTACTCGTTGTCAAAGCTGCCGGCGCGCTTCATCACCGCGAAGTACAGGCCCGGCTGCTGCAGTTCCTTGACCTCCTGGATGGGCAGGTAGGTCAGCACGCGCTCGTTCTGCTTGCCGCCGAGCACGAAGCGGTTGACGTAGACCGGCTCGGCCATCTTGGCCAGCGGGACGTTGTCGTCGTAGTCGTTCTCCAGCTCCCAGCTGCCACGGCGGCCGCCGCGCTGGTACTGGCTGAAGAAGGTGGAAAGCTCCGAGTCGCGCACGCGCAGGAACTCCACGTCCACCTCGGGCACGTTGACCGACACCACCGGCAGGCCACGGCTCTCCTTGGCCGGCAGCACGCTGCCCTGCGAGGCGAAGCCCACGGCAGGGTCCAGCTCGCCGGTGAACACCTTCTGCCGCACCTCGTTGCCCAGGCGGTTGCCGTCGGCGGCCAGCAGGTCCGGCGAGATGATCAGGGTGTAGTCCTTGGCTGCCTCCACATAGGGGTAGCGCAGGGTCCTGCCGTCATCGGACAGCGACCAGCTGCTGTCCTCGTTGCCGACCTTCTCCTCGAAGCGCAGCAGCTTGTCGAAATCCTGGGTGCCCACCAGTGGCCGCGAGAATTCCACCGCCAGCGCCAGGCCATCGCCGCGCTGCTGGTCCGGGTAGGTGCGTACCAGGGCAAAACCCTTCACCTCTTCGCGCTGGGCCTGGATGGCCTCGCCACTTGCGCCGGGCAACTGCCCGCTGTCGTTGCGCTTGCATCCTGCAAACAGTGCAACCGCCGCCAGAACCAGCGCCGCACTCCGCATCCCCCAGAACTTCCTGTTGCCCATGGCGTCCTCCCGCAGATGGGGCGAGTATACCCAGCCGATGGCAGATGACTGGTGTCGCAGGACCCGCCCGGGCCGCGTTGGCAGACGATGAACAGGACCGGGCCGCGATGGGCAGCGCCCCGAATGAGCGGAACAGGCAAAGCCCGTGCGTGGAAGCGTGACACCCCCTGCACGCCGACACCGATACAGTGCCTCCCCGCGCGATGGCTCCCCCCGGGAATGCCCGCGCCAATGCAGCCGCCCCGCGCGTGCCGCCCGTTGCCGCAGCCGGATGCCTGTCACCCCTGCGCGCCGCCTTGTCAAACGAACAGAGAGGCCTTCATGCGCCATCGCCCCCATTTCGCCACCCTGCTGGCACTGGCTCCTTTCACCGCCCTGCCCCTGCAGGCGCACGCCGCCTCCGGCAGTGCCGACCCCGATGCACCGGACTACGAGCGCACGCGTTTTTCCAGCACGGTGTTCGCCAATGCCAGCAGCCGCGACGGCGATCTGGACATGGACCTGAAGCGCTTTTTCATCAACATCGACCACGACATCAATGATGTGTGGTCGGCGCACGTCACCACCGACATACAGGCGCAGCGGCACAGCGAGGTCACCGACCTGTGGGCCCGCCATGCCTACGTGCAGTACCAGCAGAGCAAGGCCTTCACACTGCAGCTGGGCGCGGCGCCGATGCCGTGGATTCCCCGCATGAGCAAGCTCTACGGCTACCGCTACATCGACCCGACGCTGCTCAGCCGCGCAGGCGTTGGCTCGCCCGCCGAATGGGGCGTGCATGCCAAGGGCGATGCGGGCGACTTCTCCTATGCACTCTCGGTGGTGACCGGCTCGGGCTACAAGAAGCCGACGCTGGGCAACAGCCCGGATGTGGAAGCGTCCCTGGAATGGCGGCCCGCGAAGGGCTGGGCAGTGGTAGCCGGCGGCTACAGCGGCAAGCGGGCGCTGGACAATGGCGGGCTGCCGGTGGAGCACACCGCGCGCCGTGCCAATCTTGCGGTGGGCTACGTGAGCAAGCAGTTCCGCTGGGGCGCGCAGGGCTTCCGCGCCAGCAACTGGGGCCGGGTGACCAAGCCCGGTTCGGACAGCGCCAGCGGGTGGTCCACCTGGACCAGCTACCAGTTCGTGCCCGAATGGAGCGTGTTCGCACGCTATGACCGCTTCGAGCCCAGCCGGGACATCGACCCGATCCGCCTCAACACCTATGCGCTGGGCGGTGTGGAATGGGTGCCGTCATCCAAGGTGCGGCTGGCGCTGGTGGGCAAGCACGAGGTCAACGAGACGCAGGCACGTCGCCTAAGCAGCAACGAGTACGGCGTGTGGACGCAGCTGTCGTTCTGAAACAGCGGCGACATGACTGACGACGCTCAGGCCTGACCTGTCGCCGGCAGCGCAGGCAGGCCTTCGGCAATGGATGCCGTGTGCGCCTGCGGTGGCCGTGCCAGCAGCACCAGCGCGATCTGGGTCAGCGACGAAGCGGTCATCGCCACGGCGGCACCCAGCGGCGTGAGCCAGCCGACCATCGCCAACGGCACGATCACCGCGTTGTAGCCCAGCGCCGCCCACAGGTTGCGGCGGACCATGCGCTGGCTCCACCGCGCCAGCGCGCGTGCATCGAGCACGCCTTCCAGACCACCCTGCAGGATGCCCACGGCAGCGGTGGCCTGCGTGGCCGGATGCGCGCGCGCCACGGAGA
>DALZZG010000079.1:0-9011 GCA_031987665.1 Stenotrophomonas sp. | reverse complement strand
GGGTTGTCCTTGGCGAAGAATTCACGCGGCAGCGGCTCGAACGCCAGCGCCACGGCAGGCACGCCCAGCGCGCGGGCACGGGCAACGGCATGGCGCACCAGCGCCCGGTGGCCAAGGTGCAGGCCGTCGAAAGCGCCGATGCAGACCACGCTTCCCTGCGGGAACAACACCCCGCCTTCGACGTCTCTAAAAAGCCTGCTCATTCCATCCGGGTCCGGCCCGCGTTGGGCCGGCTCTTCTCGTGTGTAGCCCGGAAGTATAGCGGTCGCCTCAATGCCCGCGCAGGTCGCGTGGGCGGAAACCCATGGCCAGCATGGCCAGCAGGTAGGTCAGGCCGCCACCGCCGACCAGCAGCGCCAGGCTGCCGATGCGGTGCCACTTGTCCATGCCGGTGAAGCCCGGCAGCCAGTACAGCAGGCCCAGCAGCACCGCCACCATTGCCGCGCAGGCCAGCACCAGCCGCAGCACATACCCGCCCCAGCCGGGCCGGCGCTGGTACACGCCCGTCTTGCCAAGCCAGTACCACAGCAACCCGAGGTTCAGATAACTGGACAGGGCACTGGCGATGCCCAGCGCCAGATGCAGGCCCGGCTGCTTGGCCAGCGCGACCATCACGCCCTGCGCCTTCAGCTCGTCCGGCACCATGATCTGGTACAGCACAGCCAGCAGGGCGAAGTTGAACACCATGTTGGCCACCAGCGCGACCAGACCGGCGCGCACCGGAGTCCGGGTGTCCTGACGCGAGTAGAACGCGGGCAGCACCACCTTCAGCAACGCGAAGGCCGGCAGGCCGGCGCTCAGGCCGTAGACCGACAACGCGGTCATCTGCGTATCGAACGCGGTGAACTGGCGGTACTGGAACAGCGTGGCGATCAGCGGCTCGGCCAGGAACACCAGCCCCAGCATGGCCGGCACCGCGATCAGCAGGGTCATGCGCAGGCCCCAGTCCAGCGCATTGGAGAAGCCCTCCCCGTCCGTTTTGACGTGATGCCGCGCCAGCGCCGGCAGGATCACCGTGCCCAGCGCCACGCCGAACACGCCCAGCGGCAGCTCCAGGAAGCGGTCGGCCAGCGACAGCCACGACTGCGAGCCCTTCACCAGATAGGCCGCGATCACGGTATCCAGCAGCAGGTTGATCTGCGCCACCGACGAGCCGAACAGGGTGGGCACCATCAGGGTGAGCACGCGGCGCACGTCCGGGTGGTTCCAGCCCCAGCGCGGCAGGGTCAGCAGGTTGATGCCACGCAGCGCCGGCAGCTGGAACAGCAGCTGCAGGATGCCGGCGGCCAGCACCGCCCAGCCCAGCGCCATGATCTGCTTCTCAGGCGTGCCGCCCAGCCGCGGCGCCAGCCACAGCGCGCCGGCGATCATGCACAGGTTGAGGATCACCGGGGTCAGCGCCGGCATGGCGAAGCGCTGGAAGCTGTTCAGCGCGCCGCCCGCCAGGGCGGTCAGCGAGACGAACAGCAGGAACGGGAACGTCAGACGGAACAGGTCGGTCAGCAGGCCCAGCTTGGCCGGATCGGCGGCCTCACCGCTGCTGAACAGGAAAGCCAGCTGGGGGGTGAAGATCATCGCCAGCGCAGTGACCAGCAGCAGCACCCCGCCCAGCGTGCCGGACACCCGGGCCATCAGTTCGCGCAGATCGCCGTGCGGGCGGGTTTCCTTGACCTCGGTGAACACCGGCACGAAGGCGGTGGCGAAGGAGCCCTCGGCGAACAGCCGGCGCAGGAAATTGGGCACCCGGAAGGCCACCCAGAACGCATCCGTGACCGCATTTGCGCCAAACTGGATGCTGATGACCTGGTCCCGGACCAGCCCCAGCACACGGGAAACCATTGTCATGCTGCTGAACGACAGCAGCCCCCGCAGCATGCGCGGTGAACTCACTCACGGCCCCCTTGACAACTTGACTTGACGTTCATTTGGTCTGCCATCATACTTGCGTGCTTGCTGTTCCCACCACATCGATTTTCAGGAAACCACCACTGTGGCCAATATCAAGTCCGCCAAGAAGCGCGCCAAGCAGACCGTTGTGCGCAACGCGCGTAACACGGCTCAGCGTTCGATGCTGCGCACCGCCGTCAAGAAGGTGATCAAGGCTCTGGACGCCAACGACGCCGCCGGCGCCGAGGCTGCCTTTGCCGTCGCCCAGCCGATTCTCGACCGTTTCAGCGCCCGTGGCCTGATTCACAAGAACAAGGCTGCGCGTCATAAGAGCCGTCTGACCGCCCGCATCAAGGCCATCAAGGCCGCCTGATCCGTGCGATCACCCGGGGCCGCAAGGCTCCCGGCATGAAAAACCCGGCGCAAGCCGGGTTTTTTGTTGCCCATGTGAAAGCCCGCCCTTGCCGGGGCGCGCCAGGTACGGCCGGCCTCACCCCAGCCCTCTCCCGCACGCGGGAGAGGGGGCAGGAAGCGCGCCTCACCCGGCGACAAAAAAACCCGGCTTGCGCCGGGTTTTTCCAGTTCCGCGACGCGGCCAGCCTCAGCCGCCCCGCGCCTCGCGCTCCTCGGCTTCCAGCAGCTTCTGCTGGTCGAAGAAGGCCATGATGTCCTTCATGATCGGCCAGGTGCCTTCGCGGCCCAGCGCCGACACCAGATACCACGGCGCCTTCCAGCCCAGCTCCTTGATGATCTCCTCGGCCGCGGCCTTGGCCTCGTCCTCGAACATCAGGTCGGCCTTGTTCAGCACCAGCCAGCGCGGCTTCTCCAGCAGCTCCGGGTCGTGCTTGCCCAGCTCGCGCTCGATGGCACGTACCTGCTCCACCGGCGACACGCCCTCCACGCCACCTTCCATCGGCGAGATGTCCACGAGGTGCAGCAGCAGGCGGGTGCGCTGCAGGTGGCGCAGGAACTGCGCACCCAGGCCGGCACCATCTGCGGCACCTTCGATCAGGCCGGGAATGTCGGCGATCACAAAGCTGCGGTAATTCTCCACCTTCACCACACCCAGATTCGGGTACAGGGTGGTGAACGGGTAATCGGCCACCTTCGGCGTCGCCGCCGACACGGCGCGGATCAGCGTGCTCTTGCCCGCATTGGGGAAGCCCAGCAGGCCCACGTCGGCCAGCAGTTTCAGCTCCAGCTTGAGCAGGCGCTCCTCGCCCTCCTCGCCCGGCAGCGCCTGACGCGGCGCGCGGTTGGTGGAGCTCTTGAAGTGCATGTTGCCCAGGCCACCCTTGCCACCCTTGGCCACCAGCAGGCGATCGCCATGCACGGTCATGTCGCCAATGATTTCATCGGTGGCGACATTGATCACCACGGTGCCAACCGGCACGGTGATGACCAGATCCTCGCCGCCCTTGCCATAGGCCTGGCGCCCCATGCCGTTCTCGCCACGCTGCGCCTTGAAGATGCGGTCATGACGGAAATCAACCAGGGTGTTCAGGTTTTCGTCGGCCCGGATCCACACGCTGCCGCCATCGCCGCCGTCGCCACCATCCGGGCCACCCAGCGGAATGAACTTCTCGCGGCGAAAGCCGATGCAGCCATTGCCGCCATTACCAGCGGTGACCTGGATCTCCGCCTCGTCTACAAGTTTCATGATTCTGGTTGCCCACTGATGGCGGCAGGCAAGCTGCCCGACCGCTGGATTCTACCGGCCCCGGCGCTGCCGGGGAAAACGGGCAAAGATGCCCGTGGAATGTTCTTCAAGCAACGAAAAACCCCGCCGAAGCGGGGCTCTCGTCAGCAGCCCACACCGGAGTATGGGCGGCTTGCGCGTACGGAATTAAGCTTCCGTGACGACGTTGACGGTGCGGCGCTTGTTGGCACCCTTCACCGTGAACTCAACCTTGCCATCGACCAGCGCGAACAGCGTGTGGTCACGGCCCAGGCCGACGCCGGTACCCGGGTGGAACTGGGTGCCGCGCTGACGCACGATGATGTTGCCAGCTTCGATGGCCTGGCCACCGAAGATCTTGACGCCGAGGTATTTCGGGTTGGAATCGCGACCGTTGCGCGAGGAACCTACGCCCTTTTTATGTGCCATGACGGATTCTCCTTAGCAATTAGCCGGCGATGCCGGTGATTTCGATTTCGGTGTAGTACTGACGGTGACCCTGACGCTTCATGTGGTGCTTGCGGCGACGGAACTTGATGATCCGGACCTTGTCGGCGCGGCCGTGGGCCACAACCTTGGCGGTCACCGAAGCGCCCTTCAGCGCGTCACCCAGCTTGATGCCGTCGGCATCGCCGAGCATCAGGATGTTGTCGAACTTGATCTCGTTGCCGGCTTCGACTTCGAGTTTTTCCACGCGCAGGGTTTCACCCTGAACGACGCGGTACTGCTTACCGCCAGTTACCAGAACTGCGTACATGACCAGACTTCCTCTGTAGTTATTGTGGTCGCCGTGCCCGCCATCGAGGGCGGACAGAAGCGGGATTTTACCGGCCGTACCAATCTCGGGTCAACCCACCCCCTGCCCCGACCCTTCCAGCCTGAACCCCGGTTCAGCGGCCGCCGCCCGGATCGGCCCCGGCGACACGCCGGCTCTGGCAAAGGCGGGCAATTGCCCCCAAATGACAAGGCCGCTAGGCTGATTGACTGCCGTCAGCGACGCCCCCACACCCCCTGCTACCGGCCCAGCCGGCAGCGGTCCAAATCGGATTTCCCATGGCGATGGATTTCATCCGCATCCGCGGTGCGCGGACGCACAACCTCAAGAACATCGACCTCGACCTGCCCCGCGACAAGCTGATCGTGATCACCGGCCTGTCCGGTTCGGGCAAGTCCTCGCTGGCGTTCGACACCATCTATGCCGAGGGCCAGCGCCGCTATGTCGAGTCGCTGTCGGCATATGCGCGGCAGTTCCTGAGCGTGATGGAAAAGCCCGACCTGGATCATATCGAAGGCCTGTCGCCGGCGATCTCGATCGAGCAGAAGTCGACCTCGCACAACCCGCGCTCGACCGTCGGCACCATCACCGAGATCTACGACTACCTGCGCCTGCTCTACGCCCGCGTCGGCAGCCCGCGCTGCCCCGACCACGGCTACCCGCTGGAGGCACAGACCGTCAGCCAGATGGTCGACCAGGTGCTGACCCTGGACCCGGAGCAGCGCTACATGCTGCTGGCGCCGGTCATCCGTGAGCGCAAGGGCGAGCACGTACAGGTGTTCGACCAGTTGCGCGCGCAGGGCTTCGTGCGCGTGCGCGTGGACGGCGAGCTCTACGAGATCGACGAAGTGCCGGCGCTGACCCTGCGCCAGAAGCACACCATCGAAGCGGTGATCGACCGCTTCCGCCCACGCGAGGACATCAAGCAGCGCCTGGCCGAAAGCTTTGAAACCGCGCTCAAGCTGGGCGACGGCATGGCCACGGTGATGGCGCTGGACGCCACCGATGCGGCGCCGCAGCTGTTCTCCTCCAAGTACAGCTGCCCGGTCTGCGACTACGCCCTGCCCGAGCTGGAACCGCGCCTGTTCTCGTTCAACTCGCCGGTCGGCGCCTGCCCGGGCTGCGATGGCCTGGGCATGGCCGAGTTCTTCGACCCCAACCGTGTGGTGGTGCACCCCGAGCTGTCGCTGGCCGCCGGTGCGGTGCGCGGCTGGGACCGCCGCAATGCCTATTACTTCCAGCTGATCGCCTCGCTGGCCAAGCACTTCAAGTTCGACGTGGACGCGCCCTGGCAGTCGCTGCCGGAGAACGTGAAGCAGGCCGTGCTGTACGGCAGCGGCGAGGACCAGATCACCTTCACCTATTTCACCGAAGCCGGTGGCCGCAGCCAGCGCAAGCACCGCTTCGAGGGCATCATCCCCAACCTTGAACGCCGCTACCGCGAGACCGAATCGCCGGCCGTGCGCGAGGAGCTGGCCAAGTACATCAGCGAGCGTCCCTGCCCCGAATGCAAAGGCGCCCGTCTGAACAAGGCCGCGCGCAACGTGTTCGTCGCCGACCGGCCGCTGCCCGATCTGGTGGTGATGCCCATCGACGAAGCGCTGGGCTTCTTCCGCACGCTCACCCTGCCCGGCTGGCGCGGCGAGATCGCGTCCAAGATCGTCAAGGAAATCGCCGAGCGGCTGGGTTTTCTGGTCGATGTGGGCCTGGATTACCTCACCCTCGAGCGCAAGGCCGACACGCTGTCCGGCGGCGAGGCGCAGCGCATCCGTCTGGCCAGCCAGATCGGCGCCGGTCTGGTCGGCGTGATGTACGTGCTCGACGAGCCGTCCATCGGCCTGCACCAGCGCGACAACGAGCGCCTGCTGGGCACCCTCACCCGCCTGCGTGACTTGGGCAACACGGTGATCGTGGTCGAACACGACGAGGATGCGATCCGCCTGGCCGACTACGTGCTGGATATCGGCCCGGGCGCAGGTGTGCATGGCGGCGAGATCGTCGGCCAGGGCACGCTGCAGGACATTCTGGATGCGCCGCGCTCGCTGACCGGCCAATACCTGTCGGGCAAGCGCGCCATCGAGATTCCGGCGCGCCGCCACAAGCCCAATCCGAAGATGACACTGCACCTGCGCGGTGCCACCGGCAACAACCTCAAGGGCGTGGATGTCGATATTCCCGCCGGCCTGCTGACCTGCGTGACCGGTGTGTCGGGCTCGGGCAAATCGACGCTGATCAACGACACGCTGTTCTCGCTGGCCGCCAACGAGATCAACGGTGCCTCGCATCCGATCGCGCCGTACCGGGAAGTCGATGGCCTGGACCTGTTCGACAAGGTGGTGGACATCGACCAGTCGCCGATCGGCCGTACGCCGCGCTCCAACCCCGCCACCTACACCGGCCTGTTCACGCCGCTGCGCGAGTTGTTCGCGCAGGTGCCCGAAGCGCGTGCGCGCGGTTATTCGCCGGGACGTTTCAGCTTCAATGTGCGTGGCGGCCGCTGCGAAGCCTGCCAGGGCGACGGCCTGATCAAGGTGGAAATGCACTTCCTGCCGGACGTGTATGTGCCGTGCGATGTGTGCCACGGCAAGCGCTACAACCGCGAGACGCTGGAGATCCTCTACAAGGGCTACAACATCAACGACGTGCTGGAGATGACCGTCGAAGATGCGCTGCGCCTGTTCGAGCCGGTGCCCACCATCGCCCGCAAGCTGGAAACGCTGGTGGACGTGGGCCTGAGCTACATCAAGCTGGGCCAGAGCGCGACCACGCTGTCAGGCGGTGAGGCGCAGCGTGTGAAGCTGTCCAAGGAACTGTCGCGCCGCGATACCGGGCGCACGCTGTACATCCTTGATGAGCCCACCACCGGCCTGCACTTCCACGACATCGAAGCCCTGCTCGGCGTGCTGCACAAGCTGCGCGACGAAGGCAACACGGTGGTGGTCATCGAACACAACCTCGATGTGATCAAGACCGCCGACTGGATCGTGGACCTGGGCCCGGAAGGCGGCCACCGTGGTGGCACCATCCTGGTCACGGGCACGCCAGAAGACGTGGCCGCGCACCCGGCCTCCTACACCGGCCAGTTCCTGGCCAAGATGCTGCCCTCCACCACGGCGCGCCCCGAGCAGCCGGCCGCCGTGGCCAACAAGCCCGACGCCCGCCCGCCGCGCAAGGCAAAGCCCGCCAAGAAGACGGCCACCAGAAAGGCCGCCACCGCAAAGAAAAAGGCATCGTGATGAGCACCGAACACAAGCAGCTTGCGCGCGTACCGATCAGCGTGCGCTGGCGTGACATGGACGCCATGGGCCACGTCAACAACGCCAAGTACGTTTCCTATCTGGAAGAAGCGCGCGTGCGCTGGATGCAGGGCGTGGAAGGCGTGTCGCTGGCCGACCGCATCGCGCCGGTGGTGGCCAACACCAACATCAACTACCGCCTGCCCATCATCTGGCCGAACGACATCGTCGTGGAGCTGTTCGTCGAACGCCTCGGCAACAGCAGCGTGACCATCGGCCACCGCATTCTCGACCAGCAGGACGAGAGCAAGCTGTATTCGGACGGCCATGTGGTCGTGGTCTGGATGGACACCCAGACCGGCAGGAGCGCGCCGCTGCCGGAGGTCGTGCGCAAGGCGTCAAGCTGAGCAGAAGCAGACTCCTGTAGCCCGGGTAAGCGACAGCGCACCCGGGAACGCATGACACCGCGAACAGCCCCGGGTGTGCGTTCGCTTACCCGGGCTACGCGTCTGGTCTCAGCCGCCCTGCTTCTTGACCACCAGCTCTGCCGGCACTTCGCGGCCATCCTCCAGCACCAGCGTCAGCGCCACGCGCTGGCCGTCGTGCAGGGGCTGCTTCATGCCCATCAGCATCAGGTGCAGGCCGCCTGGCTTGAAGGCCACGTCCTTGCCCGCCGCCACCGGAAGGCGCTCCACCTCGCGCATGCGGTTGACGCCGTCCACCACGGTGGATTCGTGCAGGCTCACCTCCGCAAACCCCGCACCACGCGCCGCGGTGACCGCCACTGGTGCGGCACAGGCGTTGTGCACCTGGCCGAAGCCCGCCGCCATCGGCATCGAGGCCATCGGTGGCAGGCGTATCCAGCCCTCCTTGAACGACACGCAGTCATCCGCCGCGAAAGCAGGCATCGCGAAGGCGGCCATCAGTACGCACGCGAATGGTTTGGTTATCATCGAAGCCACGACTCCCTGCCGTTCGAGAACCCACAGCATGACCACGCTCATCGAAGTCATCAACCATGGCCCCATCCGCGAGCTGCGCCTGGCGCGACCGCCGGTCAATGCACTGGATACCGAACTGTGCCGCGCACTGATCGCCGCGCTGACCCAGGCCATGACCGAAGACGTGCAGGGCATCGTGCTGTCGGGCAGCGAGCGCATCTTCACCGGCGGCATGGATGTGCCCTACCTGATGCGCCATGGCGACGACAAACACAGGCTGATGGACAGCTGGCAGGCCTTCTTCGGCGCGGCGCGTGCGCTGGCCGAGAGCCGCATTCCCGTCGTGGCCGCGCTCACCGGCCACTCGCCTGCCGGCGGCTGCGTGCTGGCCCTATGCTGCGACTACCGCGTGATGGCGCGCAGCGCCGACCCGGCCAAGCCCTATGTGATCGGCCTGAACGAAGTGCAGGTGGGGCTGGTGGCGCCGGAAGGCA
>DALZZG010000078.1:0-9018 GCA_031987665.1 Stenotrophomonas sp. | reverse complement strand
CCAGCGCCAGCGAAGCAGCGGCCAGCGCGTTGCGGACGTTGTGGCGCCCGGCCAGCTGCAGCGCCACCGCGGCTTCGCCCTGCGGCGTGACCAGCGTGAAGCGCGACGTGTCGGCACCCAGCTGCAAACCGGTGGCGGTCACTTCGGCGCTGTGTTCCAGGCCGAAGCGCAGCACGCGGCAGCGTGCCGGCGTACCGATGAAATGCTGCTCGAACCACGGTGCGAAGGCATCGTCGGCATTGATCACCGCCACGCCGTCTTCCGGCAGCGCTGCATAGATGGCGCCCTTGGTGGTGGCCACGCCCTGCAGACTACCCATGCGCTCGAGGTGCGCGGCGGCGATGTTGTTCACCAGCGAATAGCGCGGACGGGCGATGTCGGTGAGATAGGCGATGTCACCCGGCTTGCCGGCACCCATTTCATACACCGCGTAATCGGCGTCTTCCGGCGCATCGATCACCGCCAGCGGCAGGCCGATCTCGTTGTTGCGGTTGCCCGGGGTCGCATAGACCTGCTGGCCCTGCACCGCCGCGGCATGCTGCAGGATGGCCAGCAGCAGGCTCTTGACGCTGGTCTTGCCGTTGCTGCCGGTGATGGCAAACACAGCGGTGGCGCGGTCGTGCTGCATGGCTGCGGCGATCTTCGCCAGCGCCAGCTCGGTGTTGGTAACCACCACCTGCGGCACGTCCAGCGGCTGCAGCGTGTCCACCAGCAGCGCGCTGGCACCACGCGCCACGGCGTCGGCGGCGAAGGCATGACCATCGAAACGCTCACCGCGCAGCGCCACGTACAGGCTGCCTGCACCCAGCGTGCGGGTGTCGTTGCCGATGGCGTCCACGGTCACGTCGTCACCGTGGATTTCGCCACCGGCCCAGTGCGCGATCAGCGACAGCGGGGTGCGCTTCATCCACGCACCTCCTCGGTGGTGGCCGCACGCGCCTGCAGCGCACGCTGCGCCACGTCGGTGTCATCGAACGGATGCTTGATGCCTGCGATCTCCTGGTAGGGCTCGTGGCCCTTGCCGGCAACCAGCACGATGTCGCCAGGGCCGGCCTGCGCGACGGCTGCGCCAATGGCGGCGGCACGGTCACGCTGGACATGCACCTGGTCGGGCTTGCGGAAGCCGGCCATGATGTTGGCGACGATCACGTCACCGTCTTCGCCGCGCGGATTGTCGTCGGTGACGAACACCACGTCGGCCCATTCTTCGGCGATGGCCGCCATTTCCGGGCGCTTGCCGGTATCGCGCTCACCACCGCAGCCGAACACGCACAGCAGGCGGCCATCGAGGTGGCCGTGCAGGCTGCGCAGCGCCTGCAGCAGGGCATCGGGCGTGTGCGCGTAGTCGATGACCACGGTCGGCTCGCCCTGCCCGCCCAGACGGTTCATGCGGCCACGGATCGGCTGAAGCTGGCCCAGCACGCGGGCGATGGTGGCGGCAGGCTGGCCCAGCCCGTGCAGCGCACCGGCCACGGCCAGCAGATTGTCCACGTTGAAGCGGCCCAGCAGCGGCGAACGCAGCGGATGACGCGCGCCGTCGATCACCAGATCGAAGCCGATGCCCTGCCCGTCCAGCACCAGATTCTCGGCGCACACGCTGGCGCCCGCCTGGCCGGTCGAACTCAGGCCGATGGCCTGCACGTCCGCCGACAGCGTGCCGATCAGTTCGCGGCCGAACGCATCATCAAGATTGATCGCGGCAGCCTTCAGGCCGGCACGATGGAACAGCTTGGCCTTGGCCGCGCCGTAGGCGTCCATGCTGCCGTGGTAATCGAGGTGATCGCGGGTGAGGTTGGTGAACACCGCCACGTCATAATGCACGGCATCCACGCGGCCCTGATCCAGCGCATGCGAGCTGACTTCCATCGCCACGGCCTTGGCACCGGCATCGCGCAGCTGTGCGAGCACCTGATGCGTCTGCAGCACCAGCGGCGTGGTGAAGCCGGTCGGCTCGACGTTGCCATACAGGCCGACACCCAGCGTACCGATGGAGCCGCAGGTGATGCCCAGCAGATGCCAGGCCTGCGTCAGCAGCTGCACGGTGGAGGTTTTGCCGTTGGTGCCGGTGACGCCCACCATGGTCATCGCCTGCGAGGGATGACCGTGGAACTGGTCGGCCATCGCGCCCATGCGCGCGCGCAGGCCGGGCACGGCGATGGCATCGGCAGGTGCAGGCAGCTCAACAGGTGCAGGCGGATCGAACAGCACCACCGACGCACCCGCCGCCTTGGCCTGCTCGACGAAGCCCAGGCCGTGCGCACCGAAGCCAGCAATGGCGACGAACGCATCCCCAGCGCGCACATGACGCGAATCCAGCACCAGGCCGCTGATCTGCGGGTCGTGGGCCAGCGTCAGTTCGGGCAGCAGCTGCGACAGGGGCATGATGCGGCTCATTGGCGCGCGCCCGTGTTGGCCGGTGCCGGCGCGGTGGCGGTCGGCAGCGCGGCGTCGAATTCGGCGTCGGCGTTGGTGGCTTCGGCAGCTTCTGCCGGCACCGGCAGCGGCGGCTGGTTGCTGCCCGGCTTGCCACCCACCTTGCCTGCGGCCTGTGCGGCCAGCCACGACTGGATGTCATCCGGCGGCACGTCCATCAGACGCAGGGTGCCTTCCATCACGCTGTGAAACACGGGCGCCGACACCAGACCGCCGTACTGCTTGGAGCCCTGCGGGTCATTGACCACCACCACCGCAGCAAAGCGAGGCGCGGTCGCCGGAACCACACCGGCGAACAGCAGGTTGTAGTGCCCGCGCTCATAGCCGTTCGGGCCGTTCTTGCGCGCCGTGCCGGTCTTGCCGGCAACGTGATAACCGAGAATCGCCGCGCCCTTGGCACCGCCCTGGGTCACGACCGTCTCCATCATGCGCACCACTTCCTGCGCGACTGCCGGGTCCAGCACCTGGCGCGCTTCGTTGCGCTGCCCCTTCACGAAGGTCGGCTGGATCACCTGGCCGCCGTTGGCCAGCGCCGAGTACGCCTGCGCGATCTGCAGCGGCGTCACCGACAGGCCGTAGCCGTAGGACATGGTGGTCTTGGTGGTGCCATACCAGCCCGGACTGCCCGGCGCCGGCACCACGCCGGACGATTCGCCCGGGAAACCGCTCTGCGGGGACACGCCGTAACCGAAGCCACGCACGCTGTTGTAGAAAGTCTGGTCCGGAATGCGCGCGACGATCTTCGCCGCACCGATGTTGGAGCTGCGGGTGATCACGCCGGTGACGTTGAGCACGCCGTTGTTACGCGGCACGTCGCGGATGGTGTAACGGCCCAGCGACATATAGCCCGGGTTGGTGTCGATCACCGTATCCGGCGTCACCAGATGGTTCTGCAGCGCGGTGGCGATGGTCAGCGGCTTCATCGTCGAGCCCGGCTCGACCAGGTCGGTGACGGCGCGGTTGCGGCGTGTATCCGGCGTGGCGCCGCTGATCGAGTTGGGGTTGTAGGTAGGCAGGTTGGCCATGGCCAGCACTTCACCGGTGGCCACATCCATCACCACCACCGAACCACCAGCCGCCTTGTTCTCCACCACGGCATTGCGCAGCTCGCGCATGGCCAGGAACTGGATGCGGCGGTCGATGCTCAGCGTCAGGTCCTTGCCCGGCTCGGCGGCACGCACAAGGTCCACGTTCTCGACGATGGCGCCCTTGCGGTCGCGGATCACCTTCTTGGCGCCCGGCTTGCCGCGCAGCCATTCGTCGAAGGCCAGCTCCAGGCCTTCCTGGCCACGGTCGTCGATGTTGGTGAAGCCCAGCACATGCGCCATCGCCTCCCCCTGCGGGTAATAACGACGGAACTCGCGCTGCGAGAACACGCCCGGAATCTTCATCGCGACCACACTCTCGGCCACATCCGGATTGATGCGGCGGCGCAGGTACATGAATTCCTTGTCGGCCTTCTGCGTCAGCTTCGAGGTCAGCTCGTCCACCGGCAGCGACAGCGCCTGCGCCAGCTCGGGGATGCGCTCGGGCGCACGCAGCAGTTCCTGCGGGTTGACCCAGATCGACGCCACCGGCGTGGACACCGCTACCGGCTCGCCGTTGCGGTCGGTGATCATGCCGCGCGAGGTCGCCACCGGCACTTCGCGCAGGTAACGGGCCTCGCCCTGGCGCTGGTAGAAATCGCTGTTGATCAGCTGCACGTACGCGGCGCGACCCACCAGCGACACCGCGCACAGGCCCAAGCCCACGCCGACCAGCATCAGCCGGTTGTGCAGGTTGAACTGGCTGCGGTTGCGGTTGCGGATGGGCTTGTTCATGGGCGGATCACCACGATGTCAGCCGCTTCCGGGAACTTCATGCCCAGGCGGCCGCGCGCTTCCTGGTCCACGCGCGTGGCCTGTGCCAGCGTGGCCTGTTCCAGCTGCAGGCGACCGAATTCGATGTTCAGTTCATCGCGTGCGTGTTCGAGCTTGGCCAGCTCCACGAACAGCTGGCGATGGCGGTGGCGCATGAACACCACGCCGATCGCCGAAGCGATGGTGCAGACCAGCAGCACGATCAGCAGCAGGCGGCTCATGCAGCCACCTCGCGCTTCTGGGCCACACGCAGCACCGCACTGCGCGAGCGCGGGTTCACCGCGAGCTCGTCGTCCTCGGCCTTGATGGCACCACCGATGAGGTCCAGCGTCGGCACGAACGCGGTCACTTCCGGCAGGCGGCGATTGCTCGGCGGCGCCTTGGCGTGGCGGTTCATGAACTGCTTGACGATGCGGTCTTCCAGCGAGTGGAAGCTGATCACCGCCAGCCGGCCACCGGGCTTGAGCCGCGCCATCGCCGCATCCAGACCGGCCTCAAGGTCGGCCAGTTCGCGATTGATGTGGATGCGGATGGCCTGGAAGCTGCGCGTGGCCGGATGGATCTTGTCCTTGCCACGCGGCATCACCGAGGCAATCAGCTCGGCCAGCTCGGCCGTGCGCGTGAACGGCTGCTTTTCGCGGCGGGCAACAATGGCGCGGGCGATGCGGCGGCTCTGCCGCTCATCACCATAGGTGAACAGCACATCGGCGATTTCGCGGTCTTCGGCGCGGTTCAACCACTGCGCTGCGCTTTCGCCCGAATCCGGGTCCATGCGCATGTCCAGCGGGCCGTCCTTGCCGAAGCTGAAACCACGCTCGGCCACATCCAGCTGCGGCGAAGACACGCCCAGGTCGAACAGAACGCCATCCAGACCGGCAGCAGTCTCGCTCCAGTCCAGCAGATCGGCAAAGCTGCCGCGATAGATCGAGACACGGCCGTCCGGCGCGAAATCGCGCTCGGCCACGGCAATGGCCTCGGGGTCCTTGTCCATCACCAGCAGGCGCCCATCCGGGCCGAGCTGGCGCAGCACGCCGCCAGCGTGACCACCACGACCGAACGTGCCATCCAGATAAGTACCGTTTTCGATCACCCTCAGGCCGTCAAGGACCTGGGTGTACAGCACCGGCAGGTGAGCCGCCGGCGGCTGCGACACCGGAGGGTGACCGGCCTGCGCTTCACCGCGCACCCGGGCACCCCGGCTCACAACTTCAGATCGAGAAGCCCATCGCCCAGATCCTCGTCAGACAACGTCTGCTGGATCAGTGCGCGATGCGCTTGCTCGCTCCACAATTCGAACTTGTCCCCCATGCCCATCAGCACTGCTTTCTTCTCGATGCCCACCGCGCTGCGGTGACTGGACGGCAAGCTGATACGGCCATTGCCATCCAGTTCCAGATGGGCGGCCGAGCCGACGAGCTTCTGCTGCAGGGTGCGCACTACACGCTGGGTATTGGGCTTTGCCATTACGTCGTCCCGCACCCGCTCCCACTCCTGCTCTGAGTACAACCACAAGCAGCCTGCTTCAAACGGGTTGTAGGTGAGCACCAGGCGATTACCGCTGGCACGCGCGACCAGGTCGCGATAGGCGGTTGGCACCGCCATGCGTCCCTTGTCGTCAACCGTGATGGCAGTCTCGCCCTGGAACACGCCTATGGCACCCGTTTGTCAGTTTCCGCTTGGGAAGTTATTGAACCACGAAAAACCACAAAAAACCCGGTTTTCCCTCTGATGCCCACCTTAGCAGCGCGACTTGGGTTGTCAACAACTTTCCATGCGCAAAATCGCCATTCGCATCAATGGTTTGCAGCAATCTTTAGAGACTTGTTCAAGGTTTATCCACAAGTGCATGTTTCGTCTCAAATTTTGAGATTTGCAGGAAATTCAGCCCCGTGGATGGAATGTGAAAATCGACTGGCGACCCAGCCGCCATTCAGCCGCCGATGGCCGGCCACTGCGCGAAGCGGCACACTGGCGGCCATGTGCCTGGTTGCCCTCGCTTGGAAATGCCATCCCAAATGGCGCCTATTCATGGTCGGGAATCGCGATGAATTCCACGATCGACCGACCGCGCCGCTACATATCTGGCCGGACCCGCCGATAAGCCTCATGGCTGGGCGCGACCTGCGCTCGGGCGGCAGTTGGATGGGTTTGGCTGGCAACGGCCGCGCCGCCGTGGTCACCAATGTCCGCGACCCACTGGCGACCACCGCAGGCCCCTCGCGGGGGCAGTTGATCGCCGACTTTCTGGCCGGCACCGCCACTGCCAGCGGCTACATGCAGGCGCTGGCCGACAGGGCATCCGCGTTCGCTCCCTTCAATCTGGTGGTGGCCGATGCGGAAAGCTGCCACTACCTGGGCAACCACCCCGCCGCCGCGCAGTCACTGGCACCCGGCATCCACGGCATGTCCAACGGCGCGCTCGACGCCCCATGGCCCAAGACCCGTCGTCTGACGGCACGGCTGGAACACTGGCTGCAGCAGGAAGCGACGGACCTGGAGGCGACCTGGCAGGCGTTGGCGGATGAAACCCACCCTGCAGATGCCGAGTTGCCCGATACCGGCATTCCTCTGGATCTGGAGCGCAGGCTGTCCAGCGCCTTCATCCGTGGCGACGCCTACGGCACCCGCGCCAGCACGGTGGTGGCCATCGATCATGCGGGCAGCGGCTTCATCCATGAGCGGCGCTTCGGGCCGAATGGCGTGGCGGCAGGTGAGACGAGGCTGGAGATTGGGGTGGGTTGAGCTGTTGGAAGTCGCCGCCAGGAGCACCCCTCCCCAGCCCGTCCGGCCCTCCGGGCGTTCATCGGGCCGCGCGCCAGTGGCGCGCAAACGACCCTCTTCACCCCCTCCGCCTACGGCGCAAGGGAGGGGGCAAAAAGCGACGATGCGAAGCGAGCCCAGCGATCCTGCTGGAGTCACGCCCGAATGCGATGCGAAGCGAGCCCACCGCAAACCCACCGCAAGCCAAGCCCCCTTTAGTAAAGGGGGCGCGCCGACAGGCGGGGGGAATTGGAAGGCCAGAGGCCCGGGGCCCGAAGTTTTGCGCCGCAAAACTTTGGGGCTTTCTTCGCCTGGCAGGCGAAGAAAGCGGCGGAGCCGGCCGATAAGCCGGGTTCTGTCGTGGACAGTCATTCTTCTAGGCGCCACGTCACCGTGACGCTCAAGCAACCTACCCGGACCCGACGCGGGCCACGCCAATGGGTCCCTATTTGGTCTTGCTCCAGGTGGGGTTTGCCGTACCGGTCTGTTGCCAGACTCGCGGTGCGCTCTTACCGCACCATTTCACCCTTACCGGCCTCCCGAAAGAGACGTAGGCGGTATCTTTCTGTTGCACTTTCCGTCGGCTCGCGCCGCCCAGGCGTTACCTGGCACCTTGCCCTGTGGAGCCCGGACTTTCCTCGGCACTCCCGAAGGAATGACGCGACTGTCTGGCCGACTCCGCCGCACGTATTGTCGCACGTCCGGCTACCGGCATGCCGCCGATCATTCAGCCTCCGGCGACAGATAGGGCATGCGGCGCACACCGGCGTTGGTGAAGGACAGCAACCAGCCCCGGTGCAGGATGTCGATCTGCTGGAAATCCGCGAACGCACCGCTCTGCGTCAGCTCGGCGGACAAGACATCCAACGCTGCCAGCGCCCAATCACGCAACGCTTCTTCCGCGGCATCCTCCGCGAACGCAACTGGCGGCAGCGGCCAGTTGTCGTACAGCAGCAACGCATTGCGCGACAGGCTGACAAACGCGGGCTTCCGGAACACCTCGCGCTTCTTCTTCACCGCCTCGCGCATCACGTCCACCCACAGCCGCTCCGGCTCGTCGCCCTGCCACGGGCTCCCTTCATAGGTATCTGCAAGCAGTTGCCGCAGCAGAGGCGTATCCGCCTTGGACCATCTCCCCTCGGGCTCGTATTGCGCCACCGGACGCACCCAGCCCGAGTTCACGCCCTCGAGCTTGGCCAGCAACTGCTTGTAAGCCTCCGGCACAACTTCCATGCATTCGACGCCGACCTGGCCGGCCGCGGTGTCCAGCCGGAAATCCGGGCTTTCGCCCTTGTACACGCGGATGGGGTACGCCAGTTGCGTTGTCCAAGCGACCAGCCAGCGCGTCATCATCCAGCGCTCCTGCTGCTCTTTCAGCGCACGGCCGGACGCAGCGCGCTGTGGCCGTGCCGTCAGATCCAGCTGCTGGCGCAGGTTGGCGACATCCGTCGCCACCCACCAGGGTTCAGTCGTTGCTGCCCTGTCCATACAACGCCTTGCGCGGCGCGCCGCTCAGTTCGGCCGCCAGCTTGGCGGCGGTGGACGGGGGCAGGTGTTCGTTGAGTTTGGCGTAGAGGCGGCGGCCTTCGGCGATCTTGCCTTCCTCATCGTCGGCGGCGCCCTGCACCATCACCACGAACTCGCCCTTGCGCTGGTTGTCGTCGGCCTGCACGGCGGCCAGCAGCTGCGCCAGCGTGCCGTCGAGCACGGTCTCGAACAGTTTGGTCAGCTCACGCGCCACCACGGCGGGGCGGTCCTCGCCGAACGCGGCGCCCATGTCGGCCAGTGACTCGGCGATGCGGTGCGAGGATTCGTAGAACACCAGGGTGCCGGTTTCAGCGGCCAGCCGCTGCAGCCGCTCGCGGCGCGCGGCGGCCTTGGCCGGCAGGAAGCCCTCGAACACGAAGCGGTCGCTGGGCAGGCCGGCCACGCTGAGCGCGGCGATGGCGGCGCAGGCACCCGGCAC
>DALZZG010000077.1:8291-9277 GCA_031987665.1 Stenotrophomonas sp. | reverse complement strand
AGCGGCGGAGATGGACGCGCCCGCCGCGCGTGCGGCAGCCTGCGCGGCAGCGAGATCGGCCTCGGCACGGGCGACGGCCAGCTGGTAGCGCTCCGGGTCGATGACGTAGAGCAGGTCGCCCTTCTTCACCAGCTGGTTGTCATGCACGGCGACGTCCGTGACGCGCCCGGACACATCCGGCGCGATGCGCACCACTTCGGCACGCAAGCGCGCATCGCGCGTCCATGGCGAGAGCATGTATTTGTGCCAGACCACGTAGGCCATCACTGCGGCAAGCAGCACGACCACGCCGGTGACACCGCCTCGTATCAGGCTGGCGGCTTTCATGAGAATACCTCGATCAGGAAAAGTGGGGCAGGAACAGCAGCAGCGCGGCGCAGTAGACGCTGGCGAACAGCGCCACACGCAGCAGCGACGGATGCATCGCGTGGCGGTACAGGCCGACGCGGCCGAAGGCGAAATCCAGCAGGCCGAACACCGGCAGCAGCAGCACCAGCACCACCAGCGTGCCGGGCAGGTAGATGTCGGCGACGGAAACTTCATACGGCATGGCGGGCCTCCTTCAGGCGTTGATGGCGGTGCACGCGACGCACATGCGCGGCCAGCACGGTGGCGCTGTCCTGCAGGGTGAGCTGCAGCAGGTACAGGTGATCGCGCACGTTGCGCAGCGCCTGCGGTTGCGGGCCGCGCAGCTGCGCCAGCGCCGCCTGCACGCTGTCGCGTGCGGCACGGTGGACGTTGGTGCGCGGCTGGCGGTACAGCTGGCCAAGCTGGGCGAGCGCCTGTTCGATCTGTGCGCGCAGCGACGGTGGGAGATTCTGTTCGGCCAGATCGTGGCGCAGGTCGATGGCGCGGTGCCCCGCCTCATGCACCATGAAGGCCCACTCGAACAGCTCACGTGACTGGCGCGTCTCCGGGCGGGTACGGCTGGCCACCTGCTGGAACAACTCGCGGCTGACGCTCTCGAACTTCGGCAGCAGCCCCGG
>DALZZG010000077.1:0-8281 GCA_031987665.1 Stenotrophomonas sp. | reverse complement strand
CGGTCACCGCCTGCTGCACCTGCGCGCGCAGCCGCTCCAGCAGGCGCCGCTGGCGCTGCCGGCTGCCCGGGAGGCCGGGAACCAGCATGAACACCAGCATCGCCACGAATGCTCCGATGACGATGGTCAGCGAGTTGTCCAGATAGGCCTGCGCACTCGGGTGGAACTGCGCGCCCATGTTCCAGGACACCAGGATGCCGACGTTCATCGCCATGCCGATCACGGCAAAACGTGGCCGCGTGGCGATGTACAGCGAAGCGATCATCGTCGGCAGGGTCAGCAGCACCAGCAGCGGGAAATCCACCGCCAGCGCCAACGCGATGAAACCGGGCAGGGCGAAGAACGGCGCCACCGCATGGCCGATGGTCGCGCGCCGCACCACCCACAGCGGGTCCGGCGCCGCTGACGACATCGCCACCAGTGCGGCCATGCCGAACACCGCCAGGCCACCCTGGTTCCAGTTGCTGCTCAACCACAGCAGCGACAGCGCCAGCATCACGGTGAAACAGCGCACCGCCGCCAGCGCGATGGCGTACCAATCATGGGCGCGCGTGAAGCGCACCCGGCTCAGGCGGTGCGCCCGTGCGCGCCAGCGGCCCTTGCCGGTTTCCATGCGCGCCTTGGCCTGCACGTAAGCCTGCAGCTCGTCACCGAAGCGGCGCAGCAGCAGCACGCTGGCGTCGAAGCTGTCGCCGTTGTCCGGCGTCATCGGGCCACGCTGGGCAGCGATGGCGGTGCCAAGCTGTTCGTTCCACTGCCGCAGCGCGAGGGACAGACGCGGTACGTCGTCGCGCAACGGGGCGTCATCCAGCAACTGCGACAACGGTGCCAGCAGGGCACGCATGGCCGACACCACCGCCTGTTCGTCGCGTCGCAGCAGGCGTTCCATGTGGTGGTACAGCGCCTGGAAGCGCGAAGCGGCGGCCATGAAGTGCTGGTTGATCAGCTTCAGCTGGCCATTGCTGCTGCGCAGGATGGGATCATCGAAATACGCAGTGGCGCGCATGTCCTCGAAGTTGATCGCGCCCTGTACCACGCGTGTCTGCGTGCGTTCGATGACCTCGAAGCCGCGCAGGCGTCCACCGATGGCACCGGCGACGAAATCCAGAAAATCGTTGAGGTTGTTGTCATCGGTACGGCGCAGGCCCGCGCGCATGCGGTCAGGCCACAGCACGTCGAACACCACGCTGGTCACCGCCATGCCCAGCAGCACCTCGCCGGTACGCTCGATGGCATTGCTGAAAAGGTTTTCCGGGTGGTTGATCACCGGGAACACGATCATCGCCACGGTGTAGCCGGACAGCACGAAGCCATACGAGGCCACGCCGCGGCTCCACACCGAGCCGCCGGCGCAGAAGCCGGCCCACAGCGCCATCACCGTCACCAGCGCCAACGGGCTCTGCGGGAACAGGGCCACCAGCAGCACCGCCATCACGCAGCCCACCACCGTGCCCAGTCCGCGATAGAACGCCTTGGCCAGCACCATGCCGGTGTTGCGGTTCATCACCACCAGCACGGTGATCATCGCCGTGCCGGGGGAGGCCATGCCCAGACGCATCGCCAGCCAGCCGGAGCCGTACAGCGCGATCAGCACCTTGCCGATGTAGGCCCAGACCGCGGCTTCGCCCGCCATGGCCTGGCGCAGCGCCAGCAGGCTTCGGGAAAACAGCGTCGCTTCCGGCGCGCGTTCTGCCGGAACCGCGCTCACGGGTGGTTTTCCAGCCCCGCCAGGATGCGCGTGAGCACCTTCTCGGTCTGCCGCAGTTCGGCGCCATCCACGCCCTTAAAGAACTGCTGCAGCTGCACGACCACCGCCGGCATCACCTGTTCGATCAGGCGCTCGCCATCGGCGCTGAGCCGCACCACCAGCTTGCGGCGGTCGGCCTCGCTGGGCTCGCGGCTGACCAGGCCCTTGGCCAGCAGCTGGTCGATCAGGCGCGTCACGTTGGACGACTTCTCACTGGCCGCCTCGCTGATTTCCGACGGGCTCAAGCCCTGCTCGGAACCATCGAGCATCATCAGCACGTTGTATTCGGGATGGGAGATGCCGTACTCGCGCATCAGCTGGTTGCCGTGGTCGCAGAACAGCTTGTGCACCAGCTTGATCAACCGCGCCAGCATGGCCTGGTCACGCGGAAATCCCGGATGACGGGCACTGCTGATGGCCAGCTTGTCATTGATGCTGGCGTAGCCTTTGGCGACCGGTGCGTTTTTATCCATACCGGTATATTACATTTATGTATTAAATGACGCAATGCGTCATGTCGGCCAATGCACGGCCGCGGAACACCGCCGCTGGCTAGAATCGCCCGATGCGCGAAGCCCTCCATGACGTCTGGACCACGCTGTCCACCAGTTTCCCCCACCTCGGCCAGGCGCTGGCCGCCACCTATGTGATCTACCTGCTGCTGCTGGCCGGCTACATCGTGCTGCAGAAGCGCGAGCCGGTGGCCACGCTGAGCTGGATCCTGTCGCTGGCCGCGCTGCCCTACATCGGCCTGTTCGTGTACTACCTGTTCGGCCCGCAGCGCATCGTGCGCCAGCGCCTGCGCCGTGGCCGCTCCCGCGAGGGGCTGGGCACCTACGACGCGATCTGCCCGCCAGACGGGGCCTGCACCGAGCTGGCCCGGGTCGGACAGGCCACCACCGGGCTCGCACCCAGCAGCGCCACCGACGTGGACTGGCTGGTGGACGGCGCCGCCACCTATGCAGCCATCATCGAGGCCATCGGCCAGGCGCAGCGGCACGTCAATCTGGAGTACTACATCTTCGAGCCCGATCACGCCGGCACGGCCATGCGTGATGCACTGATCGAACGTGCGCGCAATGGTGTGAAGGTGCGCCTGCTGCTCGACGCGGTCGGTTCCTCGAAGGTCGGCAGGAAATTCCTGAAGCCGCTGCTGGACGCGGGCGGCGAGGTGGCCTGGTTCCATCCGCGCCAGCTGCTCAAGCCGTTCAAGCGCCCGTGGCTGAACCTGCGCACGCACCGCAAGCTGGTGGTGGTGGACGGGCAGGTGGCCTTCACCGGCGGCATCAACGTCACCGACGAGGAGGACGACAGCCGCAACCCCAACGCCTACCGCGACCTGCACATGCGCATCCGCGGCCATGTCGTGCGCAGCCTGCAGCTGGTGTTCCTGGAAGACTGGATCTACGCGACGGGGCAGGGGCCGGAGCACTTCCAGCAGGTGGATCTGTTTCCCCCCGAGGTGCCACCGCGCGAAGCCGGCCACATCCACGCGCAGGTGCTGATTTCAGGGCCGGATTCGGCATGGGAAGCCATCCATCGTCTGCACGTTGCCGCCATCCAGGAGGCCAGGCGCCGCGTGTGGCTGGTCACGCCGTATTTCGTACCGGGCGAAGCCGCGCGCATGGCGCTCACCTCGGCCGCGCTGGCCGGCCTCGACACGCGCCTGATGGTGCCCAAGCAGAGCGACTCCAAGCTGGTCACCCTGTGCGCGCGTTCCTACTTCGACGAACTGCTGGAAGCCGGCGTGCGCATCTGGGAATACGGCCCGCGCATGCTGCACAGCAAGGCCTTCATCGCCGACGAGCACACCTGCATCGTCGGCACCGCCAACTTCGATCACCGCAGCTTCCGCCTGAACTTCGAGCTGTCGATGATGTACAACAACCGCGAACTCACTTCGGAGCTGGAAGCCATCCTGCTGCAGGAGTTCGACAACGCCACCGAGGTCATGCCGGTCAACCACCGGCGGCTGTGGCGTGAACGGCTCCCCGAGGCGTTCGCGCGGCTGGCCTCGCCACTGCTCTGAGCTCACCGTTACACTGCGCACTTCTCTGGGGAGATCGTCATGTACTGGCTTTTCCTGCTGCTTGCACTCGGCGGCTTCATGCTCGCCCTTTCGACCACCAAGATGTGGCTGCTCGTCCTGTCCCTGGTGGCCTCGCTGGTGTTCCTGCTGTTGTGGGTCAAAGGCCTTTACGCGGCACGGATCAGTGGCGTCATCGCCGACAGCCCACGTGCGCTGCACCCGGCCGAACTGCAGGCGCTGCGCGACCAGTTCAAGCCCAAGGGCACTGAAGGCGCCGCACCAGCGCCAGCGCCGGCCGTGCCTGCACCCGCTGCGCCTGTCGCGCCGGCGGCCAATCCCTTCATCACACCCGCACCTCCGCAGGACCCGAACCAGCCATGACCCAGCTCAGCGTCAACGTCAACAAGGTCGCCGTGCTGCGCAATTCGCGTGGCGGCAACGACCCGGATGTGGTGCGCGCGGCAATGACCTGCCTGCGCGCGGGCGCGCACGGCATCACCGTGCATCCGCGCCCTGACCAGCGCCATATCCGTGCCGACGACGTTTACGCCCTGTCTGAGCTGACCCGCCAGCATGGCGTGGAATTCAACATCGAAGGCAATCCATTCGCGCCGCCGCGCGAGGGCTATCCGGGCCTGCTGCCGCTCTGCGAACAGACGCGCCCGGCACAGGTCACGCTGGTGCCCGATGGCGACGGCCAGCTCACCTCCGATCATGGCTTCGACTTCACGCGTGATGGCGAACGCCTGCGCCCCTTGATCGCCACGCTGAAAAGCTACGGCTGCCGGGTAAGCCTGTTCGTCGATGCCGGCAACCCGGACATCGCACAGGCCGCCGCACTCGGTGCCGACCGCATCGAGTTGTACACAGGCCCCTACGCCGAAGCCTTTGCACGCGGCACCACCGAGACCGTGGTCGCACAGTTCGCCGACGCGGCACGTCGCGCACAGGCCGCGGGGCTGGGCGTCAACGCCGGACACGATCTGTCGCAGGAAAATCTGCACTATTTCCTCGCGCAGGTGCCCAACGTGCTGGAGGTTTCCATCGGCCACGCGCTGATCGGCGAAGCCCTGTACGACGGTCTGGAAACGACCATCGGCAACTATCTGGCCATCACCGCACAGAGCATGCCGGCAGACGCAGGCTGACCCTGCACCCAGCTTCCCCACAGGCTTATGCACAGAGTTGTCCACGGCGGATGACTGGGGAAAAGGTACCTGCTATCACCGCAATCGGTCGTGTCGGCATGCGCTTGAGGGCGGCCTCCCGGCGGCCTTGCTAGGAACAGCCTCTGTCTGCACTCCGTTATCCACACCCGCTGTGGATAAACGGAATCAGGCGCAGCGCCGTGCCTGGTGACGGCGCATGGAACAAGCACACGGGCACCGCCCCGCCTGCATTGTGGATAGAACGCCCTGTCATGAAGTAACGGGCGTTCGTAATGCCGCAGTCATCGACGCGTTGAGGGGTCAATGGCCGTGAAAGGCCACACGTTGGCTGCTGATGGCCAACAGCTGACTGAGTTGATGACTTGTCCACCGTCAGGATGGACTGTGGATAAGCCTTGGGAAGACAACCGCTATTACGGGCGTCCATCGTCGGCGTGTTTCACGTGGGTCAGCGTGTACCCGGCTGCGGCCATCGCTGTGGATAAATCAGTGCGCATCGGGACACCGAATGTACAGTCTCCGGGGTGTTTCCCATTACGCCCCTTTCTCTCTGGGGATAGAGGCAGTGTTGGTGTGCTGACCCAGGACGTCGCTACGGCCAGAGCACCACTGCCGCGTTTTATCCACAGATGTATGGATAAGCTGGTGGCTCGGGCTGAAGCGTTCCGGCTCCGCAGTAATCCACAGGGGCTGGGGATAAGTTCGCCGTCGAAGCGCTTGGGATGCGAAAGGCATACCCCTCCCCAACCCTCCCCTTGGCCTTCGGCCAAAGGGAGGGAGCAGGTATCCCGCAATCTCAACCAAAAAGAGCCCCGTCTGTCTCGCTTTCTTCGCTGCACATCCGGGACATCCGGGACATCCGGGACATCCGAGATATTCGAGATATTCGAGATATTCGAGATATTCGAGATAACCGTGATAACCGTGATAACCGTGATAACCGGGAAAGCAGCGGAGCGAAAGAGTTCCAGCAACGCGGCACAGCCGCTCTTCCCCCTCCCTTTTGCGCAAAGCGCAAAGGGGAGGGCCGGGGAGGGGTAGCTCTTGGCTCTTGGCGCTTCAGGCTTCCAAAACCAGACCCAAAAAAAACGCCCCCGTTTCCGGGGGCGTTTTCCAGTCGCGTCATGACTTGGTGTTGCAGTCTTACTGCACGAAGCCAATCTTCTTCATGTCGGCGTTCTTCGCCTGGGCCAGGATCTTGGCCATGACGTCGTATTCCGAATCCGGGCTGGCATCGATGCGCAGTTCCGGCTGATTGGTCGGGTCACTCTGGATCGCTTCAACCATCTTCTGCTGCAGGTCACCCACGTTGATCGGACTGTTGTTCCAATAAACCTGGTTGCTCGCATCCACGCGCAGCTCGATCGGCGGCGGCGGTTCGCGCAGCTGCGGCGGCGGGTTGATGACCCGCTGCGGCAGATCCACGGCGATCGGGTACGTCATGATCGGCGCGGTCACGATGAAGATGATCAGCAGCACCAGCATCACGTCCACGAGGGGCGTGACGTTGATGTCGGCCATTGGGCCCTTGTTACCACCACTACTGAAAGCCATCGCTTATTGCCCCTTTTCTTTGGTGGCAACGAAACCGACATCCAGCATGCCCTGACTCTGCGCGATCTTGGTCACTTCGTTGATCACGCTCATCTTGGTGGTCTTGTCACCACGCAGATTCAGCGGCGGCTGCGGCGTCTGCTGCGCAGCAGTGGCGAAACGCGATTCCAAGGTCTCCTTGGAGACCTCTTCGTCGTTCCAGTAGAGCTTGCCGTCTTCCTTGACCGCCACCGTAATCGGATTTTTGCGATCAGGCGCATCTTCCGGGTTCTGGATCAGGTTGGCTTCCGGCAACTCCACCTTGACCTTGTGGGACATCAGGGGAGCCGTGATGATGAAGATGATCAGCAGCACCAGCATCACGTCCACGAGGGGCGTGACGTTGATGTCGGCCATCGGGCCGCTGCTGTTACCACTACTGAAAGCCATAACGGGCTCCGTCTATATCGTTGCGAAGACTTACTCGACTTGCCGGATTAGCGAACGCGCGAACCGGTGGCGAAGAAGTCGTGCAGATCGTGAGCGAAGGTGTCGAACTTGCTGACAGTCGCGCTGTTGATCTTGCTGAAGAAGTTGAAGGCGAACACGGCCGGGATAGCCACGAACAGACCGATGGCGGTCATGATCAGTGCTTCACCCACCGGGCCGGCAACGGCGTCGATCGAGGCCGAACCGGTTGCACCGATCTTGATCAGCGCGCCGTAGATGCCCCACACGGTACCCAGCAGACCCACGAACGGAGCGGTTGCACCGACGGTGGCCAGCAGGATCATGCCGCCCTGCAGCTTGTTGGATTCGCGGGTCACGGCCTGACGCAGGGCGCGGTCAACGAATTCCGAACGGCTCAGGGTTTCCGAAGCACCCGCCTGCTGGTGGTGGGCAGCAGCCTGTGCTGCGTCCAGAGCGATCTTGGAGAACGGCTCGGAAGCCGGCTGTTCTTCCATGGCGCGGATGGCGTCCTGTGCGTTCGGGGCATCCCAGAACTGTGCCGGCACGCGGTCGGCAGCAGACTTCAGACGGGCGGTGCGGAAGATGTTGATGACGGTCCAGTACCAGGACATGGCCGACATCGCCACCAGGGTGATCAGCACGACCCAGGAAACTGCGAAATCACCCGGCTTGGAGGTCATTTCGTGGATCAGGTGCTCGAAGCCCATCTGCGAGAGAGCGTTGTTTGCGTTGCCCCCGGCAGCGGCGGCGATGAAAATTTCCTGCAGCATGACGCTTACCTTTGTTGTGTGTGGTGTTAAAGGGTGTAGCTAAAGTTGAACCGGTCCGGTGGCGACGTTGCCGCCGCCACATGGATCAGCTCAGCGCAAAGTTGACCGGGACGCGAACGCGACCAGCTGCCTTCGCCCCACCGCTCTGGGCGGGGTTGAACTTCCACTTGCGCGCCGCTTCCATTGCAGCTCGGTCGAGGTCGCGGTTGCGACTGGACTTCTCGACGGACACATTGGTGACATTGCCGTTGGCGTCGACATCAATGATCAGGATGACCTCGCCCTGGATACCGGCGCGGAAAGCGGCCGGCGGGTAACGCGGCGGGTTCATGTTCTTGGACGAGATGTCCACGCTGGCCTGGATGTCGACCGGCGGGGCAGGCGGTGCGGGCGGTGCCGGCGGCGTCACCACGTCATTCGGACGCGGTTCCGGGACGTCGATCACCGGCGCTTCCGGCGGCGGCGGCAGCGGCGAGGGCTTCGGCGGCGCGAGGTTCTTGACCGGCGGCGGCGGAGTGTCCTGCGGCGGCGGCGGCGGCGGCGGCGGCGGTGGCGGCGGCGG
>DALZZG010000076.1:0-9321 GCA_031987665.1 Stenotrophomonas sp. | reverse complement strand
ACCTGCGTGGCGGCGGGGACATCGACGTGGCGGAAGGCGGCGGCCAGCGGGTGGCCGCTGTCGCGCTCCAGCGCCGCGGCGATGCGCGTTGCAGCGTCTGCATCCAATCCGTGTTCCAGCACGCGGGTGGTGACGAGGGTGGGGTGCCCATCGCTGAGCGTGCCGGTCTTGTCGAAGACGATGTCGGTGGCGCGTGCCAAGGTGTCCAGCGCATCGGGACGCAGCGCCAGCAAGCCGGTGCGCTGGCGATGGCGGCAGGCACGGCCAGCGAGAGTGCGCAGGGGCAGCTGATGACCAGCAGTGCCAGCGTGACTTCCAGCGCCCGCTCGGGCTGGTAGTGCCACCAGCCGGCGAAGACCAGCAGCGCGACCGGCAGCAGCGCCAGCACGAAACGCATGCTGATGCGGTCGGCTACCCGCGCCACGGCGGGGCGATGTTCCTGTGCTTGTTCGACCAGACGGGTGAGCTGGGACAGGCGCGTCTCGCTGCCGGTGCAGGTGACGCGCAGGCGGGCAGGGCGCTCGCGGCAGACGGCACCGGCGTAGACCGGCTCGCCGGGAACGCGGCGCACCGGCGCGGATTCACCGGTCAGCAGAGCCTCCTCGAACCATGCTTCATCGTCGCTGTCGCCCAGCAGCTGTCCATCGGCAGGGACTGCCTCGCCCGCTGCCACGCAGGCGATGTCGCCCGCATGCAGTGCCGCCAGTGGCACCGTCTCGCGCTGTCCATCGCCGCGTTCGCGTGTGGCGAACACGGGCCGCGCACGCGCCAGCGCATCCACCTGCGCGCTGGCCACGCTGCGTGCGCGCTGTTCCAGCATGCGTGCGGCCAGCAGCAGGAACACGAACATCACCGCGGCGTCGTACCAGACATGCGGCCCGCCACGCACGGTCTCCAGCAGGCTGGCGAAATAGGCCAGCAGGGTGGAGCTGGCGATCAGCACATCCATGCCCAGGCGACGTTCGCGCAGCTCACGCCATGCCCCCGCAAGGAACGGCCAGCCCGCATAGAAGATCACCGGCGCGCACAGCAGGAAGGTCAGCCAGCGGAAGAAGTCGCGCGTGGGCAGCGGCATCGTGCTGTTGAAGTCCAGATACAGCGCCTCGGCCATCATCATGGCCTGCAGCATGCCGATACCGGCGATGCCAAGGCGCAGCATCCAGCGACGCTGTTCTTTGCGGCGCTGGCGTTCGGCGGCCTCGCTGCCGGCCAGATAGGGCCGGTAGCCGAGCATGGCCAAGCGCTGCAACGGTGCCGACAGCACCGTGCGTGCGGGGTCCCACGCGATGCGGATGCGCCCGGTGATGGCGTTGGCGTTGCAGTCGATGACGCCGGGCTCGCGCGCGAGCGCGCGCTGGATCAGCCACGCGCAGGCGGCGCAGCGCATGCCGTCGGTGAGCAGGGTGATCTCGCGGCCACCGCTGATGGCGCGGCTGTGTTCGGCCAGCACGTCGCTGCGGTCCCAGACGGCCAGATCCAGTGGCTCCGCGGCTACGCGCCCGGCGTTGCTGTCACGCAGCCGGTAGTAGCTGTCCAGATCGGCGCTGACGATCCACTCGGCCGCAGCGGCGCAGCCATGGCAGCAGAAGGAGCGCGCGGTGCCATCCAGCCGAGCCACGCAGGGCTCTGCCGGCAACGCCTCACCGCAGTGGTAGCAGCAGTGCGTGGCGTTGATGTAGGCGGACAGCTGGAGCGGTTCGGCGACCACGATGCTGCTCAGTGCCCGGCGTCCAGCGAGGGGGCGAGGCGGGCGGCATACTGCTGTTTGGGCAGGCGACCCTGCAGGCGCCAGCGGCCATCGGCGTCCTCCAGCTGCACGCGCCAGTCGTGCGCGTCATCCACACCGGCCGTGGTGCGCCAGACATCGCCCTGCGCCTGCAGGTCCACATGCAGGTCCTCGGACTGCTGGATGGGATGCTCCAGCGCGAGGCGCAGCACCGTGCCCTTGGGGAACTTGCCGGTGACCGGGCGGACTTCGATCACGCCGTCATGCACGCGCAGCAGCGCGCTCAGGCCCATGTCCTTGGCCACCTGATGCGGCGACAGGTCGGTGGTCTGGATCTGCGACTTGCGCTGCACCGGGTCGGACACCACGTCGGCACCGCCGGCACGGATGGCGATCACCACCAGACCGACGCCGGCGACGATGGACAGCAGGGGCAGGCCGATCACCAGCCAGAAAACGGGGATGCCCCAGAGGGATTGCCTGCGGTTGTTCATTGCACCGGTCCAAAGAAGCTGCTTTCGACGACATGCCGTTCTCGGCCATCGTCACGCTCGACCACGAAGTGCACTTTATGCCGTCCGCTGACATCCTGCCGGGTCACCACGTTGAGCGGCACCGGCAGCACCTGTTCGGGGGCGGCCTTCACCTCGGTGCTGCCACGCAGCTCCAGGCCTTCCTTGCCCGACTCCAGCGTGATGCGGTAGCTGTGCGGCTGCTGGCTCTTGTTGACCAGCTTGAGCGTGTAGCTGTTGGCGATGCTGCCGTCACCGGCCTGGTAGTACAGCGCGTTGCGGTCACGCAGCACTTCGGCGATGGTCTCGTTGCGGTGGGTCACCCCCCAGACCCACGCGCCGCACAGGCCGAGCAGCAGCAGGCCGTAGATGAGGATGCGCGGGCGCAGTACGCGGGTGCGTTTGCCGTCGATGGCGTTCTGCGTGGAATAGCGGATCAGCCCCTGCGGGTAACCCAGCTTGTCCATCACCTGGTCGCAGGCATCGATGCAGGCGCCGCAGGCGATGCACTCGTACTGCAGGCCGTTGCGGATGTCGATGCCGGTGGGGCAGACCTGCACGCAGATGGTGCAGTCGATGCAGTCGCCCAGTTCCTCGGGATTGAACTTCGGCAGCGGTGCCACCTCGCCCAGCTCACCGTCCCAGGTGATGGTGCCATGCGCCTGCGCGGCCTGGGTGGCGGCGGAAGGATGGCGGCTGGCACGGAACACGTAGTCGTAGGCGGTCTTGACCGGCAGCAGGCCGCGCGCACGTTCGAGCACGCTGGACAGGCCACGCTTGCGCGGGCCACGCGGTTCGCCACGCATGGGGTCGTAGGCGATCAGCAGGGTGTTGCGATCGAACATGGCGCTCTGGAAGCGCGCATACGGGCACATGTACTTGCAGACCTGCTCACGCAGGAAGCCGGCGTTGCCCCAGGTGGCCAGCGCGTAGAACAGCACCCAGAAGGTCTCCCAGCCGCCCCATGCAAAGGGAACCAGACGCGCGCCCAGATCACGGATGGGGGTGAAGAAGCCGACGAAGGTGAAGCCGGTCCACAGCGCGAACAGCAGCCATGAGGTGTGCTTGGCCCCCTTGCGCAGGATCTTCTCGCCATTCCAGCGGCTGGCGTCCAGCTTGATGCGCTTGGCGCGGTCACCCTCGGTCCAGCGCTCCAGCCACAGGAAGGTCTCGGTCCATACCGTCTGCGGGCAGGCGTAGCCGCACCACAGGCGCCCTGAAAGCGCCGTGCTGAAGAACAGCGTCAACGCCGCGATGATCATCAGCAGCGCGAGAAACAGGAAATCCTGCGGCCAGAACACCAGCCCGAAGATGTAGAACTTGCGCGCGGGCAGGTCGAACAGCACCGCCTGCCGGCCATCCCACGACAGCCATGGGAACACGTAGAACATGCCCAGCAACCACACCACCGCCGCCACGCGCAGGCGCGCGAAGCGGCCGCTCACGTCACGCGGATAGATCTTGCGTTCGCTGACGTAGAACGAGTTTCCCTGCTCGTCCACCAGATCCGCCGGAATGCGCTTGCTCATGACCGGTGTTCTGCGGAGTGCGCCGCACGGGCGGGCGGGCGGAAGGGTGTTGCGATGTTGAATTTCATAACCATGCCATGGCGAAGGGCGAAGCGCGGTACGGAGTGCGGTAGTGCGGACGCCGGTGGCGTGACTGCCACCGACGTCTTGGGTTCACGGATCGGTGGGCGGCTGCCTGCGGTTGCAGGGCGTGCGCATCAGGATCCAGGTGAACAGGCTCGACGCGGAGGTGGCGAGCCAGAACATCAGGAAGGCCAGCGTGTAGCCGAATTCCCGGGAAATCTGCAGGTCCGGGAAGGTGATGTCGCGCAGCGCGAGCGGATCGACGAAGGCGAAGAACAGCATCGTCGCCACGCCCGCGGAAAAGAAGGCCGGCCACATGATCATCACCACCCGGGTGGCGATGTGCCGCTCGGGTGATGCGGCCTGCGGTGCGCCGGCCTTGCTCATGGCGCGCTCGCCTTCGGCGCGTCGGCACCGGTGGGATGCGACATCGACCACACATACGAGGCGACCAGACGTGCACGGGTTTCGCCCAGCAGCTCGCGGTGCGCCGGCATGCTGCCGTGGTGGCCTTCCATGATGGCCTTGCGCAGGGCGTCGTCGCTGCTGCCGTACAGCCAGTAGCTGTCGGTCAGGTCCGGAGCGCCCAGCGCCTGATTGCCCTTGCCGTCCACGCCGTGGCAGGCGATGCAGACGCCGTCGTACAGCGCCTTGCCGGCGGTCGCGGCGGCGTTGCCCTGCAGGGTGTCGGGCTTGGACAGCGCATGCACGTAGGCGATGGTCTGGTCCACGGCGTTCGGGCCACCGGTTTCGGTCAGCACTTCACCCCACGGCGGCATCACGCCTTCGCGGCCATCGAGCACGGTCTGCAGGATGGTGTCGGGCTCGCCACCCCAGTGCCAGATGTCGTCGGTCAGGTTCGGGTAGCCGATGGCACCCTGGCCCGAGGAACCGTGGCAGGCGGCGCAGGTGTTGCCGAAGATCGAGCGACCCAGCGCGACGGCTTCCGGATCCTTGGCGAGCTGGTCGATGGACTGGCCGGCGTAGGGCTTGAAGGTCTCTTCGAGCTTGGCGTCCTCGGCGGCCTTCTCCCATGCGTGCTCACGCTTGGACGACCAGTCGCTGTAGCCCGGAATGCCACCCAGACCGCCAAACCAGAACAGGTAGCCGATGCCGAAGATGATGGTGAGGTAGAACATGTTCACCCACCAGCGCGGCAACGGCTTGTTGTATTCGGTGATGTTGCCGTCCCAGGTGTGCAGCGTGTCTTCGGGCTTGGGGTCGTTCGGGCGACGGCGTGCGGTCCACCACAGCAGCCACACGCAGCCCAGGATGTTCAGCGCGACCAGGGCGATGATGTACCACGTCCAACCTGTGCTCATTTGCGCCCACTCCTGTTTTCGTATGAAGCCTGGTCGTCTTCCAGCGGCAGGTGCGCCGCCTCATCGAACTCGCGCTTGTGGCGCGGGTTCCACAGCCAGATCCAGCCGCCGACGAACAGCACCAGCAGTACCGCGGTGACGATTCCGGAGATCATTGCTGGCCTCCCTTGGGTGCGTTGCGCCCCAGCCCCTGCAGATAGGCGACGACCGCATCCAGCTCGGTCTTGCCCTTCACGTCCTCGGCGGCGGAGGCGATCTGCTCGTCGGTGTACGGGTCGCCGAGCTTGCGCAGCGCGCTCATGCGCGCGGTGACGGTGGTGCCGTCCACGGTGGCGTTTTCCAGCCACGGGAAGCTGGGCATGTTCGACTCGGGCACCAGGTCGCGCGGGTTGATCAGGTGCACGCGGTGCCACGCATCGGAGTAGCGGCCACCCACGCGCGCCAGATCCGGCCCGGTGCGCTTGCTGCCCCATTGGAAGGGACGGTCGTAGACCGACTCACCGGCCAGCGAGTAATGGCCGTAGCGTTCGGTCTCGAAACGCAGGGTGCGCACCATCTGCGAGTGGCAGTTGTAGCAGCCCTCGCGCACGTAGATGTCACGCCCGGCCAATTCCAGCGCAGGGTAGGGCACCACGCCCTCCAGCGGTTCGATGGTCTCGGCCTGGAACATCTGCGGCACGATCTCGGCAAGGCCGCCGAAGGACACGGCCACCGCGATCAGGATGGCCAGCAGGCCGACGTTCTTCTCGACTTTCTCGTGGGAATTGTTGCTTTCGCTCATGTCGGAGTCCTCCTCACGCGCGCACTTCGGAGGGATCGACCGGCAGCAGCGGCTGCGGTTCGATCGCGGGAGCGACGCGGTAGGTGCGCCACACGTTCCACGCCATCAGCACCATGCCGCTCAGTACCAGCACACCGCCGCTCAGGCGGATCAGGTAGTACGGATAGGTGGCCGTCAGCGACTCGACGAAGGTGTAGGTGAGCGTGGCGTCCTCGTTGGTGGCGCGCCACATCAGGCCCTGCATGACGCCGGCGATCCACATCGAGACGATGTAGAGCACCACGCCCACGGTGTGCATCCAGAAATGCAGGTCGATGGCCTTGGTGGAATACATCTCCTTGCGGCCCAGCAGCTTGGGCATCAGCGCGTAGATGGAGCCGATGGAGATCATCGCCACCCAGCCCAGCGCGCCGGCGTGGACGTGGCCCACCGTCCAGTCGGTGTAGTGCGAGAGCGAGTTGACCGTCTTGATCGACATCATCGGCCCTTCAAACGTGGCGATCATGTAGAAGGAGATGGAGACGATCAGGAATTTCAGGATCGGGTCGGTGCGCAGCTTGTGCCACACGCCGGAGAGCGTCATCACACCGTTGATCGCGCCACCCCACGACGGGGCCAGCAGGATCAGCGAGAACACCATGCCCAGCGACTGCGCCCAGTCCGGCAGCGCGGTGTACTGCAGGTGGTGCGGGCCGGCCCACATGTACACGGCGATCAGCGCCCAGAAGTGAACGATGGACAGGCGGTAGGAATACACCGGCCGCTCGGCCTGCTTGGGCACGAAGTAGTACATCATTCCCAGGAAGCCGGCGGTCAGGAAGAAGCCCACCGCGTTGTGCCCGTACCACCACTGCACCATCGCATCGACCGCGCCGCTGTAGACCGGGTACGACTTGCCCGGGCCCACCGGAATGGCGAGGTTGTTGACGATGTGCAGCAGCGCGATGGTGATGATGAACGCCGCGTAGAACCAGTTGGCCACGTAGATGTGCTTGACCCGGCGCTTGGCGATGGTGCCGATGAACAGCACCGCGTAGGCCACCCACACGGCGGTGATCAGCAGGTCGATGGGCCATTCCAGCTCGGCGTATTCCTTGCCCTGGGTGTAGCCCAGCGGCAGGGAGATGGCGGCGGCCACGATGACCAGCTGCCAGCCCCAGAACACGAAGGCGGCCAGCTTGTCGGAGATCAGCCGCACATGGCAGGTGCGCTGCACCACATGCAGGCTGGTGCCGATGAGCGCGCAGCCACCGAAGGCGAAGATCACCGCGTTGGTGTGCAGCGGCCGCAGCCGCCCGTAGCTGAGCCAGGGAATACCCTCACCCAGCGTGGGCCAATAGAGCTGGGCGGCGATGATCACGCCGACCAGCATGCCCACGATGCCCCAGACCACGGTCATGACCGCGAACTGGCGCACGACCTTGTCGTTGTATGTTTGTTGCAGGGCTTGCATCCGGCCTGACCCCTCGAATATGAACGGAGATTCAGGTATTTGGCGTGTATCGCTGGCTTGGCACATTGATTTGAATCAATAGCCCCCGTTTTCACTGTGCGATGCACAAGAACGGCCGGTGGATGCGGGTGTGGGGCAAGGAAGGCTGGCAGTTCTGGCGATGGCTGAATGCGTTTATGTTGCGCCGCACAATTAAATGGCGCGATGTGGGAACCGGGAAGTGGGATGTGGGAAGTGGCCGCGACCTCTTCACCCCCGTTCCCTGTTCCCCGTTCCCTGCCCCAGAAACAACCATGGCCGCTTTCGCGGCCATGGAAGTGTCACCTCATGCGTGCAGCGGCCTTCAGGCCACCGGCTCGCGCAGCACCGGCATGTCCCAGCCAGGGCGGGGTGCGAAGCGGTCGCCGTGGCGCGCCTGCAGGGTCTTGAGCTTCTCCACCAGGGCATCGGCACCGGCGGTGCGGATGTACTGGATCGGGCCACCCCGGAACGGGGCGAAACCGGTGCCGAAGATCACGCCGGCATCGAGCAGGTCGGCATCGGCCACCACGCCATCGTGCAGGCAGGCCACCGCCTCGTTGAGCAGCGGCAGGATCAGGCGGTCCTCCAGATCCGACGGCGCCTGATAGTCCTTGGCCACCTCCGGCTTCACCGCGCGGCCGTTCTCCCACTTGTAGATGCCCTGGCCGTCCTTCTTGCCGCGCTTGTCCGGTTCGACCGTCGCCAGTGCCGCCGGAATCTGCAGGCCCAGGAACGGTGCCAGCTCCTTGCCGACGCCCGCGGCCACGTCCAGACCCACCGTGTCGAGCAGTTCGATCGGCCCCATCGGCATGCCGAACTTCACCGCCGCCTTGTCGATCACCGGGCCGGGAATGCCCTCGGCATAGGCGGTGGCGGCTTCCAGCATGTAGGGGAACAGCACGCGGTTGACCAGGAAGCCCGGCGTACCGGCCACCGGCACCGGGAACTTGCCCAGCGCCTTGCAGAACGCAGCCAGCCGCTTCTCGGTCTCCGGGGCCATGCCGTCGTGGTGGATGATCTCCACCAGCGGCATCTGCGCCACCGGGTTGAAGTAGTGCAGGCCGGCGAACTGCGCCGGGCGCTGCAGGTGGTCGCGCAGCTCCACCAGCGGGATGGAGGAGGTGTTGGTGGTCAGCAGCGCATCGGCCTTCATCTTCGGCTCCAGCGATTGGTACAGCGCGCGCTTGGCCTCCGGGTTCTCGATGATGGCTTCGATCACCAGATCGGCCTGGGCCACGCCGTCACCGGCCAGGTCGGCCTTCAGCCGCGCGGCCACTTCCGGGCGCTTGCTCTCGTCCTTCACCTTCTTCTCGAACAGCGCCTGCGCCCGGGTCATGGCCGGGTCGATGAAGCGCTGCTCGCGGTCCTGCAGGGTCACGTTGAAGCCCTTGTACGCGGCCCAGGCGGCGATGTCGCCGCCCATTACGCCGGCGCCGACCACGTGCACATGCTTGATGCCCGAGTCCTTGCCGCCCAGGCCCTTGAGCCGCTCGGTCAGGAAGAAGATGCGGATCAGGTTGCGCGCGGTCGGGCTGCTGGCCAGCTTCACCACGGCACGGCGCTCGGCGTCCAGACGCTTCTGGATCGGGCTGCCACCGGTGCGCTCCCAGGTGCTGATCAGCGCATACGGCGCCGGGTACTGGTCCTTCTTGGCCTTGCGTGCGACCTGCTTGGCCATCTGCGGCGCGAGAATCTTGCGCGCAAGCCATGTATTGGTGGCCCACGCGGTGGCGCGCTGCTTGAACGGGCGGGTGGTGCCGGACTGCGCCAGCGACACCGCCGCATCCACCAACACCGCCGGGGCGGCCACCTTGTCCACCAGGCCGATGGCGCGCGCGGCCGAGGCCGAGAGCGTGCGGCCGGTCAGCATCATGTCCATCGCCGCCGGGGCGCCCACCAGCTGCGGCAGGCGCG
>DALZZG010000075.1:7050-9416 GCA_031987665.1 Stenotrophomonas sp. | reverse complement strand
GCCGATTTCCTGGCCCAGGCCAACCAGCAGGGCGGCGGTGACCACGACAAGGCCCAGCGCCCGCGTGACAGCCAGGCCGGCGTGGTGCCGCAGGCGCAGAACGGGCTGGCACCGGTGCCCCTGCAGGCACAGTCCGCCGCCGCGCCCCCGCCGCCGGAAGCACGGGTCATCACCAGTGCCCACGGCCAGGAGCGCGTGCCGGATGCGCAATCCCGGCCCCTGCCCGACCGCCCCGATGCCAACGCGCAGATGACCGCGCGCGAGCAGCGCGATGCGGAAATGGCGCGGCTGGCCGCCGAAGTGCATCTGCGCTCGGAACAGTACGCAAAGCGCCCCAACCGCAAGTTCGTCTCGGCCAGCACCCGCGAGTACGCCTACGCGAACTACCTGCGCGCCTGGGTGGACCGCGCCGAGCGCGTGGGCAATCTGAATTACCCGGACGAAGCGCGACAGCGCCGGCTGGGCGGCCAGGTGGTGATCACCGTGGGCGTGCGCCGCGATGGCAGCGTGGAAAGCAGCCGCGTGCTGCGCAGCAGTGGAGTACCGCTGCTCGATGCCACGGCCCTGCGCGTGATCGAACTGGCGCAGCCGTTCCCGGCGTTGCCGAAGACCGACGACAACATCGACATCCTGCAGGTCACCCGCACCTGGGTCTTCCTGCCCGGTGGCGAGCTGCGCGACGATCGTTGAGCAGGCCCCAGCAAGTCCTGTAGAGCGGGGCCATGCTCCGCTGAGACATTCCCGCGAAAGCCCCGCCGAGCATGGCTCGGCGCTACGCGCTATGGGGTTGCGGCGTTCTTTGCGGCGCGCAGGGCCTGCTGTTCCACCAAGGTGAGCGCAACGTTGTCGCGCAGGTACGCCGGCTGCACCAGCTCGGGGGCGATGGCCTCGCCACGCGCAAAGGCGGGCACGGCGATCTTCAGCACATCCGATGCACGCGGCAGCGCCTGCGCATCGATGCTGGCCAGACGCCCCTGCAGGCGCGTGGCAAGCGCACCCTCCACCGCACCGAAGCCGGTGCCGATGCCTGCCCATTGATCGCCGCCCGCTGGCAGCTCCAGCGCGCCAGGTGCGACCACCACTTCCTGCCCCTCCATCTGCAGGCTGCCGTCGGTCTGACGCAGGAAACGCGCCGCATAGACCTCGCCCATGCGCGCATCGATGCTGGCCAACACCTGCGCCGCATCCTCCGGCGCGCGCTGCGCCAGCGTGTGCAGCGTGGACACCGGCAGCAACGGGCGGTCCAGCGCCAAGGCGATGCCCTGTGCGATGGCAATGGCCAGACGCACCCCCGTGAACGCCCCCGGGCCACGCCCCAGCGCAATCGCATCCAGCTGGCTGCGCGCGATGCCCGCTTCGGCCAGCAACTGCTCGGCCCACGGCAGGCTCAGCTCGGCATGCCGTCGCGGCGCCAGCTCGAAACGCTCCAGCACCTGCCCATCCACATGCAGGGCGACGGAACAGGCTTCGGTGGCGGTTTCAAAGGCAAGCAGCTTCATGGGATACGGTCACGACAAGGAAAAAGGTGGCGCGGTGGGAGGCGCGTCGGCAGCGGCTGCCGTTGCATCGACGGCATCAGGCGCGGGCGCGGTGTCCCATTGTCGCGCAAAGAAGGCCTGCACATCGGCCAGCTCGCGGGTGCGGCGGAACGGCGGCAGTGAATCCAGGAACACACGGCCATAGCCCTTGCCCAGCAGGCGCGGGTCGCACAGCACCAGCACGCCACGGTCGGTTTCACTGCGGATCAACCGGCCCACGCCCTGCTTGAGCGCGATCACCGCCTGCGGCAGCTGCTCGTCGCGGAAGGGGTTGCCGCCTTCACGCCGGATCGCATCCAGACGCGCCTCGAACACCGGGTCATCCGGCGAGGCGAACGGCAGTTTGTCGATCACCACCACGCTGAGCGCATCACCGGCAACGTCCACGCCCTCGCGGAAACTGGCCGCACCGAGAAGCACGCCGTTGCCTGACTCGCGGAACCGCTGCAGCAGACTGGCGCGCGGCGCCTCGCCCTGCACGAACAGTGGCCACGGCCCGCCACGCAGCGCCTCGGCGGCTTCACGCAGCGCGCGGTGCGAGGCGAACAGCAGGAACGCGCGGCCCTGCGAGGCCTCAAGCACCGGACGCAGCGCGGCGATCAGCGCCGCGCCGAAGCCCCGCGCTGCCGGATCGGGCAGATGCTGCGGCAGATAGCACAGCGCCTGCTGCGGCCAATCGAACGGGCTGGGTTGCAGCAGCGTATCCGGATCGTCCAGCCCCAGCCGCTTGGCAAGATGGTCGAAACGGCCATCCACCGTGAGCGTGGCCGAGGTGAACACCCAGGCCGCCATCGAACGCAGGCGATGCTCGCGCAGCGGGCCGGAGAC
>DALZZG010000075.1:0-6837 GCA_031987665.1 Stenotrophomonas sp. | reverse complement strand
GGAACGGGGAACAGGGAATCGGGATCTGTGGTTTCGCCGTCGCCCCCAGGCGCACTCACCACTTCATCGATATCCCACTGCTCATCGGCGATGGTGCCCGCGTCCAGCCAGCGCGCCAGCCGCGATACGGCTTCCTGCGCGCGCGCATGGCAGGCATCCATGCCGGGCGAGGCCTCGCGCACCAGCGCCAGCGCATCACGCAGCTGCGCCAGCGCGGCGGCGACCGCATCGAAACCATCAGCGACTTCCGGCTGCGCCAGCGCGCGCCAGCGGGTGCCGCGCGGCGGCAGGGTTTCCATTGCGTCGCGCAGGCCGCGCAGGGCAAGTTCCAACGTCGCCACCGGCTGCTGCAGGGTCGCCTGCGCACCGGCCACGCTGCGGCATTCGGCGAGGCAGTCGCGGGCAAGTTCCTGCCACGGGCGCATGCCGAAACCTTCGCCGAAAAAGTTGGCGGCCAGTTCCGGCAGCTGATGGGCCTCGTCGATGATGAAGGCCTGCGCGCCCGGCAGGATTTCGCCGAAACCCTCCTGCTTCAGCGCGAGGTCGGCCAGCAGCAGATGGTGGTTGACCACCACCAGATCCGCTTCCTGCGCACGCTGGCGTGCACGCACCACGAAGCAGTCGCTCCAGAACGGACAATCCGTGCCCACGCAGTTGTCCACCGTGGAGGTGACCATCGGCAGCAGTGGCGAATCATCGGCCAGGCCATCCAGCTCGGCCACGTCGCCGTACTGGCTGCGCCCGGCCCAGGTCACGATGCGCTGGAACTGCGCCACCTGCTCGGGGCTGCTGAAGCGCGGCTCGCCGCGCGCCTGATCCAGACGGTAACGGCACAGGTAGTTGGCCCTGCCCTTCAGCAGCGCGGCACGATGGCCCACCCCCAGCGCCGCACGCACGCGCGGCAGGTCGCGGTGATAGAGCTGGTCCTGCAGCGCGCGGGTGCCGGTGGACACGATGGTCTTCAGACCGGACAACAGCACCGGTACCAGGTAGGCGTAGGTCTTGCCGGTTCCCGTGCCCGCCTCGGCCAGCAGCACATCGCGCTGCTGCAGCGTATCGGCGATGGCAGCGGTGAGCCGCTGCTGCGATGCACGCGGCACGAACGCATCCAGTGCGCGGGCAAGCGCGCCCCCTTCGCTCAGGGCTTCACGGCTGGCGGTGGCTAGTGAGGACATTGCATTGGAGCGGGAAGCCGGGACGTGGGAACAGGGAGAGTGGATTCATGGGGCGGACTGGGCAACAAAGGGCGCCATGGAACGGCATCACGCCTCCGTGCATCGTCATTCCCGCCGCTGTTCCCGCTGCCCTGCCCTCGATCAGAACCGCTTGATGCCAGGCACCGTGCAGCCTTCGATCTGCGCATGGGCCGAGGTGGCGTTTTCCTTCTGGCCACGGGCCAGACGCGACTGCTCGATGGTGGCCCAGTGGCGGCGGCACAGCGGGCCGGTGCGTGAGCCCAGATCGACCGCCTTCTTCGAGAGCGTCTCGGCACGCGCCCAGTCGCCCTGCAGCAAGGCCACTTCCGCACGTTCCTGCAGGATGCCGGGGTCGTTGTCCACCATCATCAGCGCCTGGTTGAGCGCTTCGGCGGCACCGGCCAGATCGCCCGCCCTGCGCTTGGCGATGGCCGCTTCGCGCAGGTCATCCACCTGCGCATCGCGCAGCGGCTGCACCGACAGCTCGGTGTCATCGACGCCGGCGATGGTATCCACCGCCGCCATGCGCTGTGCCGGCGTGGTGCTGTCCACGACGGCCGGTGCGGAGGCAGGCGGGGCACTGACACACGCCGCCAGAAGCAGGGAAGCAGCCGAGGCCACCAGCACGGGACGGATACGGGCGATCGCTTTCATGTCCGTCATTATCGCGCAGGCGCCTGGGAAGCAGGCGTGGAGGCCGGTTCAGGCTCCTTGCGGTCCAGCCCGAACCAGCTGCGCCAGCCACCGCCGCTCTGCTGACCACCACCATCGGCGCCCTCTTCCGGCATGGGTGCGGGCGGTGCGCAGGAGGCGTACTGGGGCGCGAAGCCGACCACGAACGCGAAGCGACGTGCGCCGGGGCAACCCGAATCGGTGGCGTTCATGCCGCTGGCTTCCACGTACTGCCAGTCCAGGCCCTTGTTGTTCACTTCCAGCGGCGCGCTGGGCAGGCTGCGGAAAATGCCCGACCACACGCGCATCGCACCGGAGGCACCAAACAGGCCCGTTTGCTCGTTCTGGTCGTTGCCCATCCAGATCACCGCCAGATGATCGCCGGTGTAGCCGGCGTACCAGCTGTCACGGCCATCGTTGGACGTACCGGTCTTGCCGGCCGGGCGCAGCCGCGACGGGCCATCGGCATTGAGGCCGGACGCCGTACCGCTGGACACCACCTGCTGCAGACCCACGCTGATCAGGTTGGCGGCGATGGAGTCACCTTCCTGCGCCGGTGCCGGGCTCTTGTCGTAGCGCTTGAGCAGCTTGCCCTGCGCATCGACCACGCCACGCACCGCGTGCAGCGGCTGGATTTCGCCACCGGAGGCGAGGAACTGGTACAGCTGGGCCATGCCGTACGGGCTCTGGTCGGTGGAACCCAGGATCACCGACGGATTGGAATCGGCCTTGAGCCCGGCCAGCACATGGATCAGCTGGGTCAGCCGCTCCGGGCCGACCTGCATGCCCACGCGCACCGTGGCTTGGTTGTAGGAACGGGCCAACGCATCGATCAGCCGCACCGTGCCGTGGCTGCGGTTGTCGGCGTTGCCGGGGGTCCAGTTGCGGCCACGGCTGAGCTTGACCGTCACCGGCGAATCGTCCACCCAGGTGGCGAGCGAGAAGCGGTCCGGCTGGGCCAGCGCCAGCAGATAGACGAAAGGCTTGAGCAGCGAGCCGACCGGGCGCTGCGCCTCGATGGCGCGGTTGAACCCCGGCTCCGACACGTCACGGCTGCCGACCACGGCCAGTACGTCACCGTTGTGCACGTCGGTGACCACCAGACCGGTCTGCAGCGGCGGACGGCGCTTGCTTTCCAGCGATTTGATGGTGTGCTGCACCGCGCCTTCGGCATAGGCCTGCGCCGATGGCGACATGCCGGTGAAGACGTTGAGGCCCGCACCCTGCAGCACTTCTTCCGGATAGTCGTTGCCCAGCTGGCGGCGCACCAGGTCGATATAGGCGGGGAAGCGGTTGGCTGCGGCGAGGCCCGGGCTGGTGGACACACCGAGCGGCGCCTTCAGCGCACGCTGGTACTCGGCATCATCGATCAGCTTGTTCTCATGTAGCTTGCCCAGCACGAAGTTGCGCCGGTCCAGCGCGCGCTCCGGGTTGCGGCGCGGGTCGTAATGCGACGGCCCCTTCACCAGACCGATCAGCAGTGCCACCTGCTCGGTGCTCAGCGCGCTCAGCTCGCGGCCAAACCAGAATTCCGCACCCGAGGACACGCCATGGATGGCCTGCTTGCCGCGCTGCCCCAGATACACCTGGTTGAGGTAGGCCTCCAGAATGGTGGCCTTCTCGTAACGGAACTCCATGATCAGTGCGTACAGCACTTCATTGAATTTGCGGGTGACCGTCTGTTCCTTGCCGATGCCCAGCAGGCCGCTGCGGGCCAGCTGCTGGGTCAGCGTGCTGGCGCCCTGACGGGTCTCGCCGCCCGAACGTACCGTCACCCAGATGGCGCGGATGATGCCGCTGATGTCGATGCCGTGATGGCTGGCGAAGTCCTTGTCCTCCACCGCCTGCAGGCCGGTGACCAGCAGCTCCGGCGCTTCGGACAGGCGCACCAGCCGGCGCTCTTCCTGCTTCTGCCCGTACAGCGTGGCGATGCGCGCTGGATCCAGCCGCGCGGCCTTCACGCCCTTGCGGCTTTCCGTATCACGCAGCGAGGCCACCTGCCCGCCGGACACGCCCACATCCACCCGGCGCGGGGCCACGCGGCCATCCACGTCCACATAGCCACGGCTGGAAATGGTGAAGCTGCCGCCCTGCACCTTGAACGTGCCGGGGCTGCTGCCCACGCCGTCGTCCCGGTAGCCAGAGGCGGCCAGCTCAGTCTTCAGCGTGGCGGCATTCATCGCCACGCCGGGGCTGAGCACCAGCGGCCTTGCGTAGACGCGCGTGGGAATCTGCCAGCGCAGTTCACCGAACCGCTGGGTTACCTGACTGTTCAGGTAGACCGTATAGGGGATCAGGAAGCCCAATCCCAGCGCTACCGCAGCCATGCCCCAAGTGATGAGGCGGTTGCGCCACAACGCGGTGCTGTCGTCGGTATCGTCGTCGAATTCGTCTGAATCGTAGCGTCGTGGCACGGGGATGCGAGAATGTGGTTTGCCCGGAGTCTAACGCAGCCCCGCGCCAGCGGGCGGCAACAGGCTCCTCCCTGCTTAAGCTGGAGTTCCACTGGAATGTCGATGTCCCTGGCCGATGCGCGCTACCACCTCAAACGCATCATCGGCCTGATCCACCGCGGCCTTGCCAGCCTGCGCACCCGTGGCTGGCGCGCCACGCTGCACCGGGTGGGCGTGCATACCCGCCGGCAGCCGCCGCCGCAGCGTGCGCCGCTGTACTTCTCGGCAGCAGCGCCCTTCGCGCCATTCCAGGTGCCGTACAGCGACAGCCCGCGCGCGAGCATCGTCATTCCCGTCTACAACCATTGCGACCATACGCTGGCCTGCCTGCGCGCACTGGCAGCGCACCCGCCCGCGGCCAGCTGCGAGATTCTGGTGATCGACGATGGCAGCAGCGACCAGACAGCCAACTGGATGCCGCAGATCGAGGGGCTGCGCTATCACGTCCGCGAGCGCAACGGCGGCTTCATCGCCGCCTGCAACGACGGCCTGCGCCTGAGCCGCGGCCAGTACGTCGTGCTGCTGAACAACGACACCGTGCCGCAGCCCGGCTGGCTGGATGCCCTGCTGGCCACCTTCGACCAGGTGCCGGCTGCCGGCCTGGTCGGCGCGCAGCTGCTGTACCCGGATGGCCGCCTGCAGGAATCCGGCGGCGTGGTGTTCGACGACGGCAGCTGCTGGAGTTATGGGCGTTTCGAGTCACCCGAAGACCCGCGCTACGCCAGCCTGCGCGATGCCGACTACTGCTCAGGCGCGGCGCTGGCCATCGAGCGCAGCCTGTTCGAGCAGCTGGGTAGATTGGATACGCGCTATGCGCCGGCCTACTACGAAGATACCGATCTGGCGTTCAAGGTCCGCGCAGCCGGTCGCCGCGTGATGGTGCAACCGGCCAGCCGTGTGGTCCATGACGAAGGCACCAGCAACGGCACGGACACCGGCAGCGGAGTGAAGGCCTACCAGGTGCGCAACCAGCAGGTATTCGCCGACAAGTGGCGCGATGCGCTGCAGGCGCAGCTGCCGGTGGGCAGCGTTCCCTGCCCTGCCCTGCTGCATCGACACCAGAGGCAGATCCTGATCCTGGACGAATCGATGCCGCACCCGGACCGCGATTCGGCTTCGCTGCGCCAGGTCAACCTGATCCGCATGCTGCTGGCGCAGGGCGCGCATGTGGTCTTCGTGCCGACCCGTGGCGAACATGCGGGCGCGGCCACTGAGGCACTGCAGGCAATGGGCGTGGAGGTATGGCACGCACCGTTCCTGGGGGGCATCGGCAGCTGGCTGCGCGACAACGGCCGCCGCTTCGCGGTGGTGATGATGGTGCGCTACCACGTCGCCAACGAATGCCTGGCGCTGGTGCGTCAGTTCGCACCGCAGGCGCGCACCGTCTTCGATACGGTGGACCTGCACTACCTGCGCGAACGCCGTGGCGCGGAAGTGGCCGGCGACGCCAGCCTGCTGCGCGCGGCCGAGCGCACGCGCAGCAGTGAACTGGCGATCATGGCTGCCACCGACGTGACCCTGCTGGTCAGCGCGGCGGAAAAGGAACAGCTGGCCATCGATGCGCCGCAGGTGCATGTGGAACTGGTGTCCAACCTGCACGAAGTGGCCGGCAAGGGGCTGCAGCACGGGCAGCGGCATGACCTGGTGTTCGTGGGCGGCTTCCGTCACCCGCCGAATCTGGATGCGATGCAGTGGTTTATCGGCGAGGTGTTTCCGCTGATCCGTGCGCAGCTGCCCGAGGTGCGTTTCCACTGCATCGGTGCCGACGTGCCCGACAGCATCCATGCGCTGGCCGCCACCCGCCCCGGCGTGGAAGTGCATGGCTATGTGCCCGACGTGGTGCCGTACATGGAACGGATGCGCATTGCCGTGGCACCGCTGCGTTTCGGCGCGGGCGTCAAGGGCAAGGTCAATCTGAGCATGGCCCACGGCCAGCCGGTGGTGGCCACCACCTGCGCGGTGGAAGGCATGTACCTGCGCGACGGCACCGATGTGCTGGTGGCCGACGACGCAGCGTCATTCGCCGATGCCGTGGTGCGGCTGCATGGTGATGCCGCGCTGTGGACGCAGTTCTCCGAGAACGGCCTGCACAACATCGCCCGGCATTTCTCGATGGATGCCGCACGCGACACGGTGCAGCGGGTTTTCTTCGACTGATCCCGCGCCTGCGGGCGTGCCCCTGCAGGCCGATGCGCTACGGTGCCACCTGCTTCACACGCGCGGCGAAGGCCTCGATTTCGGGTGTGGCGGCGTCGATCTCGCGCGCCTGCTCCAGCGCCTGAACGGCGAAAGCGGTGTCGCCCATGCCCAGACGCTCGCTGCCGACGGCAATCCAGCGCTGCGCCAAGCGTCGCCGTGCCTGTGACAGTGCCGGGTCGGCAGGTGCCAGTGCCTGCCAGGCGTCCATGCAGGTGCGTGCCGCGCGCAGGCGGTTGCCGCGCAGGTTGTCGTCCATGCAGCTGCGCGCTGCCGGCAGGATGCGCGCGGCGGCGCGCTTGACCCGCGCATCCTGCGGC
>DALZZG010000074.1:948-9599 GCA_031987665.1 Stenotrophomonas sp. | reverse complement strand
TGTCTCCCTCCCTTTCGCGAAAGCGAAGGGGAGGGCCGGGGAGGGGTTGGCTTTCGCGTCGCGATTACAGCAACGACTTCACCCGGTACAGCGCCTCCAACGCCTGCTTCGGCGTCAGCTCGTCCGGGTCCAGCGCCTGCAGTGCATCCAGTGCCGCCGATGACGGGGCTGCGAACAGGCCAAACTGCTGCGGTGCATCCAATGCCTGTGGCGCCATCGACGCACTCTGCGTCTCGCCACCACGCTGTTCCAGCTCGGCCAGACGCCTGCGCGCCTGCGCCACGGTGGCGCGCGGCAGGCCCGCCAGTGCGGCCACCTGCAGGCCGAAGCTGCGGTTGGCCGGGCCGTCCTTCACCGCGTGCATGAACACCAGGCTTTCGCCATGTTCCACCGCATCCAGATGTACGTTGGCGATGCCGCTGGGGCCACCTTCATGGCTTTCATCGGCCAGCGCGGTCAACTCGAAGTAGTGCGTGGCGAACAGGGTGTAGCAGCGGTTCTGGTAGGCGAGGTGACGGGCCACCGCGTCGGCCAGCGCAAGGCCATCGTAGGTGGATGTGCCGCGCCCGATCTCGTCCATCAGCACCAGCGAATTGGCAGTGGCGTGATGCAGGATGTAGCTGGTTTCGGCCATTTCCACCATGAAGGTGGACTGCCCCTTGGCCAGATCGTCCCCGGCACCGATGCGGGTCAGGATGCGGTCGATCGGGCCGATCAGCGCGCGGCTGGCTGGTACAAAGCTGCCGATATGCGCCAGCAGCACGATCAATGCGTTCTGCCGCATGTACGTCGATTTACCGCCCATGTTCGGGCCGGTGATGACCAGCATGCGGCGATCCGGATGCAGGTCCAGATCATTCGGCTCGAAGGGCGCATCACGCACGGCCTCGACCACCGGATGACGGCCACGCTCGATATACAGGCAAGGCGCTTCCTGCAGCTCGGGCTGCGACCAGTCCAGCGCCTGCGCACGTTCGGCGAAGGCTGCCAGTACATCCAGCTCGCTGAGCGCGGCGGCGCAGCGCTTGAGCGGTTCCAGGTGCATACCGATGCTGTCCAGCAGGCCTTCGTACAGCAGTTTCTCGCGGCTGAGCGAACGCTCGCGCGCGGACAGCACCTTGTCCTCGAAGCTCTTCAGCTCCTCGGTGATGTAGCGTTCGGCATTGGTCAGCGTCTGCCGGCGCGTGTAATGCACCGGTGCCTTGTCAGCCTGGCCTTTGCTGATTTCGATGTAGTAGCCATGCACGCGGTTGTAGCCGACCTTGAGCGTGGCGATGCCGCTGCTTTCGCGCTCGCGCGCCTCCAGGTCGATCAGGAACTGGTCGGCGTTGGTGGACAGGCGGCGCAGTTCATCCAGCTCGGCATCGAAGCCTTCGGCAATCACGCCACCATCGGACAACTTCAGCGGCGGCTGCTCGGCGATGGCGCTGGCCAGCAGCTGCGCGCTCTCATCGTGCGAACCCAGTTCACTGCCCAGCTGCTGCAGACGCGGCGAATCCAGAGGCTGCAGGTGTCTGGCGATGGCGGGCAGCAGGCCTAGGCCATCACGCAGCGTGGAAAAATCGCGCGGGCGCGCCGAACGCAGCGCCATGCGGGTGAGGATGCGTTCGATGTCACCCAACGCACGGAATTCTTCGCGCAGGTCGGCATCCGCGCCTTGGTCGATCAGCGTGGCGACAGCGTGATGGCGCTGCTGCAGCACCGTGCGCAGACGCAGCGGACGGTGCAGCCAGCGCCGCAACAGGCGGCCACCCATCGGCGAGACCGTGCTGTCCAGCACGCCCAGCAGCGTGTTGCGGGTGTCGCCATCCACGCGCGTGTCGAGTTCCAGATGACGGCGTGTTGCGGCGTTCATCGCGATGGCTTCGCCTGCGTTCTCCATCGCGATGGAGGTCAGGTGCGGCAGACGCTGCTTCTGTGTTTCCTCGACATACCCCAGCAGCGCACCTGCAGCGGCGGTGGCGCGCGGCTTGTCGTCGATGCCGAAACCGCTCAGGTCATGCAGTTTGAAGAAGCCGAGCAGCTGGCGGCGGCCACTGTCCGCGTCGAACAACCACGGCGCGCGGCGTCGCACGCCACTGCGCTGGCGCAGGAATTCAGGCCAGTCTTCTTCGTCGGGCACCAGCAGCTCGGCCGGTTCCAAGCGTGCCAGTTCGGCTTCCAGTGCGTCCTCGGTATCCACCTCATTGACCAGGAAGCGGCCACCGGCAAGGTCGGCCCAAGCCAGCCCGTAGCCCGCCTTGTTGCGCGACAGCGCCATCAGCAGGGTGTCGCGGCGCTCGTCCAGCAGCGCCTCGTCGGTGACGGTGCCGGGGGTGACGATGCGGACCACCTTGCGCTCGACCAGCCCCTTGGCCAGCGCCGGGTCGCCGATCTGCTCGCAGATCGCCACGGATTCGCCCAGCGCCACCAGCCGCGCCAGATAGCCCTCGTAGGCATGCACCGGCACGCCAGCCATCGGAATCGGCGCGCCGCCGGAACTGCCACGCTGGGTCAGGGTGATGTCCAGCAGCCGCGCGGCCTTGCGCGCGTCGTCGTAGAACAGCTCGTAGAAATCGCCCATCCGGAAGAACAGCAGCAGGTCCGGGTAATCGGCCTTGGCCGCGAAGAACTGCTTCATCAGCGGCGTATGTTCGGGCGTGCTCTGTCCGCTCGGCTTTTTATTCTTGTTATTCAACGTCATGGCGGGCTACGGCACTTCCTGCTTGGGTGTTGGCTGCATCGGATTGTTCAGTATTTTGCCATCTTCTCCTGCAAGGGACTGTCCAAGCGCAAAGCAGGTTCCTTGGGGGCAGAAGGGGCGGGCGCTGGGGCAGGAACGGGAACGCTTGACTTGCGTCAAGGCGGGGTGCCGCGGTCGTGCCTAGCCTTCTGTTCATCCAACCGCGAGCCGCCCCATGCGCACCTGTCTGAAGACCTTCGTCCTGTCTCTGGCGTTGTCATGCGTGGCGACACCCGCATGGGCGGCCACGCAGCATGCCGATCACGCGACACCGCATCCTGCGCCGGCAACCAGCAAGGCGCCCGCCAAGGGATGGGCGACCGATGCGCCGTTGCGCAAGGGCATGCGTGACATCGCCACTGCCGTTGACGCCCTGGGCCGCCATGAGCAGGGACAGATGACGCCCGAGCAGGCTGCAGCGCTCGCTGGCCAGATCCAGGGGCATGTCCGCCAGATCATCGCCAACTGTCGCCTGCCGGCCGATGCTGACGCGGCGCTGCACCAGATCATCGCGCCGCTGATGGCCAATGCCGCTTCATTGCAGGCCGAACCGGCCAAGCGCGAGCTGGTCGCGTCGATGCGTCAGGCGCTGGTCGCCTACAAGCACCAGTTCGACGACCCGCAGTTCTCCTTGCCGTCCGAGGCGCCCGGCAAGGCCGCACATCGCTAAGCACGCCCATTGATCCATAGAGCTTCGGGAAACCCATGAACCAGACTCCATCCTTCGCCCTGCAGGCCTATCCGTTCGACGCGCGCGGCATCAGCAAGCGCTTCCGCCACGCGGCCATCTTCGGTGCCATCGAGGCACTGCACCCCGGTGAGGCCATGCGCTTCGTCAATGACCACGATCCGCTGCCGCTGCTCGCACAGCTGGCCGAGCGCTACGGCGACCTGCTGAGCATCCAGTACGTGCAGCGCGAGCCCGGTGCCATCGTCATCGACTTCGCCGTGGTCGGCGGTGCGGTGGAAGAAGAAACTTCCTGCGGATGTGGCGGCGGCAGCTGCGGCTAGGCCGCTGAAGAACCCGCTTGCCTCAGGGCGAGCCGGTCTGATTCCGGTCTTCTTCTGGCCGGATCAGACGCCAGGCCCGCCGTGGGCGCTCAGCTGCGCAGCAGAGCGGCACGCTCGGGGCCGAGCGGCGTGCTGTCGGTGCCCAGCAGCACGCGGTTGCGGCCCTGCTTCTTGGCCTGGTACATGGCCGCGTCGGCACGGGACATCAGGCGCTCGTAGTCGGGGTGTCCGTCGTGCAGGGCCACGCCGATGCTGGACGTGATCTCGAGCTTCCGCCCGTTGGACAGCGCCACCGGCGATTCCGCCACGCGCCTGCACAGGCCGTCGGCGATGGCCAGCGCCTTGCGCTCGTCCACCGCCACCAGCACCAGCACGAACTCCTCGCCGCCATAGCGGAACACGTAGTCGCTGCCACGCGTGTACTGGCTGAGAATGCCGGCCACATGCTGCAGGGCGCGGTCACCGGCTTCATGGCCGTACTGGTCGTTGATCTGCTTGAAATGGTCGAGGTCCAGCATCAGCACCGCGAAGCGGTCGCCTGTTTCCTCGGCCAGCTTGATCTCGCGCCGCAGCACCGTGGGCAGGAAGCGCCGGTTGAGCAGGGTGGTGAGCGCATCGGAGCCCGCATCCAGCTCGCCGATGCGCTCGAACAGCATGCCCAGCAGGTCGCGGACCTGGCCGACTTTCAGGCGGACTTCCTGCAGGCGTGCGCTGCGGGTCTGTGCATCGATGTCTGTCTGCAGCGCAGCGGGCAGCAGGCAATCGACGGTGGCGACAAGCGCGCTGATCTGCTGGGTTTCCGTGCTCTCGCCAAAACTGGGAATGCCTTTGTGGGTGAACCACAGGCCGAACTCGGATTGCGACAGCGGCTGGAAGCCGCTCATGTCGCCCTGGCTGGCGAGCGAATAGAGCAGGTTGTTTTCCCAGTCCAGCAGCAGGGCACGCTGGCGTTCACGCTCGGTGCTGACGTTCTGCACCAGCGAAAACAGGCGGTACGCGGCATCGGTGCGTGAGGAGCGCTCGCGTGCATTGGAATAGGCCAGCGTCATGCCTTCCAGTGCGATGTCGAAGGAGGCGGTGATGCTGGCAACGGCGGCATGCGCCGATTCGCCGTGCCCGGCGCGGTCGGCGATCAGCTGGAAGATGCGCTGCTTCAACACCCGTGTGCCGCGCGTCACCAGATCCACCGGAATGCCGACGCGGGCATGCACGTCGCCCACGGTGCGCTGCGTGGCCAGCAGCTGATCCACCGTGTCGGGAACGACGGTGAGCAGGCGCGTGACCCAGTTGATCATCGAAGGCTGCAGGCGTGCGCGCACCTGGTCGAGCGAAAGTGAACGTGCCGCCCGCGTGTCGTTCAGCATCACCTTGTAGAAATGGTCCGCCAACTCCGTCGCGTGATCGGCCGCAAGCGCAGCCAGCAGAGGGCCTGCGGCTGGATCGACGGCGCGCAGATGCTGCTTCCAGTCGTGGGCCAGGGCAGTGGTCTCGGCATCGGGGGGGCGGGCAGGAGTTGCGTTCATGGGTAGGATGGCGGATGGCTGCAGGGATGAGGCCGCCACGGCAAGCGCTGTGGCGAGCTGAAAAGTGTGATGCGGAACATTTTGTCCGCATGACTGTCCATTGTAGTCCTGACAAACCACCAGTGAGGCTGACAATGATCAGTGCGGGACCCTTTCCAATGATGGCGGTGATTGCGCTGCTGGCCGCCGCAGTGGCATGGATCTTCGCGCGTGCGCTGGTGCCCGCGGCCGGTGGCCTGCGCAGCCGCACCGGTGCGGTGGTGCTGGATGCGTTCCTGCTTGGCCTGCTGGCCGCACGTCTGGTGCATGTGGTGCTGCACGCACGCGACTATCTGTCCCAGCCCTTGTCCATCATCCGCCTGGGTGATGGCGGTTGGTCGATATGGGCAGGCGTCATCGTCGCCGCGGCCTATGCGTTGTGGCGAACCCGCACGCAGGTGCCGCGCAAGCCGGTATTGCTGGGGCTTGCCGCAGGCGCGGCGCTGTGGGCGGTGGGCGGCATCAGCCTGTTCGCGCTGCAGCGCTCGTCCATTCCGCTGCCCGATGCGGTGCTGGTCGATAGCGAAGGCCGCGAGGCACCGCTGGCCGCCTACAAGGGCAAGCCGACCGTGATCAACCTGTGGGCCACCTGGTGTGGGCCGTGCCGGCGCGAGATGCCGGTGCTGGCCGCCGCGCAGCAGGCACACCCGCAGGTGAGTTTCGTGTTCGCCAACCAGGGCGAAACCATCGAGGAAGTGGAGCAGTTCATGCAGTCGAGCCAGCTCCAGCTGGACAACGTGCTGCTGGATGCAGGCTCCAGCGTGATGCAGCAGACCGGCGCACGCGCGCTGCCCACCACCTTGTTCTTCGGCGCCGATGGCCGCCTGCGCAACGTCCACATGGGCGAGCTGTCGCGGGCCACGCTGGAAGCGCGCCTGCGTGACATGCAATAACCCCCCGTTCCTGTTGATGAGGTAAGTGATGATCCACCCCCGTTCGATGTTGCTGCTGATGGCAGCCACCGCGCTGGTGCCTGCGGCCTGCGCACGCGAGGCCGAACCGGCCAAGGCACCGGCCGCCGACACGAAGCCTGCCGCTGCAAAGACCGCCGATGCCAATGAGCCGGCCGTGGTGAAGACCCTGCGTTCGCAGGGCGTGGAATTCATGGGTACGTTCGAGACGCCGGTCGGCCTGACCGGCTACGCCGGCATGGCCGGGCAGCGCCCGCTGGGCGTGTACGTGTCCAAGGACGGCGAGTACGCCGTGGTCGGTACGCTGGTCAACGCCAAGGGCGAGGACGTGAGCGCGGCCAAGCTCAAGGAGCTGGTATCCGGGCCGATGGGCGCGCAGGCGTGGAGCAAGGTGGAGACCAGCCACTGGGTGGTGGATGGCAAGGCCGATGCGCCGCGCGTGATCTATGCCTTCAGTGATCCGAACTGCCCGTACTGCAACCAGTTCTGGCAGGCAGCGCGGCCGTGGGTGGATTCGGGCAAGGTGCAGATCCGGCAGATTCTGGTCGGCGTGATCCGTGAGGACAGCGCCAACAAGGCCGCGGCCATCCTGGGCGCGGCCTCGCCGGAGAAGGCGCTGCACGAGAACGAAAGCAACTTCGCCAAGGGCGGCATCAAGCCGCTGGCGAAGATTCCCGCCGACACCGAGGCCAAGCTGCGCGCCAACGAAATGCTGATGCTGGACGTGGGCTTCCAGGGCACGCCGGGCATCCTGTTCAAGGACGCCGATGGCAGCGTGCAGATGCGTTCAGGCATGCCGCAGGGCAAGGATCTGGAAGCGGTGCTCGGCCCGCGCTGAACCCTGACGCTGGTGTGCGCGGCGATGTAATAGTCTCCGCCGCGCGCGCCTGACTAAGCTTGCGCGGTTCCCCGGAGTCACGCATGAGCCACGACCACAACCACGTTCCCACCGAGATCCGCCACGAGAAGCCCTTATGGTGGTCCTTGGGACTGACCGCCACGTTCCTGGTCGTCGAAGTGGTGGGCGCGTTCTGGACCAACAGCCTCGCGCTGCTGTCCGACGCGGCGCACATGGCCACCGACACCATCGGCCTGATGATCGCGTTGACCGCCGTGCGCCTGAGCCGCCGCCCGCCAGACGCGCGCCGTACCTATGGCTATGCGCGTCTGGAAGCGTTGGGCGCGGTGGCCAACGGCCTGCTGCTGTTCTGCGTGGGCATCTACATTCTGTGGGAGGCCGTCGAGCGCTTCCGCTCGCCGCAGGCCATTGGCTCGGCGGGCATGATGTGGGTGGCGGTGTTCGGCCTGGTGGTCAACCTGATCGCCATGCGCCTGCTCAGCGCGGGCAGCGGCGAGAGCCTGAACATCAAGGGTGCCTATCTGGAAGTGTGGAGCGACATGCTCGGTTCGCTGGCGGTGATCGCCGGCGGCCTGATCATCCACTTCACCGGCTGGACCCTGGTGGACCCGATCCTTGCGGTGCTGATCGGACTATGGGTGCTGCCGCGCACCTGGGTGCTGCTGCGTGAAGCGATCAACGTGCTGCTGGAAGGTGTGCCCAAGGGCGTGGTGCTGGCCGACGTGGAGCAGGCGATGCGCCAGCATCCGGGCGTGTCCGGCATCCACGATCTGCATGTGTGGGCACTGGCCTCCAGCACGCCTGCGCTGACCGCGCATGTGGTGATGCTGGAAGGGCAGGCGCCGGACAACCTGCGCCGCGAACTGGCCGATCTGCTGCATGCGCGTTTCGAGATCGACCACGTGACGCTGCAGGTGGAAGTGGATCACTGCGGCGATGACTGCGCGGACGGCACGCCGAAGCGTGGGCATGACGCGCATGACCATGAAGATGGGCATGAGCACGACCACGATCACGACCGCGGAAAGCCCGGCCCGGACAGGCAGGGTCATCATGGGCATGTGCATCGGTGAACGCCGGGCGTAGGTGAGCGCGGGAGCGCTCAGCGCGGCAGGCACCCCAGCGCATCCAGAACCCCATGCAACGCGGGCACCTGCATCAGCCATGGGGCGGCGATGGTCAGCAGGCCGGCGACGATGATGAAGCCCGCCAGCCCCGCACGAAGTCCCGGACGCTGCAGCCAGTGACCCACGCGTGCGCCTGACCAGGTCAGCGGCAGCATCACCACCAGCGTCGCGGTCCCGAAGCTGGCCATAACCAGCGCGCCGCCCAGGGCATTGGCCTGCAGCCACGCCACGGTGACCAGGCTCAGGCTCAGACCGCAGGGCATCCAGCCCCATACCGCCCCCAGCGCCAGCCGCCGCCAGCTGCGGTCGGCCGGCAGCAGGTGGCGATGCACCGGCTGCAGCCACTGCCAGAGCTTCTGGCTGGGGCGCGCAAGCAGGTCCAGCCGCCCGCCACGGTTGAGCAGGCGCAGGGCCAGCAGGATCAGCGCGATGCCGGCAGCTACGCGCGCACCCAGCAGC
>DALZZG010000074.1:0-938 GCA_031987665.1 Stenotrophomonas sp. | reverse complement strand
AGGCCACAGCGGCCGCGCGCCCCGGCGCCATCGCGGCGAAGCCGGTGGCGATGCCGCCGCACATCACCGCGCAGTGCAGGCCGCCGAGCAGGCCGGCAAGAAAGGCGGCGGTGAGCGCGGGGAGATCCAGTGGCACGGTCAGTGGCCGCCTTGGGCGTGGTCGCTGTCGTGTCTGCGCGTGGTGTCGCCCGGATCGCCGGGGGCAGGGCGGTCGTCGCTGTCCAGGATGTCCAGCGCCGGTGTATCCAGATCATCGAACTGCCCGCGCCTGACCGCCCACACGAAGGCCCACACGGCGGCGGCCAGCAGGATCAGGCTGATGGGGATCAGCATCAGCAGGATGGTCATGGTCCGGCCTCCACGGGCGAGGTGCTGCGCGACAGGCGCAGGGCATTGAGGGTCACGATCAGTGACGACAATGCCATACCCAGCGCCGCCATCCACGGCGTCACCCAGCCCATCGCGGCCACCGGCAGCGCCACCAGGTTGTAGCCGGTGGCCCAGGCCAGGTTCTGGCGGATGATGCGTTGGGTGTTGCGGGCCAGCGCGATGGCGGTGGGAATGCGCAGCAGGCCGCCTCCGGTGGTGACCAGATCGGCGGCGCGGTGCGCGAGCGAGGCGCCATCGCCCATGGCGATGGAAACATCGGCACCGGCCAGCACAGGTGCATCGTTCAGGCCATCGCCGACCATTGCCACGATGCGTCCTTCGGCCTGCAGCTGGCGCACGCGCTGCAGCTTGTCTTCGGGCGACTGGCGCGCGTGGGCGTCTTCGAGCTGCAGCGTAGCGGCCATGCGCTGCACGGCAGCCTCGCCGTCGCCGCTGGCCAGGTGCAGCTGCAGGCCCAGGTCGCGCAGTGCCGCCATGGCTTGCGCTGCATCTTTGCGTGGCCGCTCCTCCAGCTCGAAACGCGCACTGGCGGTGTGCCCGTCGCCCAG
>DALZZG010000073.1:0-9758 GCA_031987665.1 Stenotrophomonas sp. | reverse complement strand
GGCGGCTTCGTCTAGCACGGCGCGCACAGCGCGATCCATCGCCACCCCGGCAGGCTGGCGCAGGCGCAGCCCTTCCGCCTGTGCGAGGCGGTGGGCTTCGGCCAGCCGGTCGGCGTATCGCGTCCGCAAGCCGTCCGGCAGTCCCGCGTGTGGGTCTGGGTGTTGGCTGTCGGTGGTTGGCGCGTTGTCGCTCTTCATCCTCTTCCCCATCCCAGACCCATTGGACGGCGTAGCCGTCCCGCGTCGTCGGGCGTTAGCCCGACGACAGGCCCCAGGCTCCCGCCTGTGGCCCAGCGGCCAACGCTGGCGCGTTGTCCGTGGCCCGGTCGCTCCCGCTTTCCTCGTCGCCGCTGGACGCGTCAACGAGGCCGGGCCGCCTCCCTGCGTCCCGCCGCTACGCGTCAGGACTTCGAGAGGCCACATTGTCGAGCAGTGCCGTGGGCGGCACGCGCGACAATGTGTGCCATCCCGATCTTGCGGACGGTGGCTGGGTCGTCAAGCGGCGGGACGGATCAGGAGCGTCGTCCATGAGGGTGGCGCGGAGTGTTTGCGCCACTGTCGGTGGTGTTCGCGTCGAAGTGGCGCGAGTTGCTGCGAGCGTCTCCGGCGGACACTTTCGGGGTGTCCATACGGTGACCATAGTCAAAGCGGCAGAAACAAAAACAGAGATTCAGCCGAGAAAATAAGGCCTAAAAAATATGAGCGCCGGTGTTGGCGCAGAGCCGGATCACGTTGCCGGTGTTCGGCGGGATCTCGGGCTGGTACAGCAGTACATCGAAAACGGGTGCGGAAATAACGGGCGCAGTTGTCATCGGCGCAGTTTACGCCGGTGCCCTGCGTGGCATGGCTCAGTTGCCGGCCAGGCTCTGGGCGACCACGCCTTCAACCGCGCTGGCGGCCATTTCCGCAGCCAGTGCATGTACCTGCTGCACGTCCGGGCGGACGTTGACTGCCGGCAGCGAGACGATCCACTGGCCGACGTTGGCGCCGATGGCCACCGGAGTGTTGGCGGCCAGGCGCGTGGCCGCCTGTTCGGCCATCAGTTCGACGATCTGGCCGACGGTGGGGCGCACCTGCACCACGGCCAGGGTCGGGATGTTGCTGCTGTGCTCGTGGGCGGCCTGGGCCAGCTGGTCGGCCGAGGGGCGCACCTGCACGGTTTCCAAGGTGGTGATGTCCGAGGCCTGTGCGGAACCGGCAAACGCAGAGCCGGCGGCGATGGCGATGGCGAAAGCGAGAGACTTGGCGTTCATGGCGGGGCCTGTTTAGTGTCTGTGAGCGGTGGTGTGGTAGTAAGGTAGTACACCAATTCTCGGGACGCAACAGAAATCTGCAGATTCCGAGTTTTGTTCAGCGATCAGTCAGCGTGTGATGGGCTGAGCTCTGCTGCAGGTAGAACTACGCAGGCCGCGTGCCAACTGCATCTGATTGAAATAAAAGGAGTTATTCGGGAGCGCTGGTGTCCGCCGTCCGGACACACAAGGCCGGGCAGGGTGTACGCGGACACCCGGCTGTGTCCCGCGGGGGCCATGACGCATGGCGTATGCCGCGATGCGCCCGCCCGGTTAGGATCGGCGTTCATCTTCAGACCCAAGGAAAGTGGAATGAACGCAGCTCCCCGTACCGCATTGCTGGCCGTCGCCCTCGGCGTCGCCCTTGGAGGGTTTGTCGGCGTGCCGCAGAGCGCGCTGGCCAAACCCGCCGCCACCGCCAAGGTGGACATTCCCTACGAAGAGTTCACCCTGCCCAACGGCCTGCGCGTGCTGGTGCATACCGACCGCAAGGCACCGATCGTGGCGGTGAACCTCTGGTACCACGTCGGCAGCAAGGACGAGCCCGCCGGCCGCAGCGGCTTCGCCCATCTGTTTGAACACCTGATGTTCAACGGCAGCGAGAACGCGCCGGGCGAATACTTCACCCCGTTCGAGGCGGCCGGTGCCACCGACATGAACGGCACCACCAATACCGACCGCACCAACTACTTCCAGAACATTCCGACCACCGCGCTGGACATGGCGCTGTGGATGGAATCGGACCGCATGGGCCACCTGCTCGGCGCCATCGACCAGAAGACCCTGGACGAGCAGCGCGGCGTGGTGCAGAACGAGAAGCGCCAGGGCGAGAACCAGCCTTATGGCCAGATGCGCGAAGTGGTTTCGCGCACCATGTTCCCGAAGGGCCACCCGTACCACCACACCACCATTGGTTCGATGAACGACCTCAACGCGGCCTCGCTGGAGGACGTGAAGAACTGGTTCCACACCTGGTACGGCCCGAACAACACCGTGCTGGTGCTGGCCGGTGACATCGACCTGGCCACTGCGAAGGAGAAGGTCGCCAGGTATTTCGGCGACATCCCGGCCACCCCGACCATGGCCCAGCCCAAGGTGGACGTGGCAGTGCTGGCGAAGGACGGCCGCACGGAGATGGAGGACAAGGTGCCGCAGGTGCTGGTGCAGCGCATGTGGAACGTGCCGCAGGTGGGCGAGAAGGATGCCGACCTGCTCGACCTGGCCTCGCAGGTGCTCGGCGGCAGCGCCAGCTCGCGCCTGGATGAGCGTCTGGTGCACCGTGACAAGCTGGTGGACAGCGTCAGCACCAGCAACTACGGCTCGCAGCTGGCCGGCAACTTCGCCATCCGCGCGCTGGTCAAGCAGGGCGTGGATCCGGCCAAGGTGGAAGCCGTTATCAACGAGGAACTGCAGCGCCTGATCAAGGACGGCCCGTCCGCCGAGGAACTGGCACGCGCCAAGACCGATTACCGCGCCGGCTTCATCCGTGGCATCGAGCGCATCGGTGGCTTCGGCGGCAAGGCCGACGCGCTGGCCTCGTGCGCCACCCTCACCGGCGACCCGGGCTGCTTCCGCGAATCGCTGGACACCGTGGCCAACGCCACCCCGGACAGCGTGCGCGCTGCCACCGCCAAGTGGCTGGGCAATCCGAGCCACACCTTCGTGGTCAAGCCGGGCGAGCGCAAGCCGCTGGTGGAAGAGGAATCGGCCAAGCCGGCCCCGTTCCAGCTGCCGGCCGTGGACAGCAAGTACACCACCACCGCCAGCCAGGTGGACCGCAAGACCGGCGTGCCGACCGTGGACACCTTCCCGTCGCTGAGCTTCCCCAAGCTGCAGCACGCCACGCTGAAGAACGGCAGCAAGCTGATCCTCGCCGAGCGTCATGACGTGCCGGTGGTCAACATCAGCTACGAATTCGCCGGTGGCTATTCCAGCGACCACGGCGGCAAGCTCGGCACCGCCAACTTCGCCAGCCAGATGCTGGACGAAGGCTCGGGCGAGCTGAACTCGCTGCAGTTCAAGGCACGCGCCGAAGACCTGGGCGCACAGCTCAGCGCCGGTGCCGCGCTGGACGGTTCCAACGCCTACCTGTCGGCACTGAAGGAAAACCTGGACCCGTCGGTCAAGCTGTTCGCCGACATGCTGCGCGCACCGCGCTTCGACGCCTCGGAGATCGACCGCGTCAAGAGCCAGTGGCTCTCCGGCATCGCCCAGGAGAAGGCACGCCCGCAGACCGCCGCGCTGCGCGTGCTGCCGCCGCTGCTGTACGGCAGCGACCACCCGTACGGCATGCCGTTCACCGGCAGCGGCACCGAGGCCTCGGTCACCGCCATCGGCCGCGACGACCTGCTGAACTACCAGAAGCAGTGGCTGCGTCCGGAACAGGCCACGGTGATCGTGGTCGGCGACACCACGCTGGCGCAGATCGTGCCGGTGCTGGACAAGCACTTCGGCGACTGGAAGGGCGAGGGTGAAGCACCGGCACGCATCGATGCACCGAAGGTGGACCGTCCGGCCACGCCGCGCGTGTTCCTGATCGACCAGCCGGGCGCCGTGCAGGCCAACATCTATGCCGGCGAGCTGATGCCGTCCATCAAGGACGACGGTGCCGTGAAGCTGGGCCTGTCCAACGACGTGCTGGGTGGCAGCTTCACCTCGCGCCTGAACATGAACCTGCGCGAGGACAAGCACTGGTCCTACGGTGCCCGCACGCTGATCACCGCGGCGCTGGGCCAGCGCCCGTTCCTGGGCGTGGCACCGGTGCAGATCGACAAGACCGCCGAGTCGATCGCCGAGATGCAGCGTGAGATCGCCGACTACGCCAGCGGCAAGGTGCCGGCCACCCAGGCTGAAGTGACCAAGGTGGTGGACAACGACCTGCGCAGCCAGCCGGGCGCCTACGAGACCGCGCAGGCGGTGATGGGCACCATCGGTGGCATCGTGCGTTATGACCGCCCGGACAACTGGGTGCAGCTGCGCAACGCGCAGGTGGCTGCATTCACCCCGGAACAGGCCAACGCCGCCGCCAAGTCCATCGACGCCAAGGCACTGACCTGGGTGATCGTGGGCGATCTGTCCAAGATCGAAGCCCCGATCCGCGCGCTGAAGCTGGGCGACGTCAGCGTCATCGACGCCGACGGCAAGCCGGTGGCTGCCAAGGCCAAGTAATCAGGCCACGCCGCAACTCAAACCCCTCTCCGCAAGCGGGGAGGGGTTGGCCCGCTGCAACTGAAGCCACTCTCCCGCAAGGCAGGGGAGAGGTTGGCCCGCTGCAACTGAAGCCCCTCTCCCGCGTGCGGGAGAGGGGTTGGGGTGAGGGCCGCTCCTGCGCAGAGGGTGCGCCTTGTCGCCATCGCAAGGGACGCCGAAGTCGCAGCAGGTTGATGGTTTGCCAGCGCCACAAGGCGTCCTGCGGGGGCGCAGGCTGCAGGCAACGGGGTGCGTGGTAGTAGTAGCGCGAGGGCAGGAGGCTCTTGTGCCCGCATTCCCAGTGATTCAGCAAGGAGGCTTCATGCAGTGCCAGAAGTGCACCTCGGACAACACCCAGCGGCTTGAGGTGGCTTACGAGGATGGAACCCAGAACATCCAGACCAGCAGCCGGACCACGGGCGTCGGCTTGGGCAGAGGGGGAATCGGAGTGGGCGCGGCAAGCACCACCACATCGGGCGTGTCCCGGTCACTCCTCGCATCCCGGGCGGCACCGCCTCGCAAGCGGCGCTATCTGTTCATCGTGTTCACGGCCTTTCTGGCTTGGCTGCTCTGGACTGCCAGCACGAGATTCAGTCTGTGGTTCTTCATCTCGATCGCGGTCATGGTCGTGTGTGCTGGCCTGGCTGTCATGGTCTTCAGGTTCAACGCCAACGTTTGGCCGGAGCAGATGGCTTATTGGCGAAACCAATGGATATGCCTGAAATGCGGGCACATCTATCACGTCGAGTAGCTCCGTCCGGCATGTGTGCGAGGTGAGGCGATGGACCGGTGGAAGCCGGCCGTCCCGGAGCAGGGCCGGATGTGCGGGTATTTCGGCCCCTTACTGAATGTCTGCCCTGAAACCTGCGGATCATGACGTGTTCATCCATTCGCGGCACAATCCGTTCTGGATTCATCGTTCATCGTCTTACGCCGCCTCCAACAAGGAATCGTCCATGCGCGTTCTTCTGCTTTCCGCCCTCATCGCCAGCACGGCGGCCTGCACCTGGGTGCCGATCGAGTCCGGTGGCAAGTCGGTGCGCGTGCTGCCCGCCGGCCCGGTGGCGCCGGGCTGCATCGCCAAGGGCGAAATCGTTGTCTCGGTGAAGGACAAAGTGGGCTTCTACAACCGGAATCCCCTGCGCGTGCAGGAGGAACTGGAAACCCTGGCCCGCAACGAGGCGCCCAGCGCCGCCGCCAATGCCATCCAGGCCACCAGCCCGCCGGACGATGGCAGCCAGCGCTTCGCCGCCTACCAGTGCCCGCCCCGCTGAGGGCAGGCCTGCGGCCACCGCTGGCGCTTCCATACGCCAGCGTGTGAATTTGTAAAGATGCGGTAAAAATGTGCAGACGCTAGAATAGCGCCCCCTTCGCCTGAGTCTTGGCGCTTTCCGATGCCTTTCCAGAATGTCTCGATCGCGGGACTGGCGCATATTGATGCGCCGCATACGCTGACCTCCAAGGAAATCAACGAGCGTCTCCAGCCCACGCTGGAGCGTCTGGGCATTCGTGCCGATGTGCTGGGCGATATCGCCGGCATCCACGCGCGTCGCCTGTGGGACCAGGGTACGCAGGCATCGGATGCAGCCACCATGGCCGGGCAGAAGGCGCTGGAAGATGCCGGCATCACCGCCGACAGGATCGGCCTGCTGGTCAATACCTCGGTCAGCCGTGACTACCTGGAGCCGTCCACCGCTTCCATCGTGTCCGGCAACCTGGGCATCGGCGAGGAGTGCGTGACCTTCGACATCGCCAACGCCTGCCTTGCCTTCATCAATGGCATGGACGTGGCCGCCCACATGCTGGAGCGCGGCGACATCGACTACGCGCTGATCGTGGACGGCGAAACCTCCAACCTGGTCTACGAAAAGACCATGGAGCGCATGATGTCCCCGGACATCACCGCGCAGCAGCTGCGCGACGAAGTGGCCGCGCTGACCACCGGTTCGGGTGCCGCCGCCATGGTGCTGGCGCGCTCGGAGCTGGTGCCCGACGCACCGCGCTACAAGGGCGGCGTGACGCGCGCGGCCAACGAGTGGAACAAGCTGTGCGTGGGCAATCTGGACCGCATGGTCACCGATACCCGCATGCTGCTGATCGAAGGCATCAAGCTGGCCACCAAGACCTTTGAAGCCACCCGTGAAGCACTGGGTTGGGCGGTGGAGGAGATCGACCAGTTCGTCATCCACCAGGTCAGCCAGCCGCATACCAATGCCTTCATCAAGGCCTTCGGCATCGACCCGAAGAAGGTGATGACCATCTTCGGCGAGCACGGCAACATCGGCCCGGCCTCGGTGCCGATCGTGCTGAGCAAGCTGCGCCAGCTGGGCAAGCTCAAGAAGGGCGACCGCGTGGCGCTGATGGGTATCGGTTCGGGCCTGAACTGCACCATGGCCGAGGTGGTCTGGTAACAGCCGTATTCCCTTCTCTCCCGTGTGGGAGAAGGTGGAAGAGGGGGGCGCATGTGTGCGCTCCACGGTGCGGGATGACGGGCCACACGCCTGCATTCCGTTGCAACCTCTGCCATACCCTCGCCACTGAAGGGCGAGGGACGTTGACAACGGCCTGGTACAGGCCGGCGCAGCCACAGGGCCGGTCATGCCGGCCTTTTTCGCAGGTGCGACCCATGAACAAGCTCCCCGGTTACCCCAGCAACACCCACCGCTTCGAGGTACGCCCCGGCCTGTCGATGAACTACATCGACGAAGGTCCGCGCGATGGCGAGGTGGTGGTGATGCTGCATGGCAACCCGTCGTGGAGCTACCTGTGGCGGCACCTGGTCAACGGCCTGAGCGACAAGTACCGCTGCATCGTGCCTGACCACATCGGCATGGGCCTGAGCGACAAGCCGGACGACAGCCGTTACGACTACACCCTGCAGTCGCGCGTGGATGACGTGGATGCGCTGCTGCGGCACCTGGGCATCACCGGCCCGGTGACGCTGGCCGTGCACGACTGGGGCGGCATGATCGGCTTCGGCTGGGCGCTGTCGCACAACGCACAGGTCAAGCGCCTGATCATCACCAACACCGCCGCCTTCCCGCTGCCGCCGGAAAAGCCCATGCCGTGGCAGATCGCGATGGGCCGCCACTGGGGCCCGGGCGAGTGGTTCATCCGCACCTTCAATGCGTTTTCCTCCGGCGCCTCGTGGCTGGGCGTGAGCCGCCGCATGCCGGCGGACGTGCGCCGCGCCTACGTAGCGCCGTATGACAGCTGGGGCAACCGCATCTCCACCATCCGCTTCATGCAGGACATTCCGCTGTCGCCGGATGACAAGGCGTGGTCGCTGCTGGAAAGTGCTGCCGCCGCGCTGCCGTCCTTCGCCGACCGCCCTGCGTACATCGCCTGGGGCCTACGTGACATCTGCTTCGACCATCACTTCCTCACCGGCTTCCGCAAGGCGCTGCCGCAGGCCGAGGTGACCGCGTTCGAGGATGCCAACCACTACGTGCTCGAAGACAAGCACGAGGTGATCGTGCCGGCGGTGCGTGCCTTCCTGGAACGCAATCCCCTCCAGTAACCGGACCGTTACACGTTCCTGCACGGGGATGTGCCACGCTGTGGCACCTTTCCGTACTGGAGTGTTGGATGGATTTCGACAGCCTGGACCGTCGTCTGCGTGACAGCGTGCAGGACCACGCGCTCAGCCCGCAGGAGAAAGTGGAACTGCGCGAACTCGGCAACGCACTGCCGCCGGACCGCGTGCGCTTCCTGCGCAACCGCGCCTTCGACATCGCGCGCGAGCAGATTGCCACCACGCCTGCCGATGCGCTGGCGCTGCTGAAGTGGCTGGAGCAGGTGGTGCGCACACTGGATGCCACCAGCGACCTGCCGGAAACCCTGAGCAGCGCGTATTTCTCGCCGGGCGATGCCTGCATGCAGCGCCTGCGTGGCCTGTGCACCGGCGTGCGGCAGACGCTGGACATCTGCGTGTTCACCATCTCCGACGACCGCCTCACCCAGGTGATCCTGGAAGCCCACACGCGCGGCGTGGCGGTGCGCATCATCAGCGACAACGACAAGCAGTACGACGCCGGCAGCGACATCCGTCGCCTGCACGAAGCGGGCATCCGCGTACATGTGGACCCGAGCCAGTACCACATGCACAACAAGTTCGCGCTGTTCGATGGCCGCCAGCTGGCCAATGGCAGCTTCAACTGGACGCGCACCGCCACCGAATACAACGACGAGAACCTGGTGGTCACCAACGACCGCAACCTGGTGCGCAGCTTCGCCCAGGAGTTCGAGGAAATGTGGGAGCGCTACAAGCCGCTGTGAGCGGCACGGCCATCGCGGCTACGCGCCTGTCTTACACCCCGCCCATCGTCAAGCCGCGATGGGCGTGTTCGGCGGCGACGACGGGCTGTTGCCGTTGTCGTCGGGATGGTTGTCGTCGTTGTCCGCATCGTCGCGCCAGCGCCAGTCGGCCAGCGTCAGCGGTGCCATGCCGTGGGCCACGCGCGCGCGGTCGCACTGCGAACTGGCCACGCCGTTCTCCCACGACGCATCCACCTCGCGGCACACGCTGGGCCGGTTGGGGTGGATGCTGCAGCGTGAGTACACGCCGATGTCGGCATCCAGTGCCACGCAGCGGATCGGGTCCGAATAGGTGCCCTGCATGCACAGCCGGTGGCCGTCCAGACGCTGGGTGAGCTGGTGCGGCACGCCGCCTTCGGTGACCTCGTCCGATTCCATCCAGTGGAACGCGACGCGGTACTGGGTGCAGCAGGCGCCGCAGGTCAGGCAGGGATGGGGCATGGGAAACCGACCTTTGGACGGCAGGCGGGTGCGGAGGGAAGGCGCAGAATTTTCCACGCTGCCGGGCCGCGCGCAAGAATTTTCTTCAGCGGCGACAATAGAAAGATGAACAACCCCTGCAATATCGCCGCCCGCCTGCCCGAGCTGGCGCGTGAACGCCCCGACCAGATCGCCATCCGCTGCCCGGGCCGGCCCGGTGCCGGGGCCATGGCCGCTTACGACGTCACCCTCGACTACCGCAGCCTGGACCGCCGCAGCGACGCCATCGCCGCCGGCCTGTCCGGCTACGGCATCGGCCGGGGCGTGCGCACCGTGGTGATGGTGCGGCCCGGGCCGGAGTTCTTCCTGCTGATGTTCGCGCTGTTCAAGATCGGTGCGGTGCCGGTGCTGGTGGACCCGGGCATCGACAAGCGCGCGCTGCGCCAATGCCTGGACGAGGCGCAGGCCGAAGCCTTCATCGGCATCCCGCTGGCGCAGCTGGCGCGGCGCCTGCTGGGCTGGTCACGCTCGGCCACCCGC
>DALZZG010000072.1:8868-10389 GCA_031987665.1 Stenotrophomonas sp. | reverse complement strand
GCGCCAGAACGCCGCCCTGCTGGTTGGCACACAGCCGGATGCACGCCCGGTGCATCAGCTGCTGGCCGACACCTGGTGCCCCGGCGACGCCGGTTTCGCCGAACTGGTGCGCTCGGCGCTGGTGCTGTGCGCCGACCATGAACTGAATGTCTCGGCCTTTGCCGCGCGCGTGGTGGCCTCGACCGGCGCGCATCTGCACGCCACGGTCAGTGCCGGTCTGGCCGCACTGTCTGGCCCACGTCACGGCGGCGCCACCGCACGCGCCCATGCCCTGCTGCTGGATGCACAGGCCAGCGGCTCACCGGCGGGTTTCATCGCCGAACGCTGGCGCCGAGGCGATGAGCTGCCCGGCTTCAATCACATGCTCTACCCCGACGGCGACCCGCGCGGCGCGGAAGTGCTGCGCCTGCTGCGCGAGCTGCGTGGCGACACGCCGCAGATGCAGCAGGTGGAAGCGGTGCTGGCGGCGACCGCCGAAAGCAGCGGCCAGCATCCGAACATCGACGGCCTGCTCGCGGCCATCTGCTACGTCCACGGCCTGCCCGCATCACATGCGCTGGTGATGTTCGCCACAGCCCGCCTCACCGGCTGGCTGGCGCACGCGCTGGAGCAGCAGGCGCTGGGCACGCTGATCCGGCCGCGTGCGCGGTATACGGGGTTGGCGCCTCGGGGTTAGTAGAGGTTGTGTCTGATTGGGGGGAAGGCGTGAAGCAACCCCTCCCCGCCCTCCCCTTTGCGTTGCAAAAGGGAGGGGGTAGTGCGCTGCGGTCTTTCAGATTCGTCTGGTCGATAGCCCATCTCCCTCTGGGAGAGGGGTTGGGGTGAGGGCCGCAAGCTCAGCGCCGTGCCCAGCGTTGGATGATCGCCGCGATCGCCTGCACGCCATCGGTCAGCGCTGCCGGCCCCGGCTGCAGGATCAGCGGCGACTTGATCTCGTGCAGCTCGCCATCGCGCACTGCGTTGATCGCTTCCCAACCGGGCCGCGCAGCCACGCGCTCGGGGCGGAATTTCTTGCCGCACCATGAGCCGATGATGATGTCGGGATTGCGCTCGATCACCGGCCCGCCATCGGCCAAGATCCGCGCCTTGGCCAGCGGCTCGCGCGACAGCTCGGGGAACACATCGATGCCACCGGTGATCTCCACCAGCTCCGCGCCCCATTGAATGCCGGTGATGATCGGCTCGTCCCATTCTTCGACATAGACGCGCGGACGCTGCGGCAGCAGCGCGGCCTGCGCGGCGATGGCATCCAGCCCGCGCTGCAGTTCATCGGCGTAGGCCTGCGCACGCGCCGCCACGCCCACCAGCGCGCCCAGACGCCGGATGTAATCGAGGATGCCCGCCACGCTGCGGTGATTGGCAATCCACACTTCCACGCCGTTGCGGATCAGCTCGGCGGCGATGTCGGCCTGTATGTCCGAGAAGCCGATGGCCAGATCCGGTTTCAGCTTGAGAATCTCGCCCACCTTGGCACTGGTGAAGGCGCTGACCTTGGGCTTCTCGCGCCGCGCCTGCGGCGGG
>DALZZG010000072.1:0-8858 GCA_031987665.1 Stenotrophomonas sp. | reverse complement strand
CACGGTGAAACCGCTGATGCCGACGATGCGGTCCTGCTCACCGAGCGCGTACAGCGTTTCGGTGGGTTCTTCGGTCAGGCAGACGATGCGGCGTGGCCCGTTCATGGCGCGGCGAACTCACAACTGTCCACGAACACCGCCGGACGCCGCCACGGATGGTGCGCGGCAATGCCCTGCTCAAGCACCCGCTGCAGACGCTGCGGATCACGCGGCAGGCAGAACTCCAGGCGCACGCTAGGCTCGCGCACCAGTTCGCCCGTCGCTCCCTGAACCGCCTGTGTGCCGGCCTCCGCACGGAACTGCTCATGCCCCGGTGACGACTCCCACATGCCGTGGCTGTAGCCGCCGGCCTGCAGCGCGTCCACGCACAGAATGCCCTGCTTCAAGGCCTCCAGATGCGCGGGTGGCACGAACACGGTGACGCGATAGACAGGATGCAGCTTCACCCGTTCACTCCCGTCCAGCCTGCGCACTCACGGGTACAACATCCGCTTGCTCCACTGACCCGCCGCGTCGGCCTCATAGCACCAGCGCTCGTGCAGGCGGAAATCCGCGCCATACCAGAACTCGATGCGCTGCGGCACCACGCGGATGCCGCACCAGCCCTCGGGGCGCGGCACGTCACGGCCCTCGAACTGCGCCTCGAAGTTGGCAAGGCGCTGCTCGAATTCCTCGCGCGAGGCCAACGTCTGCGACTGCGCCGACGCCCATGCACCGACCTGGCTCATGCGCGGGCGCGAAGCGAAGTAGGCATCCGCTTCGGCCTCGGACACCAGTTGGGCCTCGCCTTCGATGCGTACCTGGATGCCCGCCTCGCGCAGGCTGCGCCACAGGAACAGCAGCGCCGTCGCACGGTTGGCATGCAGCTCGCGGCCCTTGCGGCTGTCCAGATGGGTGTAGAACACGAAACCGCGCTCATCGAAGGCCTTGAGCAGCACGGTGCGTGCCGACGGGCGGCCATCGACATCGGCGGTGGCCACGGTCATCGCGGTGGCGTCGATTTCCTTGCCCGCTTTTGCCTCGTCAAACAATGCGGCGAAAGTCGAAAGCGCTTCTGCGTAAAGATCGGTCATGGTCTGGTTCGTATGCCACGGGTTTGGGCTATTGTGGCGTCATGTCTCCGGTTCCGCACAGTTTCTCCTCCAGGCGCTTCACTCCGGCGCTGGTCGCGCAGGCGTTGGACGAGGCACTGGCAAGCGCCGCAGGTACGCCGGTGCTGGCCATCAGCGGCCTGCAGGGCAGCGGCAAGTCAACGCTGGCGGCGCAGGTGGTGGAGCTGGCGCGCAGCCGTGGGCTGCAGGCGGCGGCGCTGTCGATCGACGACACCTACCTCACGCGCAGCCAGCGCCAACGTCTGGCCGACCGGGTGCACCCGCTGCTGGTCACGCGCGGGCCACCGGGTACGCATGAATTGCCATTGGCGCTGTCCACGCTGGATGCCGCCAAGGCCGGCCAGCCCTTCGCCCTGCCGCGTTTCGACAAGCTGGCCGATGACCGCCTGCCCGCCTCGCAATGGCAGCGCATAGAGCAGCCGCTGGACCTGCTGGTGTTCGAGGGCTGGTTCCTGGGCACCCCGCCCGAACCGGACGAAGCACTGGCAGCGCCCTTGAACGCGCTGGAGCGCGAGGCCGACAGCGAGGGTATCTGGCGACGCTGGTGCAACAGGGCACTGGCCGAGGACTACCCTGCCCTGTGGCAGCGCTTCGACCGCTTGTGGTTCCTGCAGCCACCCGGCTTCGCCGTGGTGCCGCACTGGCGCTGGCAGCAGGAGCAGGCCATGCAGCAGGCCTCGCCCGAACGCACCGCCATGAGCCGCGCGCAGGTGGAGCGCTTCGTGCAGTTCTATGAGCGTGTGAGCCGCCAGGCGCTGCGCACCCTGCCGGACATCGCCGACCGGGTGGTGCCGCTGGATGCCAAGCGACAACCGCTGCCGGTGCCGCACCCGCACTGAGCCGCCGCGATGGGCGCCCTCCTGCGCCCATCGCATGACTGCCGGAACACCTCCCTGTGGGTACGTGCGGCCAATCACTTGTGGCGGATGTCCTGCAGCGCCTCGTTGATCTTGAACAGCACGATCATGATTTCGCAGTAGATGCGTGCCATCAGCGCCGAGATGGCGACGAAGATGGGCGCGGCCACGATCATGCCGAAGCCGGCGAAGCCCGAGTGCTTCATCACCCCGAAACCCTTGGACAGCATCACCAGGCCTGAGATGACGGAAACGCCCAGCAGCAGCCAGTAGATGAAGGTGATGATCTTCGGCGTGATCATCGTGTCGAAGTAGAGCCAGTTGCGCATAGTGCCTCCAGTTCACGGGGAGTCGAACAGTAGCGGCCGCGCCCCGTCGCAGCCGTCAGGGCAGGCATGCCTGCGTGTGTCAGAAATGCACGTCGCGTTGCTTCAGTTCGGCCAGCTTGGCCAGTACCTTGGCCGGATCGCTGCCGCTGGCGACGGTGCCGTCCGCGTACAGCACGTTCGGCATCGAGCTGCCCATCATTCCGTTGAAGGTCTCGAAATAGGCGGCGTCGTAACGGCACGTCGCCTGCGCGCGCGGCGGCAGGCCCTTGCCGTTGATGGCATTGCGCCACGCCGCGGAACGATCGGCGGCACACCAGATGTCGGGCAGGTAGCGCTGGTTGGCGCTGCCGATGGTGCCCGGCGCCACCGCATAGCGGGCGTTGGCCTTGGCCAGTTCAGCCTCCAGCTTCTTTGAATAAGGGCAGTCGAAGCCGGAGATGACGACCATCCGCAGCGGCCCGTTGCCGCCGAACTGGATGAAATCCTCGAAGCGGAACGACTGCCGCCAGCGCATCAGCAAGGTGCCCCACTCGGCCAGGCTCAGCTTGCGCCGGCTCTCGCCTTCCTGCGGCCCCAGCGCGCCGTTGTTGAACGTGATCTCGGCATCGCGTGTCATCAGGATGGGCGCGGTGGTGCGGGCTGACTGCGGACGCGGGCGCACCATCAGGTAGATGCCGGGAAACGGCGTCGTACGGAACTGCCCTTCGTACATCTGTTGCAGCACGCCGAGATCGCCCCGCACGGTGGCGGCGTCCAGTGGCTGCTGCGCGTGCGCGGCCTGGGCGGCCAGCAGCAGGGTCAAGGTCGCGGAAAGCACGCCCGCGATGCGTAGCCTCTTCATGATGTCCACCTCGTTGAATGGTCGGCACAGCCAGTGCTGCGCCGGCACGGGGGGACCACATGACGCCGCCCCCCGGCCGGCTGCAGCCGCATTCCCTCGGCCGCGTCCCTGCGGCCCACTCGTCACTTCCTGAGCTTGAATTCCAGTACGCCCATCGGCCCGCCCACGAGGGTGTCGTCCTTGCGGGTCAGCACCAGCGTCGCTCCGGGCTGGTCCGGGTTGCGCAGCTTGACCTTGTCCCCGTCCACCTCGTACTCCAGCTCCGCTTCCATGCCTTCCATCTGCTGGGTGGCCTTTCCATTGCCGTGGAAGGTGAGGGTCTGCTCGCCCATCACGCCCCCTTCGTAGGTCCCGCTCATGCCATCACTGCAGGCTGCGAGCAGCAGCACCGGCACGAGCAACGCGATATGTCTGATCCACCTCATGTCCGCCTCCGTTTTCCGCCCCTGAAACTCATGCGTCGCCCCGCTGCCACGCAGCAGTCGCGCCCTCAGTACGTCCGTGTCGCCAGTACCGTCCCGTCCAGCGCATCGATCACCACCGCCTTCTTCAGCAACGCGCGCACCGCCGACCGGCTGGCACCCACCACAAAACCACCATCACCCGGCGCGAAGGTGATCGACACCATGGCCTTGCGGTCCGGGTTGCGCTGGGTGAAGGCGGCCGCCTGCGCGCGGTCCATGTGCGGCGCAGGCACGCTTGCCCGCGAGCGGTAATTCACCACTCCGCCCATACCACGGTCGGCATCACCGAAAATGGCGTACCACTGCGACTGCCGCGAGAAGCGGTACAGCTTCTGGCCGTCCGGGGTCACGCAGCTCACGTCGGAGATCGAGGCCTGCACCTCGCTCAGGTTCCAGTTGCCTTCCCTGTCCGACCCCATCGTCACCGTGGCACCTGCCGGCGAGAACCGATCCACATGACGCTCCACTTCGCGCGCGTCGATGTTGGTGGCGCCGTGCCATACCGCCGTGGCCAACGGGAAGTTGCCGGTGCTGTCGTTCCATTTGCCCAGCTGCACCATGAAATGCAGGGTGATGTCGGCAGGCTGGCTGGCCGCGAAGGCCTTGAGTTCCTCGCGCGCGGTGGTCAGTGCGGCCTTGCCACGGGCGCGGTCGCCGAACTCGCCGGCCAGGTCGTCGTTCATCGTGATGCCGCGCGTGCAGGAGCGCAGTGCCGTCCACCACACCCATACCGGCTCGAAGCGCTCGTCGATCAGCGTGTCGTTCGCCACCGCCCACAGCGTGAAAGGCGTGGTGAGCTGCATCTCCTGCCGCAGCTGCTCCACCAGCTCCGCATGCAGGGTGAAGTCACGCGAACTGTAGGCGTCGCCACGGAAGGCATTGGGGTCCCAGTCCTGCGGCATCCAGGACGGTGCCGACAGCATCGTGGACGCCGCCTGTGGCGCGGCCTCCCCGGCGACGGGTTCCGGTGACGCCTCCGCTGGCGCGGTGTCGGTGGCAGCGGCCGCAGGCGTGCCCGCCGCATCGGCGGGACCGGCTGACGAGGCGGCTGTAGGCGCGTCGTCACCCTTGCAGGCGCACAGGCCGATCAACAGCAGAGAGGACAGAAGGCACAGGCGCATGGCACGGCTCGTGTTTGCCCTTGGGCGGTGTGCGAACGCTGCGCGCATCGCCCGTGGCTGTCCTCACGAAACCCACAAGCACTTTTCAAGGAACTTCAAGCAAGCAAATTTCTCTTTTCATTCAACGATTTGCATGACACCGCGAGACACACGTCGCGATTGTCAGCGCCTTCAAACGCTGCCTATGATCGGCCCATGTCCAGCCCCTACCCACTCGGCACCGCCCTGTACCGATGGCGCTTCGGTACGGTGGAATTCGACGAGGCCCGTCGCGACCTGCGGGTGGATGGCATGCCGGTGGAAATGGAGAACCGCCCGCTCGCGGTGCTGTCACTGCTGCTGCGCCATGTGGGCGAAGTGGTGACCAAGCAGGAGCTGTTCGACCAGGTGTGGGCAGGGCGGGTCACGGTGGACCATGTGCTTTCCACCGCCATCGGCAAACTGCGCAAGGCGCTGGAAGCGGCGGGCGAGCCCCGCATCATCACCATTCCGCGCATCGGCTACCGCTTCGACGGGCCGGTGGAACGGGTGATGGTGGGTCAGCAGGTGCACAGCGAACTCAAGCTCATGCCCGGCCAGCCGGTGCCGGGGCGGCCCAACTTCCTGCTGGAGCGGCTGCTGGGGCGCACCCTCGGCAGCGAGGCGTGGCTGGCACGCCAACCACGCAGCCGCAACGGGCGGGTGTTCAAGTTCGCGCTGGATGGCCAGCGGCTGTCCTCGATCAAGCGCGAGGCCACCATCGCCCGCGTGCTGCGCGACAGCCTCGGTGAACGCGAGGATCTGGTCCACATCCTGGACTGGAATTTCGAGAACCCACCCTTCTTTCTGGAATGCGAATACGCAGGGTGCTCGCTGCCCGAGTGGGCGCAGGACGAGGAACGGCTGGCCACGCTGTCGCGCGCGCAGCGCTTGCAGATGTTCCTGCAGATCGCCGACACGGTGGCTGCCGCGCATGACGTGGGCGTGCTGCACAAGGACCTGAAACCTTCCAACGTACTGGTGGCGGCGCACGCGGACGGCTGGCAGACCCGGCTGGCCGACTTCGGCAGCAGCCAGCTGCTGCACCCCGAACGTCTGGCCGGCCTCGGCATCACCGCGCTGGGCATGACGGCATCGACGGACAGCGACACCTCCGGCACACCGCTGTACCTCGCACCGGAACTGGTGGCCGGCCAGCCTGCCACCGTGCGCAGCGATCTGTATGCACTGGGCGTGATGCTCTACCAGCTGCTGGTGGCCGACCTGCGCCGCCCGCTCGCACCGGGGTGGGAGCGCGACATCGACGACGCGCTGCTGCGCGAGGACATCGCCCGTGCCACCGACCTTGATCCCACCCTGCGCCACGCCAGCGTCGCACAGTTGCTGCAGCAGCTGCGCCGCCTGCCGCAGCGTCATGCGGAACTGGCACGGCAGGTCGCCGCGCGGCAGGAAGCCGATGCCCTGCGCCAATCGCTGGAACGCAGCCGTGCGCGCCGCCCCTGGCTGCTTGCCAGCATCGCCGTGCTCGCCGCGGGCCTGCTGACGAGTGCCTTGCTGTGGCGTCACAGCGAACACCAGCGCAACCTCGCCGCCGTGCAGGCCACGCGTGCCGAAACCGTGCTCGGCTTCCTGCGCGACGACCTGCTCGGTGCCGCCGCACCCGGCAACTTCGGCTACGAACGCGACCCTACCCTTCGCCAGCTGCTGGTGCATGCCTCCGACCAGCTGGAGCACTACCCCGCCGATGATCCAGCCGTGCTGGGCAGCCTGCATGCCGCCATCGGCCAGTCCTGGCGCACGCTGGGCGACTACGAGCGCGCACCGAACCACATGCGCAAGGCCGTGGCCGCACTGGACACTGCGCTGGGTGCCAACGATGCCGCCACCATACAGGCGCGTTACGCATTGGCCCGCACGCTGGCCTACGCGCAGAGCCCCAACGCCTTCGATGAAGCGCGCAAGGCACTGGAACAGGCCGATGCCGCCGCAGGTACACAGCGCACCGCCGACACGCCATTGGCCCTGTACGGCGCGGTGGCGCACGGCATGTTCCATTCGCAGCAGATGCAGAACGATGAGGCGCTGCCCTACTGGCAGCAGGCCGATCGGCTGCAGCGCCTGCTGCAGCCGGACAATGCCTATCTGGCCAACAGCATCCGCTACAACCTTGCCGACTGTCATCGCCGTACCGGCAAGTTCGCAGCCGGCGAGCGCCTTGCCCGGGCGCTGCTCGATGACCCGCTGCTGTCCGCCGCGCGCATCGGCGAAGCGGCGGTAGCCTCCAACCAGCTGCTGCTGGTCCGCACCCTGCGCAGCCAGGGAGACTATGCCGAAGCCCTGCCACTCGCGCGGGCTGGAGCGGCCACCAGCGAGCGCGTCAACGGCGCCGACCACTACCTCACCCTCACCCACCTCTCCACGCTGGCCAGCCTGCATGACTATCTGGAGCAGTGCCCCGAGGCGCTGGCATTGATGCGCCGCGTGCATGTACGCATGGATGCGCGCTACGGCGCCGACAGCCAAGCCGCGCTGGTGGAAACCGGCAACCTGGGTTTCAAGGAATACGACTGCGGCGACCGCGAGGCCGGCCTGGCCCTGCTGCGCCGCGCCGACAGCGGGCTGCGCGAACACCACGGGCAGGACAACACCGCCGCGCACAGCTTCCGCTACGGACTGGCCAGGGCACTGGACAAAGAGGGTCGCCCGGGCGAGGTGCTTGCGCTGCTGGACGGGCTGTCAGTCAACGCGCTGATCGCAGGCGATCCACAACCCGGCTGGCACGCGCGGCTAGCGGCCCTGCGTGGAAAAGCCCTGATCCGCAGCGGCAGGGCCGCCGCCGGACGCCCGCTGCTGGCCAACGCACTGGCGGAACTGGAACAGCTCGACGGCGAGGATGCCGCCGAGCTGAAGGAAATGCGTGCGCTGGTGGGTAGCTGAGCAGCGCACGCAGGCGGCACACCTACTGGACGAGGAAGGTCACGCGCATGTTGACCCGCCACTCCGTGATATTGCCCTCACCATCGGTGACCGCCTTGGTCTCGTTGACCCAGGCACCCTGGATCCCCTTGACCGTACCGGCCACCTTCTTCAACCCGGTTCGCACGGCGTCTTCGACGCTGGTCTTGGACGACGCACTGACTTCAATGACTTTGGCTACTGTCATGTCCGGCTCCTTGGTTGCACCACGAACCATTTCGTGGAACGGCCAAGCTTGGCTGCTACCGTGTTAAGAGACTGATATGAGCTGCTAGCATCGTCTCACGATGAATCCCGCCCCCAACCTCGTTCTGGTCGGCCCCATGGGTGCCGGCAAAACCTGCATCGGCCGCCGCATGGCCGAACGCTTCGGGCTGGACTTCATCGATGCCGACCACGCCATCGTCGAAGACGTGGGCTCCAGCATTCCCGCCATTTTCGAGCATGCCGGCGAAGCCGGTTTCCGTGCCCACGAAAAGCGCGTGCTGGCCAGCCTGCTGCAGGGGCGCGGCCAGCTGATCTCCACCGGCGGCGGCGCGGTACTGGATGCCGACAACCGCCGGCGCATCGTCGAGCGCGGCTTCGTGGTTTACCTGCGGGTCAGCGTGGCATCGCAGCTGCAACGGCTGGCGCGCGACAAGAGCCGCCCGCTGCTGCAGCGCGAGGACCGCGAACAGGTGCTGCACGACATGGCCGCCCTGCGCGACCCGCTCTATGCCGAAGTGGCCGACCTCATCATCGACACCGACCTTTACACCCCCGCCGACGCCACCGCCCACCTGGTGGTGCGGCTTGCCGCGAAATGGCAGATTTCGGAACTCCCCGCATGAACGCTTCCCCCCGCACCGTCGCCGTTGGCGGTGAACACCCTTACCAGATCCACATCGGCCCTGGCCTGCTGGCGCTGGGCGACCTGCTGGCCGCGCCTGTGCGTGGCCGCCATGTGCTGCTTGCCAGTGACGACACCGTGGCGCCGCTGTATCTGGCGCGCGTACGTGCCGCGCTGCAGGCCGCGCGCCCGGAACTGAAGATCGGCGACTACATCATTCCTGCGGGCGAAGCGTCCAAGACGCTGGACAACTTCGGCGGTGCCATCGCCGCGCTGGCCGCGCTGGGCGCCACCCGCGACGCCTGCGTGCTGGCACTGGGTGGCGGCGTGGTGGGCGACCTTGCCGGCTT
>DALZZG010000071.1:6466-10507 GCA_031987665.1 Stenotrophomonas sp. | reverse complement strand
TCAAGCTGTGCGAGAGTAGGTCATCGCCAAGGTTTTATCCCTAAACCCCCGCAGCATGCTGCGGGGGTTTGCTTTTAGTGCAGGCAGGTGATTTTGCTGTCTGTTTTCCCCGAGGGGAGCCGAATTCGAGCGGGCGCATCGCGCTGCTCCAACCGTCTTCCTGGTGAAATTAGCGCTGTGGCACCACCCGATCCCATCCCGAACTCGGAAGTGAAACGCAGCCGCGCCGATGGTAGTGCAGCTCAAGCTGTGCGAGAGTAGGTCATCGCCAGGTTTTATTCTGGAAACCCGCTGCAGCAATGCAGCGGGTTTTTCTTTGTCTGTTTGGCGGGGCGGCACGAACATATGCAGAACACCAACGTGCGCGAAACACTCATGTAGCCCGGGTAAGCGCAGCGCACCCGGGAAGCCGATAGCGATGGGGTTGTTCTGGAGCCGCCCAGTGGTGCGGGCAAATCGAGAAGACCGAAGCCTGCCGACGCCAAGAGGAAAAGCCCCGAGTGCGCTGCGCTTACCCGGGCTACGAGGTGGCGGTCCAAATGGATGGCCGAGAATCTGTAGAGCGCAGCCATGCTGCGCTGGGGGCTTTGGCGGTAAGGCCCTGCCGAGCTTGGCTCGGCACTACATGTTGCGTTGCTGGGGTGCTGGTGCTGGATACGAAGACGGCGCCTTGCGGCGCCGTCTTTGATGCTGCTGTGGAGGACGCCCTTACTTCTGGGTGGCGTCGGTGCTGGCGCTGCTTTCGGCCTTGCGCTTCATCATCGCGTCGCGGTTGGCCTTGAAGGGGTTGCCTTCGTACCAGTTCGGCCACGCATCGCCGCCAGCCAGCTGCTGGCCAACGCCGTAGAGCAGTTCCAGGTCTTCGACCACGCCGTCGAGCTTCCAGGTGGCCGGGTCGTACTCGTCCTTCGGGCCGTGGTAGCGCTCCTTGCCATAGGCTTCGGCGGCGCGCTTGCCGGCTTCGGTGCCGCCGTCGAGCAGATCCTCACCGCCGTCGGCGTAGAGGGCGGGAACGCCGGCCTTGGCGAAGTTGAAGTGGTCGGAACGGAAGTAGAAGCCACTCTGTACCGAGGTTTCGGCATGCAGGGTGCGGTTCTGCTTGGCGGCCAGCGGCTTGAGGATGTCTTCCAGCTCGGAGCTGCCGAAGCCGGTGACGGTGAGGTCGCGCGCGCGGCCGTTGACCGACATGGCGTCGATGTTGATGACGCCGGCGATCTTGTCCAGCGGGAAGGTCGGGTGGTTCACGTAGTACTGGGAACCCAGCAGGCCCGATTCCTCCAGCGTCACGGCCAGGAACACCACCGAGCGGGCCGGTTTCGGCTGCTGGTGGGCCATGGCGTCGGCGACTTCGAGGATGCCGGCAACACCGGTGGCGTTGTCCACGGCACCGTTGTAGATGTTGTCGCCTTCCTCGCCCTCATGCTTGCCCAGGTGATCCCAGTGGGCCATGTACAGCACCGCCTCATCGGCACGGCTGCTGCCCGGGAGTACGCCGACCACGTTGCGGGACTTCTTCTCGGCGATGGTGCTCTTCAGGTCCAGCGACAGCTGTGCTTTCAGCGGAACCGGCTTGAAGCCGCGCTTGTTGGCGTCGGCATAGGCCTTGTCCAGATCCAGACCGGCATCGGCGAACAGCTTGCGGGCGGTTTCAGCGCTGAGCCAACCCTGTGCCTGCAGGCGCGGTTCCTTGTCCTCGGCAGCCGGCAGGTCGTACTGCGCGCCACCCCAGGAATTCTTGACCACGTCCCAGCCATAGGAGGCGCCCGCCGTGTCGTGCACGATCAGCGCAGCAGCGGCACCCTTGCGCGCGGCTTCCTCGAACTTGTAGGTCCAGCGCCCGTAATAGGTCATGCGCTTGCCTTCAAACAGCTTCTCGTCGTTGGCGTGGAAGCCGGGGTCGTTCACGAACATCACGACGGTCTTGCCCTTCCAGTCCTGGCCGGCGTAGTCGTTCCAGTTCTGTTCGGGGGCATCGACACCGTAGCCGACGAACACCATGTCGCTGGCGTCGATCTTGATCTCGGGCTGGCCGGTGCGGGTGCCGATGAGCATGTCGGTGCCGAATGCGAGATCCTGGCTGGCGCCGTCGCGCTGGATCTTCAGCACGGTCTTCGGGTCGGCCGTGGTTTCGGTCATCGGCACGTCCTGGAACCAGCTGTCGCCGTTGCCCGGCTGCAGGCCGATGCGCTGCATCTGGTCGCGGATGTAGTTGACCGTCAGTTCTTCGCCCTTGCTGCCCGGCGCGCGGCCCTCGAATTCATCCGATGCGAGGTGCTTGACCAGTTCGCCGAAGTCGGCGGCGTTGATCTGTGCATTGAAGGCATGGGTGGCGGCAGGCGCTGCGGGGGTTTCGGCTGCGGGCGGTGGCGTCTGCTCCTGTTTGCAGGCGACCAGTGCCGCACTGGCGGCAAGGCACAACAACAGATGGCGTGGCATGGGAACTCCAGAATCGGGGCGAACCCCGATTCTAGGCGCGAAAATGCGGGCGCGCTCAGTTGGCTGGCGCAGTGCCAGTGCTGAAGCGCTGCGCGGTGGCGCCGGTGACCGGGCCGATGCGGGCGCTGTCATGGACGTACAACGTGACGTCGCGCTCGAAGATGAGCGCCCCTTCCACCACGGCGTTGGGGCCGATGATGATGCGCGGCTTGCGCGGTGGCGTCAGCGAGATGCCGAACGACGGGCGCGTGACCTTGACGCCACCGTTCACCACCGAATCAATGCCGACGGTGATGTCGCCATTGACCGTCTCGATGTTGCCACCGACGACGGTGCCTACCAGGCCGATGGCGCCGTTGACGGTTTCGACGTCGCCATCGATGCGGCTGCCACGATCAGCGAAGATGCTGCCGTTCACGGTCTCCACCCCGCCGCTCACCATCAGCCTGGTGCTGCCACGGATGGCGCCGTTGACGGTCTCGATGCTGTGCGCGGTGACGTTGCCGTCGGCCTGCACGCTGCCGTTCACTGTTTCCACACTGCCGGCACGCACGCCGCTGGCCAGATGGATGGAACCATTGACGGTATCCAGATCGCCGTAGGTGGCGCCGGCATCGGTCTGGATGCTGCCATTGACCTTGCTGATGTCATCGTCGGCCATCGCCAGTGGTGCGCTGGCAGCCAGGGCCAGTACCAGAAGCAGACGTTTCATGGGGGTCTCCAGCGAAGCGTTCAGGGGGACAGGGCCTGATGGCACCATGCTTGGTTACAATCCGCACCTGCCTGAAGTCATTGGAACGCCATTGCGCCTGAACCGCCGCCTTCACCCTGACCGGTCCGCGACCACGCCGCGTTGGCGTGCTGGCTGCCTGCTGGTGCTGGCACTGGTGGCGGGTCCCCTGCTGGCGCAGGACAACCCGCGCGAGGCCGAGAAGAAGCTCCGGGAGCTGCGTGGCGAGCTGAAGGATGTCAGCCAGCAGCGGCGAGAGCTGGAAGGCCAGCGGGGACAGGCCCAGCAGCACCTGCGCGAGGCCGACGAGAAGGTGGCCCGCAGTGGCCGTGCGGTCGCCGAGACCGAAGCGGCGGTGCGCCGCGAGCAGCAGGCGCTGGTCGAACTGCAGCAGCGCAAGACCACGCTGGAGCAGGGCCTGGCCCAGCAGCGCAAACAGCTGGCAGGCCTGCTGCGCGGGGCGTACCAGCTGGGCAACCACGCGCCGCTGAAGCTGCTGCTGTCGCAGGACACCGTGGCCGATGCCAACCGTGAGCTGGCCTATCACCGCTACCTGCAGCGCGAGCGTGCCAAGGCGATCACCACGCTGACTGCTGACCTGCAGACCCTTACCAGCACCGAGCAGGCGATCGTGACGCGCAGCCGCGAGCTGGAGCAGGCGCGCGCGCAGCAGCGGGAGCAGGCGGCGACGCTGGCGCAGGACCGTCGCCAGCGTGCCAGCGTGCTCACGGAGCTGGACCAGCGTTATCAGGACCGTGCCGAGCGTGAGAAGGCGCTGGGCAAGGACGCGCAGTCGCTGGAGCGGTTGCTGGCCAACCTGCGAGCTGCCGCCGCGCGTGCCGAAGCCGAGCGGCGTGCCGCTGCACGCCGTGCTG
>DALZZG010000071.1:0-6456 GCA_031987665.1 Stenotrophomonas sp. | reverse complement strand
GACGCCGGGCAAGGCACCGCCGCGCGTGGTGGCCAATGCACCCGCGCCCAAGGTAGGCGGGCTGGGATGGCCGTTGTCGGGCAACCTGCTGGCCCGCTATGGCGGCCGCCTGCCCGATGGCCGCAGCAGCCATGGCGTGCTGATCGGCGCGGCGGCGGGCAGCACCGTGACAGCGGTGGCTGACGGTACGGTGGTGTTCTCCGACTGGATGACCGGCTACGGCATGATCCTGATCGTGGACCACGGCAACGGCTACATGAGCCTGTACGCGCACAATGACACCCTGCTGCGTGACGCAGGTGCGCAGGTGCGCCGTGGCGAGACAGTGGCCAAGGTCGGCAATTCGGGCGGGCAGGGCGTCACTGCGCTGTACTTCGAGCTGCGCCGCAATGGACAACCGGTGGACCCCTCGACCTGGCTGCAGCGCCAGTGATCACCGCGCATTGACGCGGCCAGCGCAAGGCTAAACCGCACATGTCGGGCGGTGTCGCGCATGCGCGTGGGTTCAACGGGAATTTAGCCGGTCATCGCGCATAATCGGGACAGGTACGCTGCGGCGTGCGCCCGTTTTCTCATGGAGTGGTTCATGCGTGTAGCCCGTCTTGCAGCTGCCCTGCTGTTCGCCCTGTCCCCCACGCTCGCGTTTGCGCAGAGCACACCTGCCAAGGCGGCGTCGGCCGACGACCCGGACACCAAGGAATCGGTGACCTCGCGTGTACCGCTTGATGAGATCCGCCGTTTCACCGCCGTCTACAACGCGGTGCGTGCGGCCTATGTCGATCCGGTGGATGACAAGAAGCTGATGCAGTCGGCGGTGCGCGGCCTGCTGCTGGAGCTGGACCCGCACAGCACGTATTTCGACAAAGCCGATGCCGAAGCGTTCGACGAGCAGGCCTCCGGCGCGTACGAAGGCATTGGCGTGGAACTGCTGCAGCAGGAAGACAACACGCTGAAGGTGGTGTCGCCCATCGACGACACGCCTGCCGCACGCGCGGGCCTGCAGGCCGGTGACCTGATCGTCGCCATCGACGGCAAGCCGATCAGTGCGATCGAAGCGATGGAGCCCCTGCGCGGCCCCGCCGGCAGCAAGGTGGTGCTGACCATCGAACGCGGCGACAGGAAACCATTCGACGTGACTGTGGTGCGCGAAACCATTCGTGTCACCAGTGTGCGCAGCAAGGTGCTGGAGCCGGGCTACGGCTATGTGCGCATCAGCACCTTCCAGGCCGATACCGGTGCAGATTTCCAGAAGCATCTGGCCCAGCTGCAGGCGCAGTCCGGCGGCAAGCTCAAGGGGCTGGTGCTGGACCTGCGCAGCAACCCGGGTGGCCTGCTCACCGCAGCGGTGCAGGTGGCCGATGACCTGCTCGACAAGGGCGGCATCGTCAGCACGCGCGGGCGTATTTCGATCAGTGATGCGAAGTTCGATGCCACGCCGGGTGACCTGCTGAAGGGTGCGCCGGTGGTGGTGCTGGTGGATGCCGGTTCGGCCAGTGCATCGGAAGTGCTGGCCGGTGCGCTGCGCGACAACAAGCGCGCGCGGGTGATCGGCAGCCGCACGTTCGGCAAGGGCTCGGTGCAGACCGTGCTGCCGCTGGACAACGGGGATTCGGTCAAGCTGACAACCGCGCGCTACTACACGCCGAGCGGCCGCTCGATCCAGGCCACCGGCATCGTGCCGGAAGTGGAGCTGTCGCCGGCGGAAGACGAGGTCAACAAGGACCTGCCGGCCAGTCTGGCCGACTACAGCGAAGCCAGCCTGCCGGGACACCTGCGTGGCGATGACGAAGCCAATGCGAGCAAGGTGGGCGTGGTGCTGCCGGGTGATGGGCCGATCGATTCGGCGCTGCAGGAACTGAAGCAGCCGGGTTCGGTGGCGGCAGCTGCAGCTGCAGCTGCGGCAGCGGCCAAAGCGAAGGCGGCTGCTGAGGTGAAGCCGGCGGCAGCGCAAACGCCGGCGTCTACGGAAAAGGCTGAGGAAAAGGCGACGGAAGCAAAGCCCGCGGCTGTGCAGGACAAGCCGACCGAAGCGGCAAAGCCAGCGGCCACACCCGCAACACCGGACGAGCCGCCTGCGCCTGCGGCGGACGACGGCAAGTGAAATGACAACGGCCCCGCATCATGCGGGGCTGGTTGTTTCTGGCGGATGCGGTCAACTCGTGGCTGACGCAGCGCTGTTGTAGCCCGGGTAAGCGAAGCGCACCCGGGACACACCGCCACCTCCCGATTGCGGAGATCCCGGGTGCGCTTCGCTTACCCGGGCTACGGGTGGGTGGCGGCGGCTGTCAGATGCGGAGTCGCCAAGGGAGGTGTGTCCCTCGCACCATTTGTTGATCGAAGCCATGCAGTGCCTGGATCGGCGGCCCCCGGGTGCGCGGCGGAGGCTCTCAGGTGCGGAGCGTTAGGGGAGGCATGTCCCTCGCACCATTTGGCAATCGGAGCCATGCCGTGCCTGGATCGGCAGGCCCCGTGTGCGCTTCGCTTACCCGGGCTACAGAAAGGCAGCGACTGCTGTTCTCAGCGCGGTTTGCCGGGAACCGGGAACGGGGTGACCACGGTTTCGCCGGTGGCGGCATCGCGGATGCTGGACTGGCCCTTCTTCTCCACTTCCTCGATGCGCACGATGCTCTGCATCGGCAGGTGCAGCACCTTGGTGTTGCCGAATTCCTCGCGCAGGCGTTCTTCGGTGGGGTCCACCACCACGCCGTCGTGGATGTCGAACACCAGCTCGGCGACTTCGTTGAAGCCCCACAGGTGGCTGCTGCCCACACGACCGGCATACAGCGCATAGACCTTGCCGTGGTTGAGGAACGTGACTTTGTAGAGAGGCTTGTCGCGCATGGCCGGATTATAGGAGCCCACGTCGAGGCAGGCGGATCAGAAGCCGTGGTTCTTGCGCAGCCGCCGCGCGATGGCGGTGCGGATATACAGCCCGTAGATGATGCCGGACAGGAAGCCGGCCACATGCGCCGTCCACGCCACCATGCCGAAGCTCGGGCCGATGTAGGCGAACACCACCTGCAGCGCGGCCCATACGCCGATCAGCAGGAACGCGGGCGCGCGCACGAATTCAAGAAACAGGCCGAGCGGCAGCACCACGCCCAGCCGCGCGCCCGGAAACAGGGTGAGGTAGGCGCCCATCAGCGCGGACACCGCACCGCTGGCGCCGATGATGATGCGGTCCGGTGAGCCCATGGCGTAGAGCGCGGCCAGGTTGGCGATGGCGCCGCCGAACAGGAACAGGAACAGCAGCCGCCACGGGCCCAGTACCCGTTCGGCGGGCAGGCCGAAGATCAGCAGGAACACCAGGTTGCCGAGCAGATGCAGCCAGTCGGCATGCAGGAACAGGGCGGTGAACAGGCGCAGCACGCTGCCGTCGCGCAGGGCGGCCCACCAGTCCTGCGGATTGCCCAGACCGGTGGAAAGGGCACCCCAATCCATCCACAGCGATCGTCTGGCCTCACCCGGGCGTGAGATTGCCCACAGGAATGCCAGCCAGATGGCGAGCGAGAGCAGCGGCACGGCCCAGCGCAGGCCCTGCTTCTTGCGGGAGGGAATGGACACGAACATGTGGCGCCAAGCCTAACCCGGTGCTGTCTGCGAAGGGGATCAAATTTTCCGGGTCACGTTATTGTTTAGTTAACGCAGGTGGGTAATACTACATACGGCGTCGTATGTCGGGAGGGGTCTCCGGCGTGCTTTTCCGATAGCAATGTCATCTGGAAAGCGCAGGCGCAAAAACGACAACCACTGCTCTTACGGAGAGAGTTTCGACATGACCGCTTCCACTTTCGCCCGCGTCACCGCCCTTGCCGTCGGCATCGCCGGCGCTCTGGCTTTCGGCCACGCTCACGCTGCTGCCTTCCAGCTGAAGGAAAACAGCGCCAAGGGCCTGGGCCGCGCTTTCGCCGGTTCGACCAGCGCCTGGGGCGATGCCTCGGTCGTCGCGACCAACCCGGCTTCGATGCGCCTGCTCGACGGCCGCCAGGTCCAGGCTGACCTGAGCGCCATCAGCTTCTCGGCTGAATTCGAGAAGTTCGGTGCACGCAACGCCGGCCCGACCGGCCCGGGCACCGGCACCAACATCACTGGTGGCAACGGCGGCGACGCCGGCATGATCGCCCCGGTTCCGGCAGCCTATTTCCACCTGCCGTTCGGCGAGAACGACAACATGCACTTCGGCATGTCGCTGACCGCACCGTTCGGCTTCAAGACCGAATACGACAAGGATTGGGTGGGCCGCTACCACGGCGTCACCACCGACCTGAAGGCCATCGACCTGGGTGCTTCGTTCTCGTATGACGTGAACCCGTACGTGTCCTTCGGCGCGCAGGTGTTCGTCGAGCACCTGACCATCGAGCTGTCCAACGCGCTGGACATGGGCGCCGTGATCAGCGGCAGCGCACAGCAGAAGGCCTCGGCCGCCGTTCTGGCTGCCGGTGGTACGCCGGCACAGGCCCGTGCCGCGGCCGCCCAGGCTGCGCAGCAGATGGCACAGATGGGCTTCACCCCGGGCAGCGCTGACGGCTTCGTCACCATCGAAGGCGACAACAATGCGTTCGGTTACGTGCTGGGCACCACCCTGAGCCCGACCGAGAACACCAACATCGCGTTCAGCTACCGCTCCAAGGTCGAGCACAAGATCACCGGCGGCAAGGCCAACTTCGACGTGACCCCGGCAACGGCGGCACTGCTGGCCCAGACCGCTCCGGGCACCTTCGTGGACACCTCGGGCAAGGCCACCGTGACTCTGCCGGCGTCGCTGACCATGAGCGTCACCCACCGCATCAACGACCGTTGGACCGTGATGGGCGACGTGTCGCGCACCGCGTGGAAGCCGGCGTTCGACAAGGTGACCGTTGATTTCGCCTCGAACCAGCCGGACTACACCCTGGGCTTCCACTACAAGGACACCACCTTCGGTTCGATCGGTACCGAGTACAAGCTGTCCGACACCATCACCCTGCGTGGCGGTCTGGCCTATGACGAAAGCCCGACCACCTATGCGCACCGTGACGTGCGCGTGCCGGACGTGACCCGCAAGTGGCTCTCGCTGGGCCTGGGCTGGACCCCGTCGGAGAACACCGAGTTCAACTTCGGCTACACCCACCTGTTCACCAACGAGCCGGCGATCAATGTTGCTTCGGCCACCGGCAACGTGCTGCAGGGCAAGTACGAAGTGGGCGGCGACATCCTGGCCGCTTCGATCAACTACAAGTTCTGATCCGGCTTGTAGCGTGATGCATGCAGAAAGCCCCGCGAAAGCGGGGCTTTCTGTTTGCGTGGGGTTTGGTGTGAATCAACGGCGGCGCAGGCTGTCTTGCACGTTGTAATCGCGGGGCGCGGCCTTTGTAGCCCGGGTAAGCGCCAGCGCACCCGGGATGCGGGGGAGCGTGGGAAACGCGCGTTTCATCGGAGTGCGTCGCGGAAGGCCCCGGGTGCGCTGCGCTTACCCGGGCTACGCGGTTGTTGGGCTGCTGCGGTGCTTTATGGGAAACGAAGAAGCCCCGCTTGTGCGGGGCTTCTTCGAGGCTTGGGATATTCAGGAGCTGACGGCACCCCTCCCTGACCCTCCCCTTCGCTTTGCGAAAGGGAGGGGACAGAAGCGCACTGGCCTCGGTGATAGGAGGGGCGTTGTGCATGCATAAGCCGCCTTCCGCTCCCAGCTCCCAGTTCCCACTTCCCCGTCCCCTGCTTTCCGCTTAATCCCCGAGAGTCAGCAGCGAGGCGTTGCCGCCTGCGGCGGTGGTGTTCACGGTCACTGTCTTCTCGGTGGCGAAGCGCAGCAGGTAGTGCGGGCCGCCGGCCTTGGGGCCCGTGCCGGACAGGCCCTGGCCGCCGAAGGGCTGTACGCCGACCACCGCGCCGATCTGATTGCGGTTGACGTAGACGTTGCCGACGTTGACGCGTGCGGCGATGCGGTCAACGGTCTCGTCGATGCGCGAATGCACGCCGAGGGTGAGGCCGTAGCCGGTGGCGTTGATCTGGTCGATCACCGCGTCGAGCTGATCGGCGTTCCAGCGGATGACGTGCAGCACCGGCCCGAAGATCTCCTTGTGCAACTGGCCCAGGTCTTTCAGCTCGTAGGCGCGCGGTGCGAAGAAGGTGCCGTGCGCGGCTTCGGCGGCCAGCGGGGCGGCGGCGATCAGGCGGGCTTCGCCGTCCATGCGTGCGGCGTGGTCGGTGAGGATCTTCAGTGCGTCGTTGTCGATGACCGGGCCGACGTCGGTGGACAGTTCGCCCGGGTTGCCGACCTTCAGTTCGGCCATCGCACCGGCCAGCATGCCCATCACCTTGTCGGCGATGTCGTCCTGCACGAACAGCACTCGCGCGGCGGAGCAGCGCTGGCCGGCGGAGGTGAAGGCCGAGCCGATGGCGTCCTTGACCAGCTGCTCCGGCAGCGCCGAGGAGTCGGCGATGAAGGCGTTCTGGCCGCCGGTCTCGGCGATCAGCACG